>PHEC01000077.1 GCA_002841115.1 Alphaproteobacteria bacterium HGW-Alphaproteobacteria-6 | reverse complement strand
GCGGATCGCGTTCATTCGCATTCACGCGACCCACTCTAACCTTTTGATTTCGCATGTCCGAGTAGCGCAAAACCGGTTCCCACTTTTGCGCGACATGCTTTAGGGTGGCGGCGATCCCGGTGCGATGAAATCGACACCGTCACGGGTGAACGGAGCCTTGCCGCCGCGGTGATCGGAATGCGAATGAACGCGACATGCGCTAGCGCCGGATACCGGGCGGAACCGGCAGGTCGGGGCGTTTCGACATCTGCACCGCCAGGATGCCGGCGGCGACGATGACCACGCCGGCGACATCGGCCGGGCCGAGCCGCTCGCCCAGCAGGGCGGCGGCCACCGCGACCCCGAAGAACGGGTTGAGAAAATGATAGGTCGCGGCGCGGACCGCGCCGATCCGTGCCACCAGCCGGAACCAGACCCAGGTGGCGATCAGCCCCGGCACCACCGTCGTATAGGCGAAGGCACCGACCAGGCGCGGTGTCCAGTTGACCACCGGCTCTTCGAGCAGGGCGGCGGCCAGGGCCAGAACCGCGGCCCCGACGAACATCTGCAATCCGACGATCATCAGCACATTGCCGCGCGTCGCCGCACCGCGCACGGTCAGCGTCGCCACCGCCAGGGCCAGGGCGCCGATGACGCAAAGCCCGATCCCGGGCAGGCTGACCCCGCCCGAAAGCCGCGATCCCATGATGACCGCGACGCCGGCAAAGCCGGCCACCAGCCCGGCAATGCCCAGGGGCCGCACCCGGTCGCCCAGAACCAGCCAGCCCAGCGCCGCCACCAGAAGCGGCATCGACGAGGCGATGATCGCCGCCAGCGAGGCCTCGATCCACTGCATCGCGACGAAGTTCAGCCCGAGATAAAGCGCGTTCTGGCACAGGCCGAAGATCGCCACCGCGCGCCACTGCTCGCGCGGCAGGCGCCAGCTCTGGCCCAGGGCGCGCGCCAGCCCGACACCGATCAGCCCCGAGATCAGGAAGCGCAGCGCCAGCGACATCAGCGGCGGCGCATCGGCGACGATCATCCGCGCCGAGGTGAAAGCCGAGGACCACATGAAGGCAAAGGCCAGCCCCATGCCGACCGCCCGAATATCCATGCTGTGCCTCGCCTGATGTGATCCGCGAAATGAAAAGGGTCGCCGGTGGGCGACCCTACGCGATGGCGGCGCGACCGCAAGCCCCCCTGGCGAGGGGCCGGTCGGGATCAGCCGTTGACGCTTTCCTTCAATGCCTTGGCGATGGCGACCTTGACCACCTTGTCGGCCGGCTTGGTCATCGTCTCGCCGGTTGCCGGGTTGCGGACCTGGCGTTCGGGGCGGGCACGGCAGACGACCTTGCCGATCCCCGGCAACGTCACCGCACCACCGCTGGCGACCTCGCGGGTCACGACCCCGGCGATTGCGTCAAGGGCTGCCGAGGCGGTCTTCTTGTCAGCGCCCATCGCGTCGGCGACGGCGGCGACAAGTTGGGTCTTGGTCATCGGTTTCGACATCTCTGTCTCCTCTCTGGCCCCATTCTGGGGGGGCTTTGCGCGGCCTGTAACAGCCTGTAGTGGCCAGTCACACGCTTTTGTGGGTCAAGGCAAGCAATTTTCACCAGTTTGCGGCGATTTTCCGCCCTCAGAGGAACGCGGTTTCCTCGAAACTGCGCAGCTTGCGGCTGTGGATGCGCTCCAGCGGCATCTCGCGCAGCCGTTCCATCGCCCGCACCCCGATCAGCAGGTGCCGGCTGACCTGGGTGCGGTAGAAATCGGTGGCCATGCCGGGCAGCTTCAACTCGCCGTGCAAGGGCTTGTCGGAGACGCACAGAAGCGTGCCATAGGGCACCCGGAAGCGAAAGCCGTTGGCCGCGATCGTGGCGCTTTCCATGTCGAGCGCGATGGCGCGCGACTGGCTCAGCCGCTGCACCGGGCCGGACTGGTCGCGCAGTTCCCAGTTGCGGTTGTCGATGGTGGCCACCGTGCCGGTGCGCATGATCCGCTTCAACTCGAACCCCTCGAGCTCGGTCACCTCGGCGACCGCTTCCTGAAGCGCGATCTGGATCTCGGCCAGGGCCGGGATCGGCACCCAGATCGGCAGGTCGTCGTCGAGCACATGGTCCTCGCGGACATAGGCATGGGCGAGGACGAAATCGCCCAGCCGCTGGCTGTTCCTCAGGCCGGCGCAATGGCCGACCATCAGCCAGGCATGCGGGCGCAGCACTGCGATATGGTCGGTCGCGGTCTTGGCGTTCGAGGGGCCGATGCCGATGTTGACCAGGGTGATGCCCTGCCCGCCGCGGCGCTTGAGGTGATAGGTCGGCATCTGCGGCAACTTGGCCGGGGCCGCCATCGCCTCGTCCGCGGCGCGGATCTCGGCGTTGCCGGGGCCGACGAAGGCGGTATAGCCCGAGGCCGGATCGGCCAGGGCGGTGCGGGCGAAGGCCTCGAATTCATCGACATAGAACTGGTAGTTGGTGAAGAGCACATGGTTCTGGAAATGCACCGGGTCGGTGGCGGTGTAATGCGAAAGCCGGGCCAGCGAGTAATCCACCCGCTGCGCCGTGAAGGGCGCCAGATGGCCCGACCCGTCCGGGTTCGGCCGGGCGGTGCCGTTGACGATGTCGTCATTGGTGGTCGACAGGTCCGGCACGTCGAAGACATCGCGCAACGAAAAATCGAGCACCCCCTCCTGCGGCACCGCGACCGGGGCATCGCCGGCCAGCGAAAAATGCACCGGAATCGGTGTCGCACCGGGGCCGACGACCACCGGCACCCCGTGATTGCGGATCAGAAGGTCGATCTGCTGCACCAGATAGTTGCGAAACAGCGCCGGCCGCGTCACCGTCGCCGCATAGGTGCCGGGCACCGCGACATGGCCGTAGCTCAGCCGGCTGTCGGCCTTGGCATGGCTGGTCGTGGTGATCCTGATCTCGGGGTAGAAGGCGCGCACCCGCGCGTCGGGCCGCGCGCCGGTCAGGGTCTGCACGAAGCGGTCGTGCAGGAAGCGCGTCGCCTGGGTGTAAAGCGCCTCGAGCCGGCTGACCGCGGCCTCGGCGTCGAAAAACGCCTCAGGCGCGGCCATCGGCGGGGTCTGGACGGGAAGCTGTTCGCTCGGGCTCATGGCGCGGATCCGCTCGGCTGGCAATCGCGTCGCCGGCGGCGCGGCACGACGACCGGCCGGCTGGGGCGGTCGAGGGGCCGGGCGGGGCGCGGGCGGCGGGGTTGCGGTTTCATGCCCGACCCTGTCAGATCGCCCCGCCCCCTGCAAGGTCCCGCGCGGGCCCTGCCCGGCCGTCACCGGGCCGGGCAGGCAACCGCGGGCGCCGACAGCCGGGGCCGCCCTCGCACCCTGTCCGGCTGGCGCCGGACCCGGGGCCGGGGGTGGTGATGCGCAGGACGGACCGGAACGAGCGGATCAGCTGGCGTGACGGCGCCACCCCGGTCTCGACGCTGTTCGATGATCCCTATTTCTCGCTGGCCGGCGGGCTGGACGAGACCCGCCATGTCTTTCTCGCCGGCAACGACCTGCCGGCCCGCTTCCGCGACGGCTTTCACATCGGCGAACTGGGCTTCGGCACCGGGCTCAACCTTGTCGCCACGCTGATCGCCTGGGCCGCCTCGGGCAGCACGGGCCGGCTGTCCTATACCAGTTTCGAGGCCTTCCCGATGCCCGCCCCCGACATTGCCCGCGCGCTTGCGGCCTTTCCCGAAGCGCAAGCCGCCGCCGCCCCGCTTGTCGCCGCCTGGGCCACCGGCGCGCGGCGCTTCAGCCTCGGGCCGGTCGATGTCGCGGTGATCGAGGGCGACGCGCGCGCCACCCTGCCGGGCTGGCCGGGCCGGGTCGATGCCTGGTTCCTCGACGGGTTCTCGCCGGCGAAGAACCCCGAACTCTGGTCCGATACCCTTCTGGCCGAGGTCGCCCGCCACAGCCGCCCCGGCGCCAGCTTCGCCACCTATACCGCCGCCGGCCATGTCCGCAGGGGCTTGGCATCGGCGGGCTTTCAGGTAGAGCGGGTGCCAGGCTTCGGCCACAAGCGCCACATGTCGCGCGGCACCCTTGGCAGGACGCAATGACCCAGGAAAACACCCGCCTCGGCATCCTGCTGATGATCGCCACCAGCTTCGTCTTCGCCATGCAGGACGGTATTTCGCGCCACCTCGCCGGGGCCTACAACGTCTATATGGTGGTGACGATCCGCTACTGGTTCTTTGCCGCCTTCGTCATGGTCGTCGCCGCGCGCCAGGCGGGTGGGTTGCGCGCCGCCACCCGCACCACCCAGCCCATGGTGCAGATCTTCCGCGGCGTCCTGCTGGCGGTCGAGATCATCGTCATGGTGCAGGCCTTCGTCATCCTCGGTCTGGTCGAAAGCCACGCGGTCTTTGCCTGCTATCCCTTGCTGGTTGCCGCCCTCTCGGGCCCGGTGCTGGGCGAAAAGGTCGGCTGGCGGCGCTGGACCGCGATCGGCATCGGCTTTGCCGGCGTGCTGATCATCCTCAGCCCCGGCCTGACGGTGATCAACCCCGCCGCCCTCATTCCCTTCGTTTCGGCGCTGATGTTCGCGCTCTACGGATTGCTCACCCGCTATGTCGCGCGGCGCGACACCGCCGCCGTCAGCTTCTTCTGGACCGGCGTCAGCGGGGCGGTGGTGCTGACCCCGGTCGGTCTTTGGCACTGGCAGCCGATGACGCCGGCGGACCAGATCTGGATGGCGGTCCTCTGTCTGACCGCCGCGACCGGGCATTACCTTCTGATCAAGGCGCTGGCGGTGGCCGAGGCCAGCGCGATCCAGCCCTTCGCCTATCTGCAACTGGTCTTCGCCTCGACCCTCGGCATGGTGCTCTTCAACGAGGTCCTGTCGACCCGCGTCGCCATCGGCGCCGCCGTGGTCGTCGCCGCCGGCCTCTTCACCCTCTGGCGGGCACGGCAGAAGGCCGCCCGCTGACCCGGCTCAGCGCCCGCGCAACTCGTCGGTAAAGCGCAGGGGCCCGGTCTGGCCGCTCAGCCGGGCGCGGTAGATCGGCAGGCTCTCGGCGACCCGCATCACATAGGTCTGGGTTTCCTGAAACGGGATATGCTCGATCCAGTCGACCGGATCGACGCGGTCGAGGCGCGGATCGCCCAGCGCGGTGATCCACTGCCGCGACCGGCCCGGCCCGGCATTGTAGCCGGCCGCGACCAGAAGCGGCGAGGGTCCGAACTCGCTCACCAGATCGGCCAGATAGGCCGCCCCCAGCCGGGCGTTATAGGCCCAGTCCCGGGTCAGCTTGCCCGCCTCATAGCCGATCCCGACCTTGCGCGCCATCATCTCGGCGGTTCCCGGCATGACCTGCATCAGCCCGCGCGCCCCGGCCGAGGATACCACCGTCGGATCGAACTCGCTTTCGCGCCGCGCGATCGCCAGCGCCAGTTCCGGCGCCACCGGCAGGTCCATCGCCTCAAGCCCGTTCAGGGGAAAGTAGGCGCGCGGCCAGATCGCGCCCTTGCCGGCCGCGGCCTTGGCCAGGACCAGCGCCAGATGCGGTTCGTTCCAGTCCAGCGCAAGGCCGGCCAGCCTTCCGGTATCCTCGCCCGACAGCCCCTCGGCCAGGTGCGACAGGAAGCGGCGCGACAGGTCGCGCGCGCCGGCCTCGCGCAAGAGCAGCGCGGCCTGAAACACCGACGACCGGGTAAACCCCGCCCCTTTCCAGTCCGGATAGCCTTCGCGCCCGGCCAGCGCCGGGCTGAGCGGCAGGCCGACCTTCTCGGCCGACAAGAGGCCGTAGAAGGCGCTTTGATGGCGCGCGCCTTCGGCGTAGGCCGCCTTTGCGGCCGCCCCCTGGCCCAGCGCCTCATGGGCGCGGCCCTGCCAGTAACCGGCGCGCGACAGGCTGACCGGGGTCGCGACCGCCGCGGCGAAACGGTCGAAATGCACCAGCGCCGCCTTGGCGTCGCCAAGCTTGCGCAGCGCGATATAGCCCGCCAGCCATTCCAGATCGGCATAATCGCTGCCGGCGCCCAGATGATGCCGCGCCGCCATCCGGTAGGCGCGGGCGGGATCGCCCTCGCGCATCTCGCGCCGTGCCAGCCGGCGGCGCCATTCGGCCCATTGGCCCGGATCGCCAAGGCTCTCGGCGCTGGCGGAGCGTTCCAGCAGAAGATCGCTGGCGCTGTCGTAAAGATCCTTGCGGATCCGCCAGCGGAAGCGGTCATAAGCCAGCCCGCCCGACCCCGCCGCCTTGTCCGGCAGCGAAGCGATCAGCCCGTCGATGCCCTTGTCATCGGCCTGAAGCGCGATGCGCGCCTCTGCCACGGCGCGGGTATAGGGGCTGGCCAGCGCCAGCATCCGGCGCGCATCGGCAAGATTGCCGGCCCGCAGCATCGCCGCGATGCGCCCGTCGTGGTGGTCGGCCAGAAGGGTGCCGTAGCCGGCCAGAAAGCGCGCCTGCTCGGCCTCGGTCAGGGCCAGGCCGCGCCAGGCCCGCACCGCTTCGGCCCGTGCCGCGGCCTGATCGCCGCGCGCCAGAAGTGCTGCGGCCAGCGCAAGGCTGCCGGTGCCGGTCTGCGGCCTTGCCCCGTCGAAATACGCCAGCACCGTCGCGGCCGGCGCCCCGTCGAATGCCGCCTCGCCGGCGCGGCGCAAAAGCGACAACCCGGGCCAGTCCGCCCGCCCGGTCACGAAGGCCAGATAATCGGCCGCAGCCCCCTTGCCGGCGCGCAGCCGCTGCCATTCGACGATATCGCCGGCCAGGCTGCCGGCCGCGCGTGCGGTGGCGCCGGCCCGGTCCCAGTCGCCGGCCTCGGCAAGCCGCTGCGCCGCGGCCAGTCCTGCCGCCTCGTCAGCCCGCGCGGGTGGCGCACCAAGGACGGATGCCGCCACCAGGGCAGCCCGGAAAACCATCGCGATCATTGTCGGCCTTCGACTGCTGCATGTGCCCGCACCGGCCTTTGGCCGGGATTTTCATCGATCCTACCGCATCGGCCGACAAGCGCAACAGGCCAACTTGGCAAGCGCCGCGCCGGCCTGTAGGTTCCGCGCGATTCCACCGGGCGCCGGGGCACTGGTGCCCGACCGCCAGATCAGGGAGCGTGTCATGTTCAAAGGGTCCTATGTCGCCCTCGTCACGCCGTTCAAGGACGGTGCGCCGGATCTCGACACGCTGAAGAAGCTTGTCGACTGGCATGTCGGCGAAGGCACCCACGGCCTTGTCCCGGTCGGCACCACCGGCGAAAGCCCGACGCTGAGCCATGCCGAACACGGGCAGGTCATCGAAGAGGTGGTCAGGGCCGCCGCCGGGCGCATCCCGGTGATCGCCGGCGCCGGGTCGAACAACACCGCAGAGGGGATCGACCTGATCCGCCACGCCGAACGCGCCGGCGCCGATGGTGCGCTGGTGGTCACGCCCTATTACAACAAGCCGACCCAGCGCGGGCTGATCGCGCATTACACCGCGATGCATGATGCCTGCACCCTGCCGATCATCATCTACAACATCCCCGGCCGCTCGGTCGTCGACATGACGCCGGAAACGATGGGCGAACTCGCCCGCCTGCCGCGCATCGTCGGGGTCAAGGACGCCACCGGCCGGATCGAGCGGGTCAGCCAGCAGCGCGCCACCTGCGGGACGGAATTCATCCAGCTTTCGGGCGAGGATGCGACCGCGCTCGGCTTCAATGCCCATGGGGGCGTCGGCTGCATCTCGGTCACCGCCAATGTCGCGCCGCGACTTTGCGCCGAGTTCCAGTCGGCGACGCTGCGCGGCGATTATGCCGCGGCGCTTGACTATCAGGACCGGCTGATGCCGCTGCACGAGGCGATCTTCATCGAGCCCGGCCTCGCCGGCGCCAAATACGGGTTGTCGCGGCTTGGCCTCTGCCCCGAGGAGGTGCGCCTGCCCCTGACCGCGATCCTGCCCGAGACACGGGCGCGGATCGACGCCGCGATGCGCCACGCCGGCCTGATCAACTGAGCCGCGCTGGCCCGCGTCCCGACGGCGGCCGGATGCCGATCGCCACGGCGAAATGTGGCATCTTCGGCCGAGAGCCCCTAGATTGATGGTATGAGCAGGATCCTGCGCCTTGTCCTTTCCTCGCTGGCCGTTGCGGCCATGGCCCTGCCGGCGGCGGCGGAAAAGCTGTCGCTGGCGACGATCTCGGCCTATTTCGACGCGCTGACCACGGCCGAGGCGCCGTTCCGGCAGATCAACGCCGATGGTTCGGTCTCGACCGGGGTGCTCTACATCCAGCGGCCCGGGCGGATGCGCTTCGAATATGCCCCGCCCGACCGCACCCTGGTGCTGGCCTCGGGTGGTCAGGTGGCGATCTTCGACAGCCGCTCGAACCAGCCGCCCGAGCAATATCCGCTGCGGCGCACGCCGCTCAACCTGATCCTTGCGCGCCGGGTCGATCTGTCGCGCGCCCGGATGGTCGTCGGCCATGCCGAGGCCGGCCCGCTGACAACCGTCACCGCCCAGGACCCCGAACACCCCGAGATCGGACGGATCGAGATGGCGTTTTCCGCCGCGCCGGTGGCGCTCAGGCAATGGGTGGTCACAGACGAGACCGGGGCGCGCACGGTGGTGGAGATCGGCCCGATGCAGACCGGGAAACGCTATCCCACCACCCTGTTCTCGATCCCGGCCGAGGAAGAGAACCGCACCCGGCGCCGGCCCTGAGCGCGGCGCGGATCAGAGCTTGCCGCAGGCGATCAGCTGGTTTTGATAAAGCCGCGAACGCTCGCCCACCGCCTCGGACACCCGCAGCAGCCAGGCCTTCTGGTTGTGGCTGCCGCGGGCATAGCCGGTGTGGCCCTCGTGATAGGCAAGATACTGGGTCCGGGCGTCCCATTTCGACAGGCCCAGCTTCTTCTCGCTCTGGTCCATGTACCAGCCCATGAAATCGGTCGCATCCTCGATCCGGTCGCGCTTGGCACCGATGCGTCCGTTGGCCTTGCGGTAATCGTCCCAGGTGCCGTCGATCGCCTGGGCATAGCCATAGGCCGAACTTTGCCGGCCCATCGGGATCACCCCCAGCGCATAGCGGTGCGGGGTGCGGGCATTGCCGATGAACTTCGATTCCTGATGGATCGTCGCCATCTGGACATGCACCGGCACGCCCCAGCGCCGTTCGGCCTTTTGCATCGCGCGCAGGTATTTCGGCCGCTGGTCGACGATCGAACAGGCATTGTCGAGGTTGCGCGGCGCACTGAAATTGCCGCCGCAGGACACCAGAAGCATCAGCACCGCGAAGCGGAGGAACCTGCTCATTCTGCCTTGCCTCGTATTATTTTGGCGCAGTCTAGGCAAAAATCCCGACCGGGGAAATCACAAAGCGCAACCCTCAGAGGAAGAAGGCCAGCGTCAAGGGGATCGTGATGACCGAAAGCAGCGTCGAGGCGACGACAAGACCGGCGACCGCATCGGCATCGGCCTGGTATTTCTCGGCCAGCAGGTAGGAGGTGACCGCGACCGGGGTGGCGACCTGCAGGACCAGCACCGCCAGCGCCACCTGGTCGAGCGCGAAGACCAGGCCGGTGGCCCAGGCGATGGCGGTGCAGAGAACCACCTTGACCAGGCTGAGGACCAGCGCCCGCGCGATCCCGCTGGGATGCAGCCGCGCCACCGCGACACCAAGCGTGATCAGCATCAGGGGGATCGCCATCTGCCCGGTCAGTTGCAGCGTGTTGGTCACCCAGTCCGGGGTCTGCCAGCCCTGCCAGAGGAAAAGCGCGCCAAGCAGCGTCGCGCCGACCATCGGCTCCTTCAGCACCCGCAAGGGCGAGCCGCCACCCGACACCAGCCAGACCCCGAAGGTGAAGGACCAGACCGCCATCACCGCAAAGATCACCACCGCAAGGCCCAGCCCGGTCTCGCCGAAGGCGAATAGCGCCAGCGGCAGGCCGAGGTTGCCGGTATTGCCGAAGATCAGCGGCGCAAGGAAGGTCCGCCGGTCCAGCCCGGTCAGCGCCACCAGCGCCCAGAGCACCAGCGTCACCGCGCCGTAGGCGACGATCGCGGCCAGGGTGATCGTGGTCAGCGCCGACGGCTCGACGCTGCTCTTCATCAGCGCCACGAAGATCAGGCAGGGCACCGACAGCGTCATCGCCAGCCGGGTGACGAACTGCACCCGATACTCGAATCCGGCCTTGACCCAGACAAAGCCGACCGCCGCCAGAATGAACACCGGGGCGACCGTCTGGATCACTGTAAGGGCAAGGTTCACAGACTGTTTCCGCCGATTTCCGCTTGAAAGATGGACAGCCACCGGGGCAAGGGATTAATTATCAACTGCGGGGGTTGCAACGACATGTTCAAGACCAAGGCGAAATATCATCTCGGTCAGGTGGTGCGGCACCGCAAGCACCCGTTTCGTGGTGTCGTCTTCGATGTCGATGCGATGTTCTCCAACACCCAGGCCTGGTATGACGCCATCCCCGAGGACAGCCGGCCGAAGAAGGACCAGCCGTTCTACCACCTGCTGGCCGAGAATGACGAAAGCTATTATGTCGCCTATGTCTCGGAACAGAACCTGGTCGCCGACTATTCCGGCGAACCGGTCAGCCATCCCGACCTGCCCGACCTTTTCGGCGATTTCGAGGATGGCTGCTATCCGCTGCATTTCCACATGAACTGATCCGCTCGCGGGCCAGGCCCGGCGGATGGCTCAGTAGCCCAGCGCGCAGCCGTCCTTGCGCGCGTCCGATGCGCCGATCAGCACCCCCGCCGCTTCGTCGATCACGATCAGTTGCGCCCCGCCCAGCGGCACGTCAGGCGTCACGATCCTGTGGCCCATCGCCGCCAGATCGGCCCTGACCCGGTCGGGATAGCCGCGCTCGACCTTCAGGCCGCCGGCGACGGGGAAGCTGCGCGGGGCGTCGATCGCGGCCTGCGGGTCCATGCCGTAATCGACGATGCTGGTGACCAGCCGGGCATGGCCGCTGGGCTGATAGCCGCCACCCATCACCCCGAAAGGCATGGTCAGGCGCCCCGCCCGGCCCAGCATCGCCGGGATGATCGTGTGCATCGGCCGCTTGCCGCCGCCGGCCTCGTTGGGATGGCCCGGGGTCAGGGTGAAGCCGGCGCCGCGGTTCTGAAAGAGGATGCCGAAGCGGTCCGAGGCAAGGCCCGAACCGAAGCCCCAGTAGATCGAATAGATCAGCGACACCGCCATGCGGTCGCGGTCGACCACGGTCAGGTAGATCGTGTCGCGGTGGATCGCCTCGGCCGCCGCCGGCAGCGATGCCATCGCCCTGCCGGGATCGATCAGCGCCGCCAGCCGTTCCGCGGTCGCGGGCGCCAGCATGTGGTCAAGCCGTGTGGTGTGGTCGGGATCGGCGATGAATCGGTCGCGCGCGTCATGGGCCAGCCGCGCCGCCTCGGCTTCCAGATGCGCGCGCTGCGCTCCGTTTGGGTCGAGCGCGGCCAGATCGAAATGCGCCAGGATGTTCAGCATCAGGATCGCGGTTGCGCCCTGTCCGTTCGGCGGATGCTCGGTCAGTTCATGGCCGTGATAGCCGCCCGCCACCGGCGCGGTGTAGTCGCAGGCGGTGGCGGCGAAGTCCTCGGCGCGGTGGCTGCCGCCAAGGGCACGCAGCGAGGCGACCATGTCGGCCGCGACCTCGCCCTCGTAAAACCCCGCGCGCCCCGCCTGGGCGACCCGCCGCAGGACCTCGGCCTGACCGGGGGCGCGAAAGATCTGGCCGGCGCGCAAGGGCTTGGCGTCGTGCAGATAGTGGCGCCGCGCCGCGCCGGTCAGGCGGGCGCCGCTTTCGGGCCAGTCGAAGGCAACCCGCGGGGCGACCGGAATCCCTTCCTCGGCGTAGCGGATCGCCGGGGCGAGGCTGTCGGCAAGGCCGAGCCGGCCCCAGTCGGCCGACAGCCGGCAGAAGGCGTCGATGGCACCCGGAACGGTCACCGCCTCGATACTTTCGGTGCCGATCGCGGTCTGGCCGCGTGCCCGCAGCGCCGCCGCCGACAGGCCGGCCGGCGCCCGCCCCGATCCGTTCAGCGCGATGATGCCTTCGGTTCCGGCCGGCTTGAGCAGCACGAAGCAGTCGCCGCCGATCCCGCACATCTGCGGCTCGGCGATGCCCAGCAGCACGGCGCCGGCGATCGCCGCGTCAACCGCATTGCCGCCAGCCTCGAGGATCTGCACCGCGACCCTGGCCGCCAACGGATGCGAGGTGGCACAAAGGCCGTTCGCGGCAAACACCGCCGAGCGGCCCGGAAGCTGGAAATCGCGCATTCTGCCCTCGGCCGGTTTTCGCGCCGACGCTAGCCTGCGGCCGGGGCGAAGGAAAGGCCATCACGCGATGATGTCAGGGGGGGAAGAAAACCTCGGCGCCGCGCCATGGGTGGGGGCTGTTGAACGCAGCGCCGAGGGAAGCCTTATGCAGCTACAGGACCATCCTCGCCCGGCAATCGGGCCGAGTTTTGGTATGATTACGGCATCTTTGCGGCAGAACCGGCCGGGGCGGCGCAGGGATGGAGGGGGTCGGCGGCCCGCAACGCCCCGAGCCCCCGCCCGTCGCTGGCCACCAAATCGGAAAGCCGTTCCTCGCCAGGCTCCCCACAAGCTCGGACCCGGGCGACCAGCCCGGGCCGCGCCCGACCCTCCCGGCGGGAGGGCGCATTGAAACGTCGCAAATTGCTCGACGGCTGGAATGACCTGGCGACCATAAAGCACCGCAGCCCCGGCATGGCAAAGCGCCCCCCCAGGGTCGGGCGCGCCCCTCGGCGCCGGGACCAGATGGCGGGACAGGAACAGTTTCCCCGGCAGACACTGCCCAAATTCGCTTTTCAGCAGCCTGCTAATCAAGAAACGATCGGCGATCTGACCGAGACGGAGGCATCGGAAGAGACGGGCCAGTAACGATCATTGTCTTGCAGTTATCACAGCGACGTCCATGAGCTTGTCAGCAAGATCGACCAAACGTAGTTTCAGGTCGGCTTTGTCCAGTTCCTTATCGATCTTGCGCAACTCATTTACGAGCTTCAGCCCCTCGGTTGCTGCACCGATTCCGCCAATAATATCCATCACACCATCACACCATCACCCCCACCGCCTTCGCGCCGCGCTCGGCGCGCAGGTTGCGTGCCAGAAGGTCCATGCAGGCCATCCGCACCGCCACGCCCATCTCGACCTGGTCCTGGATCACGCTTCGGTTGATGTCATCGGCAAGCTCGCCGTCGATCTCCACCCCCCGGTTCATCGGGCCGGGGTGCATGACGATGGCGTCTTCCTTCGCGAAGGCCAGCTTTTCGGCGTCCAGCCCGTAGCGGTGGTAATATTCCCGCTCGGACGGGATGAAGCCGCCGTCCATGCGTTCCTTCTGCAGGCGCAGCATCATCACCACGTCTGCCCCCTTCAGCCCTTCGCGCATGTCCTCATGGACCTCGCAGCCAAGATCGGCGGCACCCGCCGGCATCAGCGTCGGCGGGCCGATCAGGCGGATGCGGTTTTCCATCTTGCCAAGCAGGATCAGGTTCGACCGCGCCACGCGGGAATGGGCGATGTCGCCGCAGATCGCCACCGTCAGGCGCTGGATCCGGCCCTTGGCGCGGCGGATGGTCAGCGCATCAAGAAGCGCCTGGGTCGGGTGTTCGTGCCGCCCGTCGCCGGCGTTCATCACCGCGCAATTGACCTTCTGCGCCAGAAGATCGACCGCGCCCGAGGCCGGGTGGCGGACGACCAGCAGATCGGGATGCATCGCGTTCAGCGTCAGCGCGGTGTCGATCAGCGTCTCGCCCTTCTTCACCGATGAATGGGCGACCGACATCGTCATCACATCCGCGCCAAGGCGCTTGCCGGCAAGCTCGAACGAGGCCTGGGTCCGGGTCGATGCCTCGAAGAACATGTTGATCTGGGTCATGCCGGCCAGCGCATCGGAATGCTTGACCGTGCGCCGGTTCAACTCGACATATTTCTCGGAAAGGTCGAGGACGCTGCGAATCTCCTCCGGGTCCAGATGCTCGATCCCCAGAATGTGGCGCGCGCGGAATGTCATTCTGGCCTCCGGTCCCGATCGCCCGCTTATGGCAAATGGCCGTGCATCGGGCAACGGGCAATAGGGCCGCTTGCCCTCGGGCCGGGGGCGGCCTAGCCTGCGGCCATGGAAATTGTCGCCGCCGATCTTGATGTCGCGACCGCGCGCGCCCTGCTGGCGTGGCAGATCGAGCTTGGCGCCGACGAGGCGATCGGCGAGGCGCCGGTGAACCGCTACGAGGTGCCGGCCGAGGTGCAAGAGCCGGCGCCGGCGGCCGCGGTGGCGCCGGTCGTGGCCGCGGCCGACGATCCGGTGAAGGCCGCCACGGCCGCGGCGCAGGCGGCGACAAGCCTTGCCGCGCTGGCCGAGGCGCAGGCGGCCTATGACCTGTGCGACCTGAAGAAGGGCGCGCGCAATTTCGTCTTTGCCGATGGCAACGCGCAGGCACGGGTGATGATCATCGGCGAGGCGCCGGGGCGCGACGAGGATATCGAGGGGCGGCCCTTCGTTGGCCGGGCCGGGCAGCTTCTGGACCGGATGTTCGCGGCGATCGGGCTGGCGCGCGGGGCGGCGGACGCGGGCGCGGCGCTCTACATCACCAATGTGATGCCCTGGCGCCCGCCCTCGAACCGCGACCCCGAGCCGGCGGAAATCGCGATGATGCTGCCGTTTCTTGCCCGCCATGTTGCGCTGGCGAACCCCGGTCTGATCGTGCTGATGGGCAATGTGCCCTGCGCGGCTGCGCTGGGAAGGCGTGGCATCCTGCGGCTGCGCGGCCAGTGGTGCGAGGCCTTCGGGCGGCCGGCCATGCCGATGGCCCATCCGGCCTATCTTCTGCGCAATCCGGCCGCCAAGCGCGAGGCCTGGGCCGATCTTCTGGACATCAAGGCTCGCCTGAGGGAACTGCCATGAGCCCGACCGCCGAGACCAAGCAATTCATCCCGGTCCGCATCGCTGTCCTGACCGTCTCGGACAGCCGCGGCCTGGCCGAGGACCGCTCTGGCGACACGCTGGTCGCGCGGCTGACCGGGGCCGGGCACATCCTTGCCGACCGGGCGATCCTGCGCGACGAGCGCGCCGAGATCGCGGAACGGCTGCGCGCCTGGATCGCCGAGGCGGGGGTGGACGTGATCCTGACCACCGGCGGCACCGGCCTGACCGGGCGCGACGTGACCGTCGAGGCGCACCGCGATGTCTACGAGAAGGAGATCGAGGCCTTCGCCACCGTCTTCACCATCGTCTCGATGAAGAAGATCGGCACCTCGGCAGTGCAAAGCCGCGCCTGCGGCGGGGTGGCGGGCGGCACCTACCTTTTCGCCCTGCCCGGCAGCCCTGGCGCCTGCAAGGACGCCTGGGACGAGATCCTCGTCCATCAGTTCGATTATCGCCACGGGCCCTGCAACTTCGTCGAGATCATGCCGCGTCTTGATGAACATCTGCGACGGAAATGACCGCACCCTGCGTTAGATCAACGGCCCTTTGCGCCGGGCCCGGTCGGGGCTAGACTTGGCCCGGGCCGGCGCCGCCGTCCGCAAGACAAGGAAAGACCGCGACCGATGCGATTCCTGCAACGCTGTCTGATGGGCCTCTTGCTGACCGGGCTGACGCTGGCGGTGCTGGCGGTCGGTGCGGTGTCGCTGAAATCGGCCTATGACGCCAGCCTGGAATCGGCCAGTGCGCCGCGCGATGCCCGCGAGCGGGTGTTCTCGGTCCGGGTGCAGGAGCTTGCGCCCGGCCGGCACGTCCCGGTGATGACCGCCTTCGGCGAGATCCGCAGCCGCCGGCAACTGGAACTGCGGGCGGCGGCCGAGGGGCCGATCGTCGAACTGGCGCCCGAATTCGCCGACGGCACAAGGGTCGAGGCCGGGCAGCTTCTGGTCCGCGTCGATCCGGCCGACGCGCAATCCGCGCTGGATCTGGAACTGACCGGCCTGCGCGAGGCCGAGGCCGAGCAGCGCGAGGCGATCACCGCCCGGGTTCTGGCCGAGGATGACCTGGCCGCAGCCCGGGTGCAGCTTGACCTTCGCATCGCCGCCGAAGCGCGCCAGCAGGGCCTGGCCGAGCGCGGGCTCGGCACCGCCGCCGACCGCGAGACCGCCGAGCTGGCGGTGTCGAACGCGCGCCAGGCGATCCTGTCGCGGCGTCAGGCGCTGGCGCTGGCGGTGGCGCGGGTCGACCGGGCCGAAACCGC
>PHEC01000076.1 GCA_002841115.1 Alphaproteobacteria bacterium HGW-Alphaproteobacteria-6 | reverse complement strand
GGATGGCCGGGATGCAACCAGTCACTCGAATGCCGGTGGGAGCGCCGGTGGGGTGAGGGAGGGTTCCCGGGTCGGCGGGGGCCCTCCCGTTGCGTTCCCGGTTTCAGCGTCGCGGCCTGATCACGCCGATTTCCGCCAACCTGCAGTCCAGCCCGGTTTCGCCTCCCTCCGCATTGTTGTTGCGTGCTGCGCAGATCGCATCGAAGCGCGCCCGCAGCGCCGTCTTTTCAGCCCCCCGGCAGTCGTTCCAGGGGCGCCCCATCAGCCCCATCACCAGCGCATAATATGCGATGAAATGCGGCCGTTCGCCCGTGGCCAGAAGCCGTGCATAGGCGGCATCTGGCCCCAGCGCGCGCAGTTCCTCTGCCGTGGCGATGCCCGCGCGCGCGAAGGCTGCCGCCATCGCCGGGCCGAGGTTCCGGATCGTGGTGAGGGCCGTGCTCATGGCAGGAGCACCGGCCTGCGGTCGTCCGCTGCAAAGCGGCGTAGCACGGCGGGGTAGAGCCTGTGTTCCTGTTCCAGCACGCGCGCGGCCAAGCTCTCGGGCGTGTCGCCGGGCAGCACAGGCACCCGCGCCTGACCAAGGATCGGCCCGGCATCGAGATCGGCGGGCATGCCTCGGGGCATGGTGGTTGGATCGGGCGGCCCGGCTGCGGCCGTGTGGCCGATGCCGAAGGTCCAGACGTTTTTGACATCGAGATAGGGTCCGGGCACGAGTCCTTCGTGCCGGACAAGGGCCATCAGGCCCCGGTCTGTCATGTGCATGGGATCACCCGAAGATGGAGGAAAGGATCAGGATCAGGGCGGCGACCAGAAGGCCGATGCGCAGGCGGTGGCTGAAGGCTTGTGCCGGATCGGCGGCATCGCATCGGATGGCGCGTGCAAGGCGGAGTAGTTCATGCATCGCTGTCGCCCCCCTTGCCGCTGCGCAGCCGGGCGAGGATGACTTCGATGAAGGCGGGGCCGAAGACGCCGACCAGATAGGCGGCCGAGCCCGCCGCCCCCCCGGCCGGGATCGCCTGCGACGGCAGGCTGAGCCAGGCCGTGATGATCGCCATGGACAGACTGCCCATCCCTGCCGCGATCAGACCGCCGAGCAGGATGTGGCGCAGGGCATCGCGGAGCCGCATTCGGGTGGTCAGCGCGTTGGTCGCCCCGCCAAGCGCACCCCAGGCCGCCAGGATGACGGTGGTAGAGGTCGCCAGATCGCGCAGCACCGCGGCGACAAAGCCGGTTTCTTCGTTCATCGCCGGATCTCCAGCAGCGGAATGGATGTGATCGACCCGAGACGCTCGAGGTCGAGGGTGACGTCGAGCATGTCGGTGTCGAAACGGACGGGGACGTCGAATTCGAAGCCCGCCGTGATTGCGACGCCCGCGCCGGGGGCGGTGGTGAAGGTGACGCTGCCGGTCGTAGAATCGACGCTCCAGCCCAACATCTGCTCGACGCCGTTCAGGGCAACGCGGACAGTCCCCGCCACCGCCTTGGCGATGGCACGGGTCCAGCTCTGCGCGCCGGAAGTGTAGCGCTTCAACAGGGCGAAGGTGGTGACCGCGCCATTGCCGGTGCCAATGGGCTGGTCGGTCGGGGCCACCGCCTGCGACGGCAGGCAGGACTTGTAATCCGCCCAGTCCTTGTAGCGAAAGCCGTGCAGGCGGCCGTTGCGGGCTTCAAAAAAGGCGACGACCGCCGCCAGATCGTCAGCGCGGCGGATGCCGTAGGCGACATCATAGCGGCGTCGGCTGTTGGCCCAGCTGGCGTTGCGCTCTTCGTCGCCAGAGGCCAGTTCGACCACTTGCGTGCGCCGTTCCGGCCCGCCGCGCGCCCCGCGGCTGATGT
The DNA here is from genome assembly GCA_002841115.1 of Alphaproteobacteria bacterium HGW-Alphaproteobacteria-6. Lineage (GTDB taxonomy): Bacteria > Pseudomonadota > Alphaproteobacteria > Rhodobacterales > Rhodobacteraceae > Albidovulum. Next base: position 15,934 of record PHEC01000076.1, on the reverse strand, counting down.
TGTCGGGGAACCTGACCTCGTGAAACGCCATCACATGCCCCTCCGACCCAGCGACACGGCGCGGGCGATGTCGCTCGCCACCTGCGTGCGCGATTGCCGGAAGCTTTCGGCGTCGCGCGCCATGATGGTGACGGTGACCGCAGGCGCGCTGGACTGGCCTTGGCCGTAGCCCGCTGCCTCGCGGCGTGAGAGGACACGCTCGCCGCGTTGCAGGATCGCCGGAACCTCGTCGGGCTTGATCCCGGCCCAGCCACCTGCATGCATGCGTGGGGCATTCGCGAAGGCCAGAGCCGGAACCATGCGGCCCGGGCCCGGCGATCCGACCATGCCACCGGTGTGCAGGATATTGGCGAATATCCCGCCCGCACCGCCAAGTGCGCCCGACAGCGCATTGGCAATCGGCCCGAGGATGAACGTCCGCGCTGCCAGCTTGGCCAGATCGGCGATCATCGACGTCACCAGATCGCGGAAGTCGAGCTTGCCGGTCTTGACGAACTCGCCCACCGCATTCTCGGCCGAGGTGAAGGCCCCGACCAGCGCGCTTCCAATATCGCCGCCGATGTTGCGCGCCTTGATAGCGTAGTCGGACGGCGCAGCCGTCACTGCGCCCCAGCCGGTCGCGGCCAGGTCGGCCCCTGCGGCAGCTTCCGCCCCAGCGTCCCGAGCGGCGGCCCCGGCTCCGGCAGCGGCGGCCGTGGTATCGTCCAGTTCGGTGTTCAGCGCATCGGCCGAACTGGCGGCTTCTGCCAACGCCGTTTCGGCATCAGATCCGGTGCCGGTCACCGCGTCGCGCAGCGCCTGCCAACTGGCCAGCGGACGGCCTGCGGCATCAGCCAGCATGCCTGCCGCCTCGCGATAGCCGTCAGCGCGGGCGCGGGCGTCGTCGGCCATTGCGCCAAGCCCGAGGTCGGGTGGCTCGAGGTAGGTCCGCGACAACGCGGCTGAAAAGGCATCTGCTGCGGCCGCTCCGGCTGCGGTTGCAGCACCCTCGAACGGGTTGCCGATCCTCGCCAGTTCCACTGGGTCGAGCGTACCGATCCGCACCCCACCTTCGCCCACCGCCCAGTCCGGCAGCAGCTCCAAGGCCGCGTTCAGCCCGTTGATGAAATTGTTGATGCGCGTGACGACGCCATTCAGCATCGCCTCGACGCCAGAGATCAGCCCGTTCGCTGCCTGGAATGCAAAGTCGCCGATGGCGCCGGGCAGACTGCCCCAGATCGCCACCGCAGCGTCATAGGCTCCCTGGAAGATCGCCGCCGTCCGGTCGCCGAAGCTGACGACGCCCGCGATGGTGCCTTCAAGGGCCGAGAGTCCGGCCGCCTTCACGCTCTCCCAACCAGCGGCCATGTTGGCGAATGCGGCGTCGAGCGACAGACCAATGCGCGACCAGACTTCCTGCGCGAGATCGCCCAACAGGCGAAAGGCTTCGCCCACGCCGCCGACACGTGCCACAAGCTGCGAGAACTGATAAACCAGTTCCCCCGCGCCAACGATCAGCGCGCCGATGCCGGTGCGGATCAGCGCGCCCCGCAGGAACACGAGTGCGGTGGCGAGGCCGCGCACCGACAGGGCAGCGACGGCCAGCCCGGCCACCCAGCGACCCGCCATGAAGGCGGCGAAGGTCGCAACATAAGTGCCGAGCCGCGCGAGGTTGTCGAATACTGCGGTGATTGCGCCGCCGATGGGCCCGGTGCTGCGCGCCATGTCGGCCAGCGCGTTTGCTACGGTCTCCAGCGCCGGGGCGACAGCAGCGGTCAGTCGGTTGGTGAGGCCGAGCCAGATCAGGCTCAGCTTGGCGATGGCATCGCCGGTGCGTTCGATCTGCGCCGCGGCGGCCGCACTCACCGCCACCCCGAAATCCTGCACATCCTGCGCCGCTTCCCGCAGGGTGGCGGAATCGATGCGAAGGAACGCCAGTGCGGCCCGGTCACCGAAGAGGTCGGAGGCCACGGCGGCGCGTTCGGCCTCGGGCACATAGCGGGCCAAGGCGTCCTGAATGGCGACGATGCGTTGATCAAGTGGCAGCGCCTGCAGTTCGGCGGCGGTAAGGTTCAGCCGCTGCAGCGCCCCCACCGCCGATCCCGATCCGGCTGCCGCTTCCGACAACCGCGTCGTCAGCTTCTTTGTGGCCTGTTCGATCTCGCCCATCGACACGCCCGCCAGTTCTCCGGCCCATGTCAGGGTCTGGACGCTTTCGACCGTGGTCTGCATCGACTGTGCGAGCTTGGCCTGTGCATCGACGTTGGCGAGACCAGAGCGGATCATCGCGACACCTGCGGCAGCGGCAGCAACGGTCACGGCGGCAAGCGCAATTCCGGCTTTGCGGGCAAAGCTGCCCAGCCGGGCATTGGCGAGTTCCATTTCGGAGGACAGACGGCCAAAACCGCGCGCGCCGGCGTCGCCGATGCCTTCGAGCTCCGCGCGCACCTGACGGCCGCCCTCAGCCACCAGCCGGACACTGACCCTTTTCTCAGCCATGGCCATCTCCGATCTGTTCGTTCAGCTTGCGCACCATGACCGCCTCGATCTCGGGCAGCAGTTCGGCGGCGATCAGGGTGTCGATCCCGAGGGCCTGCGCCATTGCCAGCGCCGCGCCCATGTCCCAGCCGAGCACCGCGCCAGGGATCACCCGCAGTTGACCCCCAAGGCGGCCGACCAGATCCCAGACCTGCCAGCCATCTTCCGTCTTTGGCCGGTTCAGTCTTGCTGGGCAGTCGAGGCAGATGCCCCCGCAGCCCTCGCAGGGTGTACAGGCCGCGCAGTAGCGGTCGCCCCCACCGAAGGACCATTCGGCAAGGGCGCGGAGACGTTTTTTTCCGCGTCCAGGATCAGGCCCTTGGCGACATATTGGGTCTGGAAGGCTTCGAAGACCGGCCAGATTTCCAGCAGTGCGTCGATGCCTTCGGGCGAGACCGGAACAGCATTGCCCGCGTCGTCGCCAACGCCCTCCCAATCGAGCACCGCGCGCCGGGCGACGGCCTTGGCCATGGCCAGCGCCAGTTCCTCCTGCGTGGCGGTCTCCGGCAGGGCTTCGATGGCGGGATCGGCACGCGCCGAGACCATCAGGGCGGTGGTCAGCGGCGCGACCTGCAGCCGAAGGCCGGGGGCGAGGGTCAGCCACGAAGGGGATGCAGTCAGGTTCAGTCTGATCATGGTCAGTAACTCACAACGGTGTTGACGAGGACGACGGTGCACATGCGGGCGGGGCTGACGGCCTTGGCGGCCTGCCAGTCGAAGGTGGCCTGAATGCCTTGCGGGCCCGGGATTTCGATGCGTGGGCGTGGCAGATAGACGGCATGCGCGGTGAAGGTGAAGCTGGCGTTGGCCCCAAGGCTCCAGGCGAAGACCAACTCGCAAGGCGTGCCATCGATGGCCTGCGTGATCAGTGTGCTGTCGGCAAAGCGCACCTCCACCCGACCGGTCAGCGCGGCCATGCCGGGGTCTGCTCCCTCGATGCGGCCGTCCGAGCGGATGGTCTCGATCCGATCGAGACCGTTGGAATAGGTCACCTCGGCGGAAATGACGTTGCCGAGCGGCGAGCCGTTGCGTGTGATCGCCCCGTTGAAATGGCCAAACCGCTGCAGCGCCAGCGAGGTGGGAGTGCCTGCGGCCGTGGTGGCCGCGACGTTCTCACCCTGCGCCACCAAGCGCGCCGTCGCGGTCAGGAGCCCCGACCGCGCCATTTGCCACGAAAGCTGATCGCAGACGCAGCCGGTGTACATCGCATAGCGCGGCACCTCGGGCATGGCCGTCTCGATGGCCATGCTTGGCAGCGTCCAGTTGCCGGACTGGAAGGTGTGAGTCTTGGGCGTCGTGCCGGAGGAGACAGGCGAACCGAAGGCCGCCTTCAGCCAGAGGCCAAGGTTCTCGACATCGATCGGCACCACGACATCGCCGTCGGCGATGACCGCATCCTTGATCGGGGCCAGCGGGTCACGCCCCTGGCCCAGCAGTTCCGAAGCGATCAGGGGCTGTTCGGAGCCGAGCGTGGTGCTGGCGAAAGGCACCGTCCGATAGCCCGTGGCGGGCGCGGTGCCATAGACGGATTCGAACGCAAGCGCCATCTGCGCCCGCGCCCCATGGGCTCGTGCCATCGTGTTCTCCTGTGGTGAGTGGGGTCAGGCCAGCGGGTCGGCCGTGGAATAGTGCAGGATGACCGGGATCACCGCCGCCTTCAGGCTGGCGGCACCCTCCACCGGCAGATCGATCAGGCGCGGGGCTTCCGCCTCGACCCAGTCGCAGAGGCCGCCCAGCGTGCGGTCGGCGGCAATCGCCGCGCCGATGCTGGCGCAGAGCGTGTCGAAAGCGACATCACGGGTGGCACCCTGCACGACGGCCTCGATCTCCGCTCTGTGCTGGTAATGATAGCGCAGCGGCGACAGCGTCACCTCGGGCTCCCCCGGTTCGCCGTCGCGCAGGATCAGGAGGCCTGCGGTTGGCACGCGCTCTGGCAGGACGTCGCCCCGCTGGGTGGTGGCGGGCAACGCCAAAAGCCGCGCGTGCAGCGCGGCGAGGATGGTTTCGCGAGGGGTGGGCAATGATCCTGTTCCTCAGATTATCTTGAGCAATCAACACTCGACGTTTCGACTAGCTTTTTCAGGGAATTTAGGGCCACTGAACCCCGGCGTAGCTAGGATCAGGTGGAACGATGAAGCAAGGGGACGTTGATGAGGCTCTCGCGGTGCTTTACCTGCGACTGAACGGGTATTTCACCTCGGGGTTAATCATTCACTCGCCGCAGCACGGGCAAGCGACAACAGATGTGGACTGCGTCGCTATCCGAATGCCGAACCACAAGCAGACTGAGCGGGTTGTAGGTGATGCGCCCTTCTTGGCGATCGAACCCGGATTAATCGATTTGATCATCTGCGAAGTCAAAAGCGACGCATCGGACGTGGCCTTCAACAATCCGCTCAAGACAAACCGGCAGGCGGTTGAGGCACTTCTTGAGTGGTGCGGGGTACACTCCGATGGCGGCACTGCAAGTGTAGCTGAGAGAGTTCAGCCTCTATTCGCCGACGACGCCAAGATTGAGCAAGTAGTTTCAGGTATCGTAGACGAAGGTGTGCGCGTTCGCGTGTTACTGTGCTGCCCCACCAGTGCCCCCGGCAACGGTACTCGTTGGCTGTTGGACGGGGTTGAAATCCTCCGATATGCTGAAGAATGCTTTAACCCAGCAGAGCCGCGCGAAACTTGCTCAGTCCGCTACAATTTCCAGCAGTGGAGTTATCCACTTAGCCGGATTGTCACGTGGCTTAAGGACAAGAAACGCCAGACTCCAACAACAGTTGATGAGTTGTACAAACACTTGGAAGTTGTTCGGCAAGTATAAACCTAAAACCTTGCCTCCGCCCAGTTCGCCACAATTAACCCCGGCACTCCGTCATGCGCACGCTCGGCATCCCGCGCCAGATTCAGCCGCTTTGGCAGCTTGACCTGCGGCACCAGCAGGAAGATCGGCGCAGTCACGACGCCCCGGCCGGTCTTCGACCGTGATGCGACGGCGCGGCCCTTGGAATTGAGCCGCCCCTCGGCGACCAGCAGGCTTGGCCCCCGGCGGCGATAGATGAACCGCAGGCGCAAGCCCGTCCGGCGTTCCCATTCGCCGGGAGTGATGCGCCCGCCGCGGGTGGATTTGCCCGCCGCTGGCGTGGGGATCGCCAGCCAGAAGCCACTTTTTGAGCGGATCAACGGGCCGGTATCGTGCGCGCCGATGATCACCGGGGCGTTTGACCAGACCAGTGCTGCCGCGTCCAGGCTTTCGCCGGACTTCGGGAAATTGGCGGAGCGGATCGAGTTGGCAAGCCGCGTGCCCAGCCCCGCGCCAGTGATCTGGCCACGCCAGGCAGCTTTCAAGCTGGTGCCAGCCTCGCGCATGGCGGCGGTGACAGCGCGTTCCCCTGCTGCCACCTCGGCCGCCATAAGGGCGACGATGTCCGGATTGATGGCGAGTTTCAGTTTCACGCGGGCCTCAGATCGACAGTCCAGACCAGCCGTTCGCGGTCGCGGAAGGGCTCGCCCTGAATGAGAAAGGCGTCCCCGCCAATCTCGAGCCGGTCGCCGGGGCGCGGGTTCGGCACCTCGGCGACGCGCAGGTCGATGCGCGTGGTTTCCGACCAGAGCCGCGCATCCCCGAATTCACTGACGGCGTCGGCACGCCGGGCGACGACGCGCACCAGCATCGGCGCGCCGCCATCGGATGTGTAGATTGCCTCCACGCCGATGTTAGGATCGGCGAAGAGCATCTCGATCGCTGCAGCAAAGGCGTTCATCACGTCCGCCGCGCCGAGCGCAGCACCTGCGGGCGGGTGCAGATCGGCAGCGGGTTGCTTTCGATCTCGAGGCGGACCCATTCGTCGCGATCCCGGTCTGGGATCATGCGGGCATAGAGCGGCTGGCCCAGCGTGTTGACCGTCTCGAAGGTGTCGGCGGGGGCGTGGTAGATCTCGAACAGCCCGTCGACGGCCTCGGGGTAAACCACCGCCTTGTCAGTCGCAACGCCAAAGCCCGCCCCACCCCGATAGCGGCGGAAAGTGATGCCACCAAAGCTGACTTCATCAGCGATGCGCGACCGCAGATCGGCAGCGGCGGCGGTATTGAGGTAGGTTTCGCGCACCTCCTTGTGCGCCACCAGATCGGCGAAGAAGGTCGAACCGCATTCGGCGCGCAGTGCGATGGCGCCAGTGGCAAGGCCGCCCATCGTATCCTCGACACTTTCGATCAGAGCCTGGCAGCGTTTGCGCAAAGCGCCCGAGGCCGGGGTGGCGTTGTCGAGATCAAAATCCACCTCGGTGGCGGGAGTGATGCCGAATTCGGTGAAGTAGTTTACCACGGTGGCGCCGTCGCGCGGGTCTTTCACCAGCCCCTGGATGCCGTTGAAGAGGTGATACTCGAAGGTGGTTTCGGCGTCATTGCGCAGACGGCCGAGTTTGCGGGCGACCTCGGCCTGCACTTGCTGGGTGGCAGACTCGCTGCCGAAGTCGCGCACTTGCTGGATTTCCGAGGCCCAGATCACGTCCTGTTTCTTGAACTGGCGGCAGACGAAAGCCCGCACATCGCGACGCTCCGGGGTCTGCTGGTCGTAGGCCGAGCCGCGTTCGGAGAACGGGATCAGCGACAGCGTGCCGTCGCGGCTCTCGATGACCACGGTGCGCGAGCGAACGCCGCGCGGGCCGAACAGGCCCGACCCCGACAGGGTGGCGGGCTTAAAGGGGATGTTTTCCAACGCCCGGGTGAGTTCAATGATCGAGAAGGCATCGCCTTCGAAGATGTCCATGCTGGCCATGGGGTGCCTCCTGATTTGGGGGTGTGGATGTCCGGGTTAGCGGACGAGAATGCCGAGGTTCAGCAGGGCGGCGTAGGCAGCCGCGATCTGTGGTGCGGTGGGCGTGCCGGGGATGCTGATCTCGTATTGGTTGACGATGGCGGGGCCGCGGATCAGCACGACGGCATTGGTGTCGCCGCCGCTGGCATCGACGCTGTCCCAGAGGATCGCCGCTGCCGTCTGGGTGCCGTTTGCGGCGGCGGGATCATGGGCGGCATATTTGCCCGAGGCGGTGATCTTGCCCAGAATGGTGCCGGGCTGCAGGTTGCCGGAAGCCAGAATGACGGTGCTGCGGCAATAATCGCGCAGCGCTTCCCAGACGAGGAAGCCGCCCGCATGGCGGGTTTCAGTGAGCGTGGTCATGGGGTTATCCTTTCAGACGGAAGGTGCGGGCGATGACGTCGCCCCAGGGGCGCGCGCCAGACGGGCGTCCGGGTTGCGGATGGGCGGCAGAGATGTCGGGTTCCGTCTCGGCGCGGTGGGCCAAGAGCGCAGCGCGGACCTCGTCGAGACCGGCATCACGCTCGAGGAACCGGCCCGCCATCTGCGGTTGCCCAGCGAGGCGGCAGAGATCCACAACGGCGCGGGCATGGATCAGTGCTTCGGCACGGATGTTGACGACATCAACAATAGGGACGGCACTGGCGGCATCTGTTACCGTCGGCGGCCCGCCCGGATCAGGGGGCGGATCAGGTTCGGCTGCAGGCTGTCCCATATTCACAGGGAGGTCGTTTCCCGCGATACCTTCGGCATCGTCGTCGGACACGGATCCCTCTGGCGCATCGTCAACATCCGCCACCTCATTGCCTGACGGTTCATCCTGAGCCTCCTCACCGGCACCCTCCACCAGCACAGGCGGTGCATTGCGGAACCGCCCCACATCGAACCGCGCAGCAATGCGGACAGGTTCTGCGATGCGGTCGGCAAAACCGAGATCCAGCGCATCCTTGGCATCGAGCCAGGTTTCCGCCGCCATCAAGGGCGCGATTTCTTCGGGCGGCCGCCCAGACTTGGCGGCATAGCCCTGCAGCAAGCTGCCCTTGATCTTGTCCAGCGCCTCGGCCATCGCGCGCATGTCGATGGCGGTGCCCATCACCACGCCGGCAGGATCGTGGATCATCAGGAAGGCGTTTTCCGGCATTATTACTTCGTCGCCCGCCATCGCGATGTAGGACGCAGCGGAGGCGGCAATGCCGTCGATCCAGACCGTCACCATGCCGGAGTGGCGCTTGATCGCGTTGTAGATCGCTACCGCATCGAAAACCGAGCCGCCCGGGCTGTTCAGCCGCAAGGCCAGCGGCGTGGCATCCGGCAGTGCGCCCAGTTCTGCAAGAAACCCTTTGGCCGAGACACCGTAAGCCCCGATCTCGTCATAGATCACCACCTCCGCGCTGGTGCTTTGGGCGCGGATCGTGTACCAGCTGTTCATCGGCTTACGCCTCCTGTTCTGTCTCGGTTTCCGGCTTGCGGGTCGGTGTGGCCCGCGCCCCCTGCGTCTCGCCCGGGCTGGTGCGATAGGTGAGACCCATGTCCCCGGCGCGCTTGGCGTCCGCTGCGTTCTCGCGGTCGATTTCTTCGACGTCGTAACCGGTGGCCTCAACAACCTTGCGACGCGAGATGATCCCCGCCTCCATCGCCAGCACCTGCGCCTGGATGTCCTTCAAGGGATCGACCCAATCCCAGCGTGGCGGGATCCAGTTCACCGGGCGATAGCGCGCGGGGGACCAGGCGAAGTCCGGCAGGTCCAGCGCCCCCGACAACACCGCGGTTTCCAGCCAGCGCGCCCAGACCGGACGGCACAGCTGATGCGCGACCACCCCGTGCTGCAGTTGCTCGACACGGCGACGGAATTCGACCAATTCGGCGCGCAGGCTGGAATAGTTGGCCTGCCGCACATCACCGGTCACCAGATGATAAGGCAGCCCCAGCGAGGCCGAGACCGACAGCAGGGTCCGGTATTGAAACGCCTCATAGCCGCCGCCGACATCGGCGGGGCTGGAGAACTTCACATCCTCACCCGGCAAAAGCACCTGCAGGGTGCCGGGTTCCAGACTGACGGTAGCACCACTGTCGTCGGTCGCCTCGATCTCGCCCATCAACTGCTCTTCGGGCGCGGTCTTGGTGATGAAGCCCGCGAACATCGCCGCCGTTTTCTTCCGGTCAAGTTCGGCATCGTCGTACTGGTCTAGGAGGAACAGCCGCACCATGGCAGGTGCCACATGCGGCAGGCCCCGGATTTGCCCCGCGTCGATGGGGCGGTAGATGTGCAGGACGTCCCCGGCCGGTACGCGGACCGTTTCCCGCGTGACCATCCCCTGATCGGTGCTGTCGCCGGGATGGCGGCGGCGGAAGTGGTAGGCGACGCGACGCCCGATGGCATCGAACTCGATGCCGCAGCGGATGCGATTGCCATTGGCCGCGGATTCCGTCTTCTCGAACGGCAGCATTTCCGATTGCAACAATTGCAACTGGATTGGGACCAGCAGACCATCCTCGGCCCGGCGCGGACGGAGCCGCACGAAGCATTCGCCCGCGACAAACATTTCGCGCGCCACCATGGCCTGCAGGCCGTAGAAGTCGGTCAGCCCATCGGCATCGGCCTCATCGGTCCAGGCGAGCCAGAGCCGCTGCACCTGATCGCGTAGGGCCGGATCCTCGATCAGCGACGAGGGCTTGATCCCGTCGCCCACGAGGTTCGATGCAAACGCCTCGCAGGCATTGGCGGCATAACCGTTAGTCACCACCAATTCGCGCGACCGCGCCAAAAGACGCGGCCCGCCCGAGGCAATCAGCGAGTTGATGTTTTCCAGCGGCGGCTGCCAGCCCCGCAACCGGCGCTGCGACATCGCCCCTTCCAGCCGCGCACGCACGGCTACAGGGCCGCCGGTGCCCCGGCGGCGAAAGGCATCGAGCCAGCCCATGCGTCACAACCCCTTGGTGGTGATCACGCGCACCTGCCGGATGATCTTGCGCCCTTCGGCCGTGGCGATCTCACGGTCCAGTACTTCGATGGCCCGGTCGATCTCGGCGATGCTGCGGTAATCGACGGTCTTGCCGTCGTAGCTCACGCGGGCCACGCCGCTGGAGCGCTGCGCTGACAAGGCATCGCGGCGAGTCTTCAGCTCGGCAGTTGTCGGCATGGGGTTTTATCCGTTAGGTTTCGGGTGCCGCCGCGGGAAAACAACACCAGTCATGAACGAACCAGTCGTCCGCATCCGCATCGAACTTGAAGGGACCGACCCGCAGGTCTGGCGCTCGGTCGACGTGCCTCTGTCTTCCACACTGACAGCGCTGCACGACATCATTCAGGTCACGATGCGCTGGCAGGGCGCGCATATGTTCGAATTTGTCGTCGGCGACCAAGTCTATGGCGAGCCTTATCCCGACGACAGCGCCTGGGACCGCAAGGTGTTGCAAGCGAAGAGCATCCGCCTCAAAACGCTGGTCGAGCGTGGGGTCGATCGCTTTCTTTACGTCTACGATTTCGGCGACAACTGGCGGCATCACATCATCCTGGACAGCGTCCGGCAGGGTGAAGACCACACTGACTACCCGGCCTTCGTCGGCGGAGCCCGCCGCGCACCGCCCGACGATGTCGGCGGCATCAGCGGATTCGAGGCATTTCTGGAAGCCGTGACAGATCCCCGGCATGAGGATCACGACCAGATGCTCGAATGGAATGATGGATCCTTCGATCCCGAAGATATCGATGAGCGCGATATCCGCATGATCATCGGAAACTTTGCTGCCCGCCGTCGCGGCCCACTGCTACGCCATCGTGGCTCGGGCCGTACAAGAGAGCAATGATCGGGTTCGTCTATGTCCTCGGCTGTGATGCCCCGGGCTGCTATCGCACCTATGTCGGCTGGACGCTCGATCTCGAACGCCGACTGGCCCAGCACAATTCCGGCACCGGTGCGAAGTCGACACGCGGCCGGGTCTGGTGCCTGATCTATGCCGAGCGGCTGCCATCTCGGAAAGAAGCGATGAGCCGCGAGTGGTATCTGAAGCGAGACCGCCCGATGCGCCGACAGTTGGCGCTGTCGGCGCAGGGCCAGGGATTCTGATCACCGCATGTAGTTCGATGCCACCGACCTGCGCCGTGCCGGACTGCGAACCGCACGGATGGATCCGGCAGCACCCTTGTCTTGGCTCCCCTCATCCTTGCTATCCCCAGCCACCTGCGCTTCCAGATCGACCCAGCGCGCCTCGGACCAGCGATCAGCCCCGACGATCCAGGCGGCGGCGCGGGCGTAAACCCGGCAATCCAGCGCCTCGTTGCGCTCGCGCAGCTTCTGCCATTCGAGCCGGGCAAAGCCGCGTTTGGTGCGCACCGTGACCAGTTCTTCGGCCACCAGCTGCTTCAGCCATTCGCTTTCGACCCAATCGGGCAGATGCACTGTGCCTGGCGGAAACTGCACCCCCTCGCCCAGTTCCTCCTTCGTCGGGCGCGGCAGGCCGAGATGGCGGTAGGTTTCCGCCTTGAAGGTGGAAACCGCCACCGTCCAGAGTCGCGCGCCCCGGCGCAGACGCTTGCCCGCGTCGGTCACATCGACATAGGTCGGCCCCGATACCGGGCTGGAGCGATTGAACCCTTCGACGCCCTTGACCGGGGCAACCTGCGCCACCCCTTGCCGCCGCGACCAGGCGTAAACGGCCGGAGCCTCATAGCCGGTGTCGACGGCGAGTTTGGCCAGCCGCAGATGCGCACCGTTCTGATGCGTCCATGTCCGATCCAGCAGCTTTGTCAGTTCCGCCCACGCGCCCTGATGATCCGGGCCGCCGTCGATAACGATGTGATCGACCAGCCAGCTTGTCCCACCTCGGCCCCACGCCCAAACGTCGACCTCGATCCGGTCCTTCTGGACGTCGGCCCCGGCGGTCAGGAACAGCCCGCCTGCCGGAACGATGCCCGGCTTCCACGACTCACGGCGATCATAAAGCCGCGACCAGTCCGGCGCTTCGCCGCTCTCAACCCATGTCTCGCCCAGAATCGTGTTCTTGAACGCCCGGATCGCCTCGTCCGAGCCCTGCGCTGCCTCCCATGACCGCACGATCCGCTCCCAACTGAGCCAGCCGATCGGCGAGTAAAGCGCCGAGAGGTGATAGCCGACGGTGCCGGGATCGGCGGCGACAGCGGTTGCGCGCCACTCGCCTGCCTCCAGCATCGCCGTCTTGTGGTGTTCCGCGATGGGGCGTTCGCAGCCCTCGCAGTGATATTCGGCAGCGTCAGGCCGCGTCTTTTCCCAGCGCAGCCGCTCGAACTTCAGCCACTGGAACTGGCGGCAATGCGGACACGGCACGAAGAACCGGCGCTGATCGCTGGCCTCGTATTCGCGCTCGATCCGGCTCAGCCCCCGGATCGTCGGCGTCGAGACCAGAAACACCTTGCGCCGATGGGCAAAGGTCAGCGACCGCGCCTCGGCAAGACTGACCGGATCGCCCTCCTCATCCGCAGAGGCCGGATAGGCGTCGACCTCGTCCAGAAAGATGTAGCGCGCCGGGGTCGAGCGCAGACCGACAGCCGAGTTCGCCCCGGTCATGATCAGGATGCCGCCCGCGAATTCCTTCGACAGCATGGTGTTGCCCGCGTCGCGTGACCGCGCCGGTTTGACCCGTTCACGTAGGGCGGCGCTTTCCTCGATCAGCGGGTCGATCCGCTGGCGCGAATTGCGCTTGGCCAGTTCCACGGTCGGCTGCACCGCAAGCATCGGGCCCGGCGCCTGGTGGATGGCAAAACCGATCCAGTTGTTCCCGGCCTCTGTTGCACCAACCTGTGCCGCCTTCATGAACACGACGCGCTGGACGGCTGAACTCGGCGACAGCGCATCCATGATTTCGCGCATGTAGGGCGTGCGCGACGTGCGGTAGCGTCCCGGCTCGGCGCTGGCGCGCGACCCCAGCATCCGGTGCGCATCAGCCCATTGCGACACCGTCAGATCGGCATCGGGCTTGATGCCCAAGCCCCAGGACCGCAGCAGATCTTCAGCGCCATCGAAGGTCGAAGGTCCATCCATGCCGTCAGCGAAGGTCGATGCGGACCTCGGCGAGGCTTTCGAGTTGGGCGCGGACATGGGCTTCCAGAACCTTCTGCATCATGGCGGGCTCCAGCATTCCGTGATCCGCGATCATCACCCCCAGTTCCGATGCCATCAGCGCCGCGGCCCGCGCGGGCCAGGTCACCCAGGCATCGCGCTCCTCCCGCGCCAGCCGGAACACCAGCCCCACCGCGCGATTGCGGTCGATCAACTCACCCTTCAATTGGGCGAGCTTCAGCTTGCGCTCCTGCGCCTTCAGCACCTCGTTGGCGGTCCTGGCCTGCAGGAAGGTCGTGCCACCACCGCTGACCGGGGCGGGCAACCCTTCGTCGCGAAGCGTCTCACCCACGGCTGACAGCGCGGTATCCGGCACAGGCTTCAGCTTCGGCGTGGCTGGCGCGGCCGCGGCCTTCGCGCCACGCTGCTTTGCGGGGTCGGTCATCGCAGCCCGCCGCGCATCCGAAGCGATGGCATCAATCGAGCCATCGGCGTGCTGAACCAGCCGCCCGGACTCCTTTGCTTTCTGGATTGCCCCCCGCGACAGACCGACATGCGCGGCATACTGCCGCTCGCTCATGCCTTCCATCACGTGCTCCGATTATCATTCAAAACCATGAGCTTATTCGGTTGATAAGCATCCGGACTAGAGCGAACGTTGATCAACCGAAGCGATGCAACTCGATCAGGGAGCCTTCAAAATGACCCACCGCGCCACCGACAACTCCAAAGCCCTGAACGCCTTCCTTGCCGCCAAACACGAGATCGACGGGATGCTCGAGCGGCTGGCAACCCTCAGCGCTGACCATTTCGAGACCCGCCCCGACGAGATTCATTGGGGGCACGTTGGCACCCTGAACCGCTACAGCGCCAAACTGCGCGAGATCACCGACAGCGCCTTCAAGGAAGGCGAACACGTGGCGGGCTTGGTCTCGTAGGAGGGCTGCGGTTGTCGCGCCCCGATACGGAGACGAAGATGACCCAGATCCAGCTGACTGACACCCAATCCATCATCCTTTCAACGGCCTGCGGACGCGACGACGGGATGGTGTTTCCGATCACGGCCAAGCTCAAAGGTGGTGCCGTCGGCAATGTGTGCAAAAGCCTTCTGAAACACGCCCTCCTTGAGGAAGTTGCCGCCACCGACCTGAACACGGTCTGGCGTCACGACGAAGAGCGCGGCTCGATCACCTTGCGCGCCACGCCGCTGGCCTATTCGACGCTTGGGATCACAGACGATCCGGCACCCGCGACATCGATTACGAGCGGCACCGAACCGCTGCGCCGCCGCATCGGCACCAAGCAGGACACCCTGATCGCCATGTTGCGCGCACCTGAGGGTGCCACCATTGAGGAGATTGTCGCTGCACTGGACTGGCGGTCACACACGATCCGGGGTGCGATGGCCGGGGCGCTGAAGAAGAAGCTCGGCCTGACCATCACCTCGGAAAAGGTGGACGGTCGGGGAAGGGTTTACTCCATCCGCTGAACGCCAGACATCTCGACGCGCATTGAAAAAGACGCTATATTCGCACTTCATTCGATGCGCGTTGGGAGCCCAGCCATGAACATCACCAAGGACATCAGCCCGCTGACCGAGTTCAAGCGGGATTCGGCGCGCTTGATCGCGCAGATCAAGGAAACCGGTCGGCCGCAGATCCTGACCGTGAATGGCAAGCCCTCGGTTGTCGTGATGGACGCCGCCGCATGGCAGGAGATGCAGGACCAGCTCGACTATGCCGAAACCGTCGCCGGGATCCGCAAAGGTCTGACGCAGGCCCGTGCCGGTGAAGGCGTCGAGGCGGGCCAGTTCTTCGATGACCTTGTCCAGACCAAATGACTTCCTCTCTGCCCGTGATCATCACGCCGAACGCGGCGGATGATCTGACCGCGTCATGGAATTATCTGCGCGACCGCAACCCTATGGCAGCGGACGAATGGCTGGCGGGCATCCGCGACACCATCCTCGCCCTTGGCGCAATGCCCGATGCGCATCCGATTGCACCGGAATCGCGTGATTTCGAATTGGCCGTCCGCCGTGCGCTTTACGGCAAAGCGACACGCTGGCGTATCTACTACGCCCTCATCGACGGGGCGGTTCAGGTTCTGCATGTCCGCCACGGCCGCCGGAGCGATTGGCAACCTTGATCCGTTCGAACAGCCGCCGCAAGGCGAAGGATCTGATGATGCTGATCCCTGTGAACAGCGCGCCCATCTTCAGGTTCTGCGCCAGCGTCGTGTGCAGGCCGAAGACCGGGAAGATCAGGATCTGGGTGACCACGGCAACGCCGTAGCCGACGACCACGTTTGCGACGGCTTCGACGAGCGACATGGCGCGCGTCTGCTTCATGCCGCTGCCTCATCCATCGGCCAGCAGTTCAGCCGCGAGAGTTCGCAGCGCATGCGCCGCAACCAGAGGGACCACGCCGTTGCCACAGAGGCGAAGCCGGTCCACCCGGTGGGCCAACCCATCAGTGCCTCGACGAACAGCGGGTTCAAGGTCCGGCGCGGCTCGGAGGTATCGCTCCCAGCCATCGGCGTCACCAGGACCTGGCGGCCAAGCAGGCCGTTCACC
>PHEC01000075.1 GCA_002841115.1 Alphaproteobacteria bacterium HGW-Alphaproteobacteria-6 | reverse complement strand
CGGCCCGGTCATTCCGCCGCACCGGCAAGCGGGCAGGGGGGGCGCGGGCTGGCCTCGGGCGGGCAGGGGGCCGGATCGGGCACCGTGCGACCGGCCTCGGCCAGCGCCCGCCCGGCGGTGGCGGTCAGGCCCTTTTCATCCGCCGCAGCGGCGATCAGGCGGAAATACTGTGCGATCACCACGTCCTCGCTCCACTGCCGCTCGAAGGCGGCGCGACCGCGGGCGCCGTCGCGCGCCGCGGCGGCGGCGTCGCCGGCATAATGCAGAAGCGCCGCGCGCAACTCGTCCCGGTCGCGGAAAAGCCGCCCGGCGCCGGTCTCGGCGAGGATCTCGGGATAGGGGCCGAGATCGCGCGCAATCACCGGCGCGCTGTCGCGGAAGGCTTCCAGAACCACCAGCGGAAACACCTCGTAGCAGTTCGACGGCGTCAGCACCGCGCGCGCGCCGCGGTAGAGATGGCGCAGTTCCTCCATCGTCTGGCGGCCGAGAAAGCGCACGTTGGCGCGGCCCTCTGCCAGCCGGCGCAGGGCGCCCTCATAGGCGCCGTCGCCGGCAATCAGCAGGTCGGCCGGCATCGCCGCGTCAAACTCCGGGATCACCGCCTGCAGGCCCTTGATCACCTCGAGCCGCCCGACGAACAGGAAATAGGGCCGCGACGGCGCGTCGCCGGCTGCCGCCGCGCCGGGTGCGATACCGGCCGGCGCCGCCTCGGCCTTCGGCAGGAAGGATGGAAAGACCGTCATCTCGGGGCCGAAGCCGAAGGCGCGGTGATTGGCTGCGGCCGACCGGCTGAGGGTCAGGAAGCGGTCGACGTGGCGGGCCTCGCGCGCGATCAGGTCGGTGGCGCGCCACAGCTGCGGCGGCCGGTGGTGGCGCAGCACGCAGCGCAGGCAGCGCCGCGCGTCGCAGATCTCGCGGTTGTCGCGCCACAGGATATGGGTCGGGCAGACCAGCCAGTGCTCATGCGCCATGTGCAGCTTGACGCCGGTGCCGATCTTCCAGATCGCCGGCCCGCCGATCAGCGAGACATTGTGGAAATGGATCACGTCGAAGCGCCCGTCCAGAAGCGCGTGCAGCCGGCGGGCATGCAGCGTCGGGCGGCCAAGCTGTTGCACGCTCAGGCTGGCCAGTCGCGGATTGCGCGAGGCGAGGCGGTGGACGACCGGGTCGTCGGGATGCGGCGCCGGCAGGGCCGGGGTCGTCCCGGTCATCGCGCGATAGCCATCGGTGTCGTGGATCACCTCGACATGATGGCCGCGCGCCACCAGGGCGCGCGCCAGCCGCTGCACATAGATCGCGTCACCGCCGAAATGGTAGGGCGGGTAGAAGGTCGTCACCATCGCGATGCGCAGCCCCGGCCCGGGGGCCTGCGCCCCGCGGGCCGTCCCTGCCGCCTTCGCCATCGCCAGTGCCATCGCCGTTCCCTGTCTCGTGTGCATCGCGATTCGATACCACCGACCCGGCGCCGGTCAAAACCCCGGCCGCCAGGGCGCGTGCCGCGACCCGCACATCGGCAAATTCCCGGTGATCGTGGCAGATTGTGCCGGATATGGAAATGAAAGCGGGCAGGGCGCGGATTTTCCGGCGAATCTGCGTGGCCGATGCTACAATCAAACCCTTGAAGGGCGCCCGTGCCACGGCGCTGTCCCCTGCCGTGCGGCAGGCCGGGACGGTGCCGCCGGTGCGGGCCGGACTGGCATTCGACGTGGAGATTTGCCGTGGGCTATCACGACTTGCGATTCGATCAGGGCGAGGGGCTGAACCGTCAGGGTTTGGCAGACCGCATCGTGAAGGGCGAGGTCTTCGTCTTTCGCAACGCGCTTCAGCATTTCGGCCTTTACGATCTGTGGCGCGACGCAGCCCTGCGCGGCATCGCGAAAAGCGTCGGTCAGGCGGCAGCCGACCGGGCGATGAGCGACGGCTTCCACCGCATCCACGAATGGGTCGCGGCCGGCGACATCCCGAAGATGACCGACGCGGTCTATGCCGAGATCGAGCCGACCGCGCAGGCCTTCCTCGACCGGTTCATGTCCGGCGCCTTTCCCGGGGTGACGACCTTTTACTACGAGCGCACGCCGAACGTGCGCTTTCACATTCCCTATGACATCGCGCAGGCGCACAAGAAGGCGTTCAACGACTTCGCCAAGGGCCATGGCCAGGGCAAGATCGCCGCGCACGGGCCGCATCGCGACAGCTGGCTCGACTGCCCGTCGAACGGGCTGAACCTGTGGTTCGCGATGGGACGGATCGGGCCGGGCAACGGCATGACGATCTTTCCCGACGACTACGGCGGAGAGTTCCGCTTCAAGCGGTCGGGCGACATCGCCGATGCGCAGAAGCTGCACCGGACCTGGACCTTCGACCTCGAGCCGGGCGATGTCTTGATGTTCCATACCGACCATGTCCATGGCTCGATCCTGAACCGCACCGACGAGACCCGCTTTGCGATCTCGTGCCGCCTTGCGGTCGAGCGGCCGGTCTTTCCGCAGCTTCACTTCCACGACTATGTCCATTCCGGATGGAACCGCTCGTCGGTGCTGCGCCCGCTGGCCGGGGTGCCGGCAAAGCTGCAGATGAGCTTTCTGCGCAGCTTGGCGGTCCGCACCCGCAACAAGGTGATGCCGTCGCTGGCCCTGGGCGATCCCGAGGCTGGGCCGGCCGAGGCGATCGGCCGGCGCACCGACCGCGGCTTCGAGGTGGCGCTGGCGGATGTGCCGGTCGGCGCGGTGCGCGGCGTCTCGGCGGCGCTTTGCGTGGCGCGGCTGGACGAGACCCGGGTGGTGGCGCTGACCCGTCGCTGCCCGCATGCCGGCGGCGATCTGGCCAATGGCTGGGTCGACGGCGACAGCGTGGTCTGCCCTTGGCACAACCTGCCTTATGACGCCGAAACCGGCGCCTCGCCCTGCAAGTCGCTGCCGAAGCTGAAGCGCGTCGCCTGCGCGATCGAGGGCGATCTGATCGTGATCGAGCCCGGCCGGGTCCTGAACGCCGAGGACGACAGCGAGACGGCCGAGTTTCTGGCCGCGGCCGACGCCCGGCCCGCCGCGGCACCCTCGCCGGCGGGCTGAGACCCAGCGGCGTCGGGCGCATTCGCCCCACAACTTTCGGCGGCGGCCGGTGGCCGCCGCTCAGGCCGCCTTTGTCAGGACGATGGCAAGGCTCGGGACCGTCGCCGCCTCACCCGGCATCGAGACATAGGGCGCGGTCGCCTCGGCGATCCTGATTGCCGGCGCCAGGGCCGCGACGCGGGCGGCGAATCCACCGTCCCAGAGCGTGGTCTTGACGGTCAGCACGATCACCCCGCCGGGCCGGCAGATCCGCACCAGTTCGTCCAGCCCCTCGGGCCCGACATGGCCGGTGGTGAAGACGCCGGCCGCGACGATCCCGGCGAAACTGCCGTCGGCGAAGGGCAGGGCAGAGCCGAGCGCCAGCCGGTGCAGCCGGGCATAGACCCCCTTGCGCGCCGCGATGGCCAGCATCCCCTCGGACAGGTCCAGCGCCTCGGCTTCGGGGTAGCCCATGATCGCCAGCCATTCGCCGAGTATGCCGGTGCCGGCGCCGGCGTCGAGGATCGGGCCCACGCCCTTCGGCAGGTGGCGGGCCAGCAGGCCAAGGCAGATCGTCGGGTGGCGGTAGCCGGCCATCGCCATCTCGGCCTCGTAGCCCGCCGCCCAGCGGTCGTAGAGGGCGGCGATCTCCTCGGGGCTTTTCGCCTCGTAGACCGCGCCGAGATGGCCGTCATGTGTCGCCCCGCCCATGCCCGCCTCCTTGCCGCCGGTAGCCATCCGGCCCGGAATGTGCAAGCTTTCACCCGGCTTGGCAAGGCGGGGACGAGGATGGAAAGCGCGGAGGAAGACGACGGGGCGGCGCTGGCCGCGGCAATCGCCGGGGTCGCGGCCCTTGGCGCCGAGCGGGCGCGGCCGCAGCGGCTGGGCGGGCTGACCAACCGGGTCTACCGGCTGGGCGGGTTCTGCCTGCGCCTGCCGGGCAGGGGCACCGAGGATTACATCGACCGCGCCAACGAGGCGGTGGCCGCGGCCGAGGCGGCGCGGGCCGGCGTCGGCCCCGAGGTGATCCATGCCGACCCGGCGAGCGGGGTGATGGTGACCCGCTTCATCGACGGCGCGGTGACGATGAGCCCGGGCAATTTCCGCGCCCGGCCAGGCGCGCCGGCGCGGGCAGGGGCGGCTTTTCGCAGGCTGCACGAATCCGGCGCGGTCTTTCCGTTCCGCTTCGAGCTGTTCGCGATGATCGACGACTACCTCGGCATCCTCGCGACAAGGGATGTGGCGCTGCCGGCGGGCTATCACGACGTGGTGGCCGAGGCCGAGGCGGTGCGCGCCGCACTGGCCGCCCGGCCGCTGCCGCTCGCCCCCTGCCACTGCGATCCGCTGTGCGAGAACCTTCTCGATACCGGCGCGCGGATGTGGATCGTCGACTGGGAATATTCCGGCATGAACGATCCGATGTGGGACTTGGGCGATCTTTCGGTCGAGGCCGGTTTCGATGCCGGCCAGGAAGACGAGATGCTGCACGCCTATTTCGGCGCCGCGCCGCTCGCCCGCGACCGGGGCCGGATGGTGATCTACAAGGCGATGTGCGACCTTCTCTGGACGCTCTGGGGGCTGATCCAGCTGGCGAACGGCAATCCGGCCGAGGATTTTCGCGCCTATGCCGACGCGCGGTTCGCGCGCTGCAAGGCGCTGATGTCCGGTCCGGACTTTGCCCGCCACCTTGCCGCGGTCGCGGCCTGAGGTCAGGCGCCGCCGCGGGTCAGGCGGCTGGACAGCAGGTCGCCGGTCTCCGACAGGATCGGGTAGGCGACCATGGTCAGCGCCGAATTCACCTGTTTCAGGGCCCGCAGCGTTTCCTGGTGGATGTTCGAGGTCTCGATGCTTTCGGCCAGGCCCAGCTTCAGCCGGTCGAGATGCGAGCGTTGCAGCGCCAGTTCGACATCGCGGACCCGGTCCTTTTCCTCGACCAGCGCCCGGGCGGCGTCGGGGTTCATCGTCATCAGCACGTTGAGGGCCGCCTGGACATTGGCCAGCACCCGGTCGTGGAAATCGCGTATCTCGGCCCAGCCGCTTTCGGAAAAGGCCGTGCCGGTCTGGTCAAGCCTGCGGGCGAGGCCAAGCATCGTGTCGGCGATCGCGTTGCCGGCGCTTTCAAGGTTCACCGCCATGTCGGCACGCTCCAGCGCCTGGGTGGTGACCTCCTCGTCGCTGGTGCCGCGTTGCAATTTCGCGAGGTAGAGCTTGATGGCGATGTGCATCCGGTCGACTTCGGCCTCCTTGGCGCGGATCGCGTCGGCCACGGCATCGTTCCAGCCGGCGTAAAGCGGCAGGACGGTGCGCAGCATTGCCTCGACCGCCTCGCCCATCTGCAAGACCTCGCGCGAGGCGCAGGCGAGGGCGCGCTTCGGCTCGGCCAGCGCCGCGGGGTCAAGCGCGCTGGCGCGTGCGAGGCTTGCCGCCTCGGCCGGCTCATGGACCCAGGCCGAGACCAGCGCCAGGATCGGGCCGACGAAGGGCAGCGCCAGGGTGGCGAGTGCCAGGTTGAAGGCGAGGTGCAGGTTGATCACCTGCCGCGCCGGCGTCGCGCCGAGAAGCTCAAGCGGCGGCGCCAGGGCGACAAGCGCGAAAAGCGCCAGCGCCGCGCCGCCGCCCCTGAGCACCAGGTTGGCGATCACCGCGCGGCGCGCCGGCAGGGCGGTGCGCGAGGCCAGCATCCAGGCGGTGATGGTGCCGCCGAGGTTGGCGCCAAGCACCATCGCGACGCCGGCGGTGACCGGCAGGATGCCCTGCGCCGCGAGCGTCACGAACAAGAGGACCGCGGCGACCGAAGACAGGACCGCCCAGGCAAAGCCGGCGCCGATGACGAAGGCGGTCAGCGGATCGCGCGCGAGATACGCCATCACCGCAGCGACACCGGGGCTGTCGGCCAGGGGCTCGGTCGCGGTGCGGATCATCGTCAGCGAGACGAAGATCAGCGCCAGCCCGATCAGCACGCGCCCCGCCATCCGGTAGTCGCGTGACCGCGTCCTGAGAAACAGCGCGACACCGGCGACCAGCAGCACCGGCACCAGCCAGTCGGCCCGCGACAGCAGGATCTGCGCGACGATGGCCGAGCCGAGATCGGCGCCAAGCAGGATGGCAAGCCCGGTCGTTCCGGCGAGCGTTCCGGCGGCGAGGAAGTTGCTGGTCAGGATCGCGACCGCGGTGGCGCTTTGCAGGCCGATCGCCGCGGCCATGCCGGTCAGCGCCGCCGCCAGCCGGTTGTCGCCGCCGCGCCGCAACAGCCGGCGCAGCGGCACCGACCAGCCGCGCTCGACCCCGGTGCGGACCAGCCGCACCGCCCAGATCAGCAGCGCCGCCGCACCGGCGACGTGAAGAACGAAGAGCAGGGGTGAGGTTTCGGGCAATCGGGCAATCCTGACCTGAGTCGTGCCGTCATAAAACTGTCACAAAACCTTTACAATCCACCATGCACCGGCGACGGGCGGAAATGCGCCCGCCTGATACCGTGATTGACCGCGGCGCGCGAAGCGGTGAGATGGGCGCAAGGGGGGCGGTCGGCATGGCGTTCACGATCCG
Source organism: Alphaproteobacteria bacterium HGW-Alphaproteobacteria-6 (assembly GCA_002841115.1). GTDB lineage: Bacteria > Pseudomonadota > Alphaproteobacteria > Rhodobacterales > Rhodobacteraceae > Albidovulum. The sequence continues at coordinate 18,837 of PHEC01000075.1, read as the reverse complement.
GCAGTTGCAGTTCTTCGTCGCGGTCGCCGAGGCGGGCAGCGTTTCGGGCGCGGCGCGGGCGCTGTCGATCTCGCAATCCTCGGTGACCGAGGCGATCCAGACGCTGGAGGCCGATCTGGGGGTGACATTGTTCGACCGCCGGGCGCGCGGACTTGACCTGACCCACAAGGGATCGCTTTTCCTGCGCCACGCGACCAAGATCCTCGGCGATGTCTCGACCGCACGGATGGCCTTTCGCGACGATGCCGGCCCGATGGCGGGGCGGCTGTCGCTGGGCGTGACCTCGCTGGTGGCGGGCTATGTGCTGTCGGACATCCTGTCGCGGTTCCGCCGCGCCTGGCCGCAGGTGGAGCTGTCGGCGATCGAGGACAACGGCGACTATCTTCAGCATCTGCTGATCGGCGGCGAGCTGGACGTGGCGGTGATGCTGACCTCGTCGATCCGCGACCGCTCGGCGCTTCAGGTCGAGAGCCTGCTGGTCTCGCCCTACCGGCTCTGGCTGCCGCTTGGTCACCGGCTGGCCGAGGCCGAGGCGATCGCGCTCGACCAGCTGGCGGGAGAGCCGCTGATCCTCTTGACCGTGGACGAGATCGAGGAAAGCACCCGGCGGCTGATGGCGGCGCTGTCGGTCAAGCCCGACATCGCCTTTCGCACCCGCTCGGTCGAGGCGGTGCGCAGCCTGGTGGCGACCGGGGCCGGCGTCGCGATCCTGCCCTCGCTGGTCTACCGGCCGTGGTCGCTGGAGGGCGACCGGATCGAGATCCGCGATGTCTCGGGCGACCTGCCGTCGGTTCAGGTCGGGCTTTGCTGGCGCAAGGGCGCGCCCTTGTCGCCGCTGGCGCGGGCCTTCGTCCGCGCCGCGCAGGGGGCGGTTCCCGAACGCTGATAGATCGGAATTACCGATATCACATATCTTTGTTTTGATATTGCGATTGCAGCCGGCCCGGCGCAGTCTCTGGCCGGACGGGGTGCCGCCGCTGCGGTGCCCGTCGCTATGGGGGGAACCGAAATGTGGACGGCCTTTTTGCGCGGCCTGAGGATCGTGGCGATCCCGGTCGCATGCGTGGTCGGCACCGGCGTCGCAATGGCTCAGGACGCGCTTGCCGTGGTCGATGACTATCTTGCTGCCTGGAACGCCCATGACAGCGTCGCGGCGGCCGGCTTGCTGGCCGAGGAAGTGCGCTATTACGATGCCGCGGTCGGCACCCCGGTCGAGGGCCGCGAGGCGGCCAAGACGCAGGTGATCGACGCCTTTCTCAACGCCGCCCCCGATGCGGTCTGGACCCGCGACGGCGATCCGGTGGTGGCCGGCGACGCGGTTGCCTTCGAATGGATCTTCGGCGGCACCAATACCGGCGACTGGGCCGACGGCACCGGCGCCACCGGCAAGCCTTTCAGCTTTCACGGCATGTCGATGTTTCGCGTGAAGGACGGCAGGATCGTCCATCAGGCCGACTATTACGATGCACTCGGCTTTTACAAACAACTTGGCCTGATGTAACGGGCCTGCCACAGGAGAGGATGACAGCACCATGAAAAAACTCATGATTTCCACCGCCATCGTGGCGATCGCCGGGGCCACGGTCGGGCCGGCGGCCGCCCAGGTTGCGGCACTGGGCGCGGGCGAGGGCCAGGTCGATATCGTCGCCTGGCCGGGCTATATCGAGCGCGGCGAGACCGACGCCGGTTTCGACTGGGTAACGAAGTTCGAGGAGGCGACCGCCTGCAAGGTCAACATCAAGACCGCCAATACCAGCGACGAGATGGTGGCGCTGATGAACGAGGGCGGCTTTGACCTTGTCACCGCCTCGGGTGATGCCTCGCTGCGCCTGGTCGCCGGCAAAAGGGTGCAGCCGATCAACATCGACCTGATCCCGTCCTGGGGCAAGATCGACGACCGGCTGAAGGACGCGCCCTGGTTCACCGTCGGCGGGGTGCATTACGGCGTGCCCTACCAGTGGGGGCCGAACGTGCTGATGTACAACACCGAGGTTTTCCCCGAGGCGCCTAAATCCTGGTCGGTCGTGTTCGAGGAGCAGGTGCTGCCCGACGGCAAGCCGAACAAGGGCCGGGTCCAGGCCTATGACGGGCCGATCCATGTCGCGGACGCCGCGCAATACCTGATGGCGACGAAGCCCGAACTTGGCATCACCTCGCCCTACGAGTTGAACGAGGACCAGTACAAGGCAGCACTTGACCTGCTGCGCGGCCAGCGCGAACTGGTCAGCCGCTACTGGCATGACGCCTTCATCCAGATGGACGACTTCAAGAACGAAGGCGTCGTCGCCTCGGGGTCCTGGCCGTTTCAGGTCAACCTTCTGAAGGGCGAGGGGCTGCCGATCGCCTCGACGATCCCGCAGGAGGGCGCCACCGGCTGGGCCGACACCACGATGATGCATGCCGAGGCGGCGCATCCGAACTGCGCCTACCAGTGGATGGAGCACACGATCTCGTCCAACCTGCAATCCGACCTTTCGGTCTGGTTCGGCTCCAACCCGGTGACGCCGGCCTCCTGCACCGACGGCTCGGGGATGCAGACCGCCGAGGGCTGCACCGCCAACGGCATGGACGATTTCGCCAAGATCCGCTTCTGGACCACGCCGGTCGCGAATTGCGCGCAAGGTGGGGGCGGCACAGGCCCCCCGCCCCCATCCCCTCCCCACGAGGGGGAGGGGAGGCGCATCCGATCACCCGCCGGCATTCGCACCGACGCAAGGCTTCCCTCGCCTCCCTCCCCCCCCCGTGGGGGAGGGATGGGGTGGGGGGGGCATCATCACCGGACATTGAAATCGCCATGACCCCAGCCGTCGAATTCCGTTCCGTCTCGCGCCATTTCGGCGTGGTGAAAGCCGTGGACCAGGTCGACCTTTCCATCGCCGAGGGCGCGTTCTTTGCCATGCTCGGGCCGTCGGGATCGGGCAAGACGACCTGCCTGCGCCTCATCTCGGGCTTCGAGATGCCGAGCGCGGGCGCCGTTCGGATCTTCGGGCAGGACATGGGATCGGTGCCGCCCAACCGGCGCCATGTGAACACGGTCTTTCAGGACTATGCGCTTTTCCCGCATATGTCGGTGCGCGACAATGTCGCCTACGGGCTGATGGTGCGGGGGGTGGCGCGGCGGGCACGGCTTGCGCGGGCCGAGGAGATGCTGGCGCTGGTCAAGCTTGACGGTTTCGGCGACCGCAAGCCGGCGCAGCTGTCCGGCGGCCAGCGTCAGCGCGTGGCGCTGGCGCGCGCGCTGGTGGGCGAGCCGCGGGTCCTGTTGCTGGACGAGCCGCTGGGGGCGCTGGACCTGAAGCTGCGCGAGGCGATGCAGGACGAGTTGAAGAGCCTTCAGCAACGCCTTGGAATCACCTTCGTCTTCGTCACCCACGACCAGAGCGAGGCGCTTTCCATGGCCGACCGCATCGCGGTCTTCAGTGAGGGGCGGGTGGCGCAGGTCGGCACCCCGTCGGATATCTATCAGCGCCCGGCGACCCGGTTCGTCGCCGATTTCGTCGGTTCGTCCAATGTGCTGCCGCCCGACCTGACGGTGGCCCTCGGCGGGCCGCGCGCCTGGGCGAGCCTGCGCCCCGAGGCGATCCGGCTGGTCGCGGACGGGCGGCTTACGGGCACCGTCACCGGCGCGCGCTATCTGGGTGCCGGCACCCGGCTGATGGTGCAGGCCGGGGCGCCGCCCGCGTCGATTGGTCCTCGGGCCGATGGCGGACCAACGGACGCCCCGAGGTATTTGGGCCAAGATGAAAACGGGATTGCCGTGCTGGTCCCGGCGGGGGTGGCGGTGCCCGAAGTCGGTGCCGAGGTTACGCTCGACTGGGAGCCGTCAGCGCTGCATCTGATGGCGGGCGAGGCATGAGCGCGGCCACCCATCCGGCTCGCGGGCCGGGCGACCGGCTGACCGGGCTGTTCTGGCGGCGGCCGAAGCTGCTGACCGCGCTGTTGCTGTTGCCGCCGCTTTTGTGGCTGGGCGTCGTCTATATCGGCTCGCTGGTGGCGCTGCTGGTCCAGAGCTTCTACTCGATCGACCGGTTTTCCGGCCTCGTCGTCCCGGAATTCACGCTGAGGACTTACGGCGAGCTGCTGATCCCGTCGAACTTCGACATCATCCTGCGCACGGTCACGATGGCGGCGGCGGTGACGCTGGCGGCGGTGGTGCTGGCTTTTCCGGTCGCCTACTTCGCCGCGCGCCATGCCAAGGGGCGCTGGAAGGCGGTCTTCTACCTCGGGGTCATGCTGCCCCTCTGGTCGAGCTATCTGGTCAAGGTCTATGCCTGGAAGCTGATCCTGGCCAAGGAGGGGATCGTCACCTGGGCCGCCGAGGGGATCGGCGCGGGCAACGTCCTGAGCGCGGTCCTGGCCACGCCGGTGATCGGCGGCAATTCGCTTTCCACCAGCTATATCGGCACCTTCCTGGTCTTTCTTTATGTCTGGCTTCCCTACATGATCCTGCCGATGCAGGCGGCGCTGGAGCGGGTTCCGGCCTCGATGCTCGAGGCCTCGGCCGATCTTGGCGCGGGCGGCTGGCGGACCTTGCGCAGCGTGATCCTGCCCCTGGCGCTGCCCGGGGTGATCGCCGGCTCGATCTTCACCTTCTCGCTGACACTTGGCGATTACATCATCCCGCAGATCATCGGGTCGAGCCGGTTCTTCATCGGCCAGACGGTGTTCTCATTGCAGGGCACGGCCGGGAACATTCCGCTTGCCGCCGCCTTCGCGGTGGTGCCGATCGTCATCATGCTGGTCTATCTGACGCTGGCGCGGAAGTCGGGGGCCTTCGATGCGCTCTGACGGACGGCCACCCCTTGCCCTGACCCTCGCCGCGGTCGGCGGTCTGCTGTTCCTGCACCTGCCGATCGTGCTGATCTTCCTTTACGCCTTTACCACCGAGGAGCGCAGCTATCAGTTTCCGCCACCGGGGCTGACGGCGAAGTGGTTCGCCGTTGCCTGGAACCGCGCCGATATCTGGCCGCCCTTGTATCTGTCGCTGAGGGTGGCGGCGATTTCCTCGGCGATGGCGCTGGTTCTCGGCACGCTTTGCGCCGCCGCGATGGCGCGGGCGCGGTTCTTCGGGCGCGATACCGTCTCGCTTCTGGTGGTGCTGCCGATCGCCCTTCCCGGGATCATCACCGGCATGTCGCTGCGCTCGGCCTTCGCGATCGGCGAGATCCCGTTTTCCACCTTCACCATCGTCCTTGGCCACGCCACCTTCTGCATCGTCATCGTCTACAACAACGCGGTGGCGCGGTTTCGCCGGCTTGGGGCCTCGATGCTGGAGGCCTCCGCCGACCTCGGCGCCAACGCCTTCCAGACCTTTGCCCATGTCATCCTGCCCAACCTCGGCTCGGCGCTGCTGGCGGGCGGAATGCTGGCCTTCGCGCTTTCCTTCGACGAGGTGATCGTGACGACCTTCACCGCCGGCCAGCAATCGACCCTGCCGATCTGGATGCTGAACGAACTGGTGCGGCCCCGGCAGCGGCCGGTGACCAATGTGGTGGCGATCGTCGTCGTCATGGCGACCTTCCTGCCGATCCTTGCAGCCTATTACCTGACCCGCGGGGCCGAAGAGACCGCCGGCGGCGGGAAATGAAGGAGAGACCGCGATGAGCATCGAGTTCGACACCGGTCTGTTGATCGGCGGCCGCTTCGAGGCCGGGCAGGAGCCGGGCGAGAAGGTCCTGAACCCGCGCACCGGGGCGCTGATCCTCGATCTGCCCGAGGCCTCGACCGATCAGGTCGACCGGGCGGTGGCGGCGGCGCGCGCCGCCTTCGAGGGCTGGTCGCGGGCGACGCCGGCGGAACGGTCGGCGGCGCTTCTGGCCATCGCCGCGCGGATCGAGGCCGAGGCCGACGGCTTTGCCGCGCTGGAAGCCTTGAACTGCGGCAAGCCGATCAATGCCGCGCGCGGCGACGAACTGCCCGCCGTCATCGACTGCTTTCGCTTCTTTGCCGGCGCGGTGCGCTGCCTGCACGGCACCATTGCCGGCGAATACCTTGCCGGCCACACCTCGATGATCCGCCGCGACGCGGTCGGCGTCGTCGCCTCGATCGCGCCCTGGAACTATCCCTTGATGATGATGGCCTGGAAGCTGGCGCCGGCGATCGCCGGTGGCAATACCGTGGTCTTCAAGCCCTCCGAACAGACGCCGCTGACGGCGCTGAAGCTGGCGCGGATCCTGGCCGAGGTGCTGCCCGAAGGCGTGGTCAACGTGCTGCCGGGGCGGGGCGAGACGGTCGGCAGCTATCTGATCAACCATCCCGGCGTCGACATGATCTCGCTGACCGGCGACGTGGCGACCGGGCGCAAGATGCTGGATGCGGCGGCGCGGACGGTGAAGCGCACCCATCTGGAACTGGGCGGCAAGGCGCCGGTTCTGGTCTTCGACGATGCCGATGTCTCGGAGGTGGTCGCCGGGCTGCGCGCCTTTGGCTATTACAACGCCGGGCAGGATTGCACCGCCGCCTGCCGGGTCTATGCCGGGCGCAAGATCCATGACCGGCTGGTGGCCGACCTGACCGCGGCGGTCTCGACCATCGTGCTTGGCCAGGCGGATGACAGCACCAACGAGATCGGGCCGCTGATCTCGCTGCGCCAGCGCGACCGGGTGGCGAGTTTCGTCGAGCGCGCGCGCGAGCAGGCCCATATCGAGGTCACCACCGGCGGCGAGGCGATGGGCGAGGGCGGCTTTTACTACCGGCCGACGGTGATCGCCGGGGCGCGGCAGTCCGACGAGATCGTGCGGCGCGAGGTCTTCGGTCCGGTCGTTTCCATCACGCCCTTCGCGGAGGTGGATGAGGCGGTGAAATGGGCCAATGACAGCGACTACGGGCTGGCCTCGTCGGTCTGGACCCGGGATGTGGGCCGGGCGATGGCGACGGCGGCGCGGCTGCGCTATGGCTGCACCTGGATCAACACCCATTTCATGCTGGTCAACGAGATGCCGCATGGCGGGCTGAAGCAGTCGGGCTACGGCAAGGATCTGTCGGCCCATTCGCTGGAGGATTATACCGTGCTGCGCCATGTGATGATCCGCCACGGCTGACGGCTGGCGGGAAGGTCGGCCGGCTGTGCGCCCTTGCAAGGGCGCCGCCGCGGTGCCGCACAGGGTTGTGCATTGTGATCGGGGCGCGGGCGCTGTATCCCGAATCCTGGGAACGTGAACGCCATGCGCAGAGATTTTGAAGACATCGGACCGGACCGGGACGGCGGCGCCCTGTGGCGCGCGCCGGCTGCTGCACTGGCCGGGCTCGTGTCGGTGGTGCTGGCTGTCGCGGTGGCGTTGGGGCTTGCCGGCCCGGCCCCGGCGCAAGAGGGCGCCCGCCCGCCGCCCGAGGTGACGGTGGTCACCCTGCGCGCGACGGATGTGACGCTGACCACGCTGCTGCCCGGCCGGGTTGTCGCCTCGGGCACCGCCGAGGTGCGCCCGCAGGTCGCCGGGATCATCACCGAGCGGCTGTTCGACGAGGGCGCCGAGGTGGCGCTGGACGATCCGCTCTACCGCATCGACCCGGCCAGCTATCAGGCGCAGGCCGCCGCCGCCGCCGCCGAGGTGGCGCAGGCCGAGGCACGGCTGCGCGCGGCACGGCGGGATTTCGACCGCGTCACCGAGCTTTACGAGCGCAAGGTGGTGGCCGAGCAGAATTACGAGGCGGCGCTGGCCGAGCGCGACGCCGCCGAGGCGGGGCTGGCGGTGGCCAGGGCCGGACAGCTGGCGGCCGGCATCAACCTTGACCGCACGGTGATCCGGGCGCCCCTGTCGGGCACGGTCGGGCGATCGCTGACCACCCAGGGCGCGCTGGTGACGGCGGGGCAGGCCGAGCCGCTGGCGGTGATCCGCAAGCTTGACCCGATCCTGGTCGATGTCACCCAGTCGGCGGCCGAGATGCTGGCCTGGCGGCGCGGCCGGTCGATCGCGCAGATGTCGCGGGCCGAGCAGACGGTGTCCTTGCTGCTGGCCGATGGCGCGGTCTACGGCCACGCCGGCCTGCTGACCGCGGCCGAGCCGCATGTCGACGAACAGACCGGGGTGATCACCCTCAGGATGCAGTTCGCCAACCCCGAAAAGCTGCTGCTGCCGGGCATGTATGTCCAGGTCGAGATGCCGCAGGGCGTGGCGGCCGGTGCCTTTCTGGTGCCGCAGGAAGCGGTCAGCCGCGACCGCCGCGGCCGTCCGGTGGCGATGGTCGTCACCGACCAGAATCTGGTCGAGGAGCGTAGCCTTTCGGTGCTGCGCTCGCGCGGGGCGCATTGGGTGGTCAGCGCCGGGCTTGCCGATGGCGACCGGGTGATCGTCGCCGGCCTGCAAAAGGCCCCGCCCGGCGCCACCGTCACGCCCGAGGAACGCGCGCCGGCCGAAGATGGCACCACCCCGGCGGCTGACGCCGCGCCGGCGATACGCTGAGATCCGGGGGGGCAGGGGCGGGCGATGGCACGTTTCTTCATCGACCGGCCGGTCTTCGCCTGGGTGATCTCGATCCTGATCATGGGGATCGGGGTGCTGGCGATCGTCACCCTGCCGGTGGCGCAATATCCCGATATCGCGCCGCCCTCGGTCAGTGTCACCGCGACCTTCCCCGGCGCCTCGGCCGAGACCACCGCCTCGACCGTCACCCAGGTGATCGAGCAGCAGCTGACCGGGATCGACGGGCTGCGGTTCTTCTCGTCCAGTTCCACCGCGGCCGGGCGGGCGCAGATCACGCTCAGCTTCGAGACCGGCACCGATGCCGACATCGCCCAGGTCCAGGTCCAGAACAAGCTGGCACAGGCGGCACCCTTGCTGCCCGAACCGGTGCAGCGCCAGGGCATCACGGTGCGCAAGTCCTCGGCCGGGTTCCTGATGGTGATCGGCCTGATTGCCGGGGACAGCGGCCTCGACCAGTTCGACCTGTCGGACTACATGGCCAGCAATCTCGTCGACGAGTTCAGCCGGATCGAAGGGGTCGGCGCGATCCAGTCCTTCGGCTCGCCCTATGCGATGCGGATCTGGCTTGATCCGTCGAAACTGGCGGCCTTCGGGCTGACCCCGGGCGATGTGGTCGCTGCGGTCTCGGCCGAGAACGCGCAGATCTCGGCCGGCGCCTTCGGCTCGCTGCCCGCCCCCGAGGGCCAGATGCTGAACGCCACGGTGACCGCGCAATCCCTGTTGCGGACGCCCGAGGATTTCGAGCAGATCGTGATCCGTGCCGAGACCGACGGCGGGCTGGTGCTGGTGCGCGACGTGGCGCGGGTGGAGATCGGCGCCGACCGCTACGAGACCATTGCCCGCTTCAACCGCCAGCCGGCAAGCGGCATGGCGATCCAGCTGGCCTCGGGCGCCAATGCGCTGGACACCGCCGACCGGGTGCGTGCCCGGATCGAGGAACTGTCGGCGTTCTTTCCCGAAGGCGTGCGCTATGTCATCCCCTATGACACCACGCCCTTCGTGCGGATCTCGATCGAAGAGGTGGTCAAGACCCTGTTCGAGGCGATCGGGCTGGTGTTTCTGGTGATGCTGCTCTTCTTGCAGAACATCCGCGCCACGCTGATCCCGACGCTGGCGGTGCCGGTGGTGATCCTCGGCACCTTCGGGGTTCTGGCGGCGACCGGCTTCACCATCAACACGCTGACCATGCTGGCACTGGTGCTGGCGATCGGCCTTCTGGTCGATGACGCGATCGTGGTGGTCGAGAATGTCGAGCGGATCATGGAGGAAGAGGGGCTTTCGCCACGCGAGGCGACCTACAAGTCGATGGGCCAGATCACCGGGGCGCTGATCGGCATCGCCATGGTGCTGTCGGCGGTCTTCGTGCCGATGGCGTTCTTTCCCGGCTCGACCGGGGTGATCTACCGGCAGTTTGCGGTCACCATCGTCTCGGCGATGGTGCTGTCGGTGGTGGTGGCGCTGACGCTGACGCCGGCGCTTTGCGCCTCGATCCTGCGCCCGCCGAAGCTGCGCCGGCGCGGGCCGGCGGCCTGGTTCAACAGCGGCTTTGCCGGGCTGACCCGCGGCTATGGCGGCAGCGTCGGCTGGCTGATCCGCCGGCCGCTGCGGCTTGGCATCCTTTATGCCGGGATCGGCGCGGCGGTGGTATTCCTGTTCCTGCGCACCCCGACCGGCTTTCTGCCCGACGAGGATCAGGGCATCATGTTCACCCTGGTCAGCGCACCTTCCGGGGCGACGGCGGGGCGCACGCTGGAGGTGATCCGCCAGATCGAGGATCATTTCCTTGACGCCGAGGCCGAGAATGTCGAGGCGATGTTCGGCGTCGTCGGCTTCAGCTTCATCGGCCAGGGCCAGAACGTCGGGCTGACCTTCGTGCGGCTCAAGGACTGGTCGATGCGCACCCGCCCGGACCAGAGCGCCAAGGCGATCGCCGGGCGCGGTTTTGGCGCGCTGTCACGGATCCGCGACGCGATGGTCTTTCCGATCGTGCCGCCGGCGGTGAGCCAGCTTGGCAATGTCGCCGGCTTCGACTTCTTTCTGCAGGCGCGCGGCGGGCAGACCCACGAGCAGCTTCTGGCGGCGCGCAACCAGGTGCTGGGTGCTGCGGCGCAAAGCCCGCTGATCGCCTCGGCCCGGCCCAGCGGGCTTGAGGATGCGGCGCAATACCGGCTGGACATCGACTGGCGCCGCGCCGGCGCGATGGGGGTCAGCGCGCGCGATGTCGGCAGCCTCCTGACCACCGCCTGGGCCGGCACCTATGTCAACGATTTCCTCGACGAGGGGCGGATCAAGCGGGTCTATGTCCAGGGCGAGGCCGATGCGCGTGCCGCCCCCGAGGATATCGAGCGTTGGCGGGTGCGCAATGCCGGCGGCGGGCTGGTGCCGTTCTCGAACTTCGCCACCGGGTCCTGGGTGTTCGGGCCGCAGGGGCTGACGCGCTACAATTCGGTGCCGGCGATGCAGATCCAGGGCACGCCGGCGCCCGGGGTGTCGTCGGGCGAGGCGATGGCCGAGATGGAGCGGATCGTCGATACCTTGCCGCCGGGCTTCGGCCTCGCCTGGACCGGGCTGTCGCTGGAGGAACGCGCCTCGGGCAATCAGGCGCCCTTGCTTTACGCGCTGTCGCTGGCAGCGGTGTTTCTCAGCCTGGCCGCCCTTTACGAGAGCTGGGCGGTGCCCTTCGCGGTGATGCTGGCGATGCCGATCGGGGTTCTGGGCGCGCTTCTGGGCGCCTGGGCCGGGGGCTTTGACAATGGCGTCTTCTTCCAGGTCGGACTCTTGACGGTGATCGGCCTGACCGGCAAGAACGCGATCCTGATCGTCGAGTTCGCGCGCGAGCGTCAGGAGGCGGGAGAGGACCTTTACCGCGCCGTGGTCGCGGCGTCGCGGCTGCGGTTCCGGCCGATCCTGATGACCTCGATGGCGTTTTCGCTGGGGGTGCTGCCGCTGGTCCTGTCGACCGGCGCCGGGTCGGCCGGGCGCAATGCGATCGGTTCCGGGGTTCTGGGCGGCACGCTGTCGGCGACGATCCTCGGGGTGCTGTTCGTGCCGATCTTCTATGTCGTGGTGCGCCGGATCGTGCCGCTGCGGCCGCGCACCCTGTCCGCCGCGACCCCCGGTCGGCCGGCGGAATAGGCGCGGGGCAGGGGGCCGGGCCCCCCGATCCCGCCGGTTCAGTTGCCGGCACCCTCCATCCGGCGCGAGGCGATGACGCCCTCAAGCCAGCCCAGCCGCATCTCGGGCACCGAGGACAGCAGGAGGTCGGTGTAATCGTCGAAGGGCGGGGCGAGGACTTCGGATTTCGTGCCGTAGCGCACCACCCGGCCCTGATGCATCACCGCGATGCTGTCGGCGATGGCGCGCACCGTCGCCAGATCATGGGTGATGAAGAGATAAGCCACGCCCTCGCGCGCCTGAAGGTCGAGAAGCAGCCGCAGGATGCCGTCGGCGACCAGCGGATCCAGCGCCGATGTCACCTCGTCGCAGATGATCATCCGCGGCTTTGCGGCCAGCGCCCGGGCGATGCAGACCCGCTGTTTCTGGCCGCCCGACAGTTCGGCCGGGTAGCGATCGGCATAGCCCTTGCCCATCTCGATCGCGTCAAGCAGGTCCTGCACCCTGGCGTCGCGCTCGGCGCCTTTCAGGCCGAAGTAGAACTCCAGCGGCCGGCCGATGATCGTGCCGACGGTCTGGCGCGGGTTCATCGCGACATCGGCCATCTGGTAGATCATCTGCAACTCGCGCAGATCATCCTTGGTGCGCCCGGCAAGCTGCGGCGCAAGGGTGCGGCCGGCAAAGCGCATCTGCCCCGCCACCGGCGGCAAGAGACCGGTGATCGCGCGCGCCAGCGTCGACTTGCCCGAGCCGCTTTCGCCGACCACCGCCAGCGTATGGCCGGGGTCAAGGCTGACCGAGACATTCCGCAGCACGTCGACCGGCAGGCCGGGATAGCGGGCGGTGACGCCCTCGACCCGCAGCACCGGTTCGTCGGCGGGCGGCTTTTCGGCGTGATCGATGCTGCGGACCGAGACCAGCGCCCGGGTATAGTCCTGCCGCGGGGCGGTGATGATCTGGCCGGTCTCGCCGGCCTCGACCATCTTGCCGTGACGCAGCACCATGATCTCGTCGGCGACCTGGGCGACCACGGCAAGGTCATGGGTGATGTAGAGTGCGGCCACCCCGGTCTCGCGGATCGCGGTCTTGATCGCCGCCAGGACGTCGATCTGGGTGGTGACGTCAAGCGCCGTGGTCGGCTCGTCGAAGATCACCAGATCGGGCTTCGGACAAAGCGCCATCGCGGTCATCACCCGCTGCAACTGCCCGCCCGAGACCTGATGCGGATAGCGGTTGCCGATGGTTTCCGGCGCGGGCAGGCCAAGGCTGCGGAAAAGCCCGATGGCGCGGGCCTCGGCCTCGGCCCGGCCGGCCAGCCGGTGCCAAAGCGTCGCCTCGATCACCTGGTCCATCAGCCGGCGCGCCGGGTTGAAGGCCGCCGCCGCCGACTGCGCGACATAGGTGACCTCTCGGCCGCGCAATGCACGCAGGCCGGCGGGGCCGGCGGCAAGGATGTCGCGGCCATTCAGCAGGACCTGGCCGCCGGTGATGCGCACGCCGCCGCGCCCGTAGGCCATCGCCGACAGGCCGATGGTCGACTTGCCGGCGCCGGATTCGCCGATCAGCCCCATCACCCGGCCCTTGTCCAGCCTGAGCGACACGTCATCGACGATGACCAGGTCGCGCGGCGCCTCGCCGGGCGGATAGGCGGTGGCCTCGATCCTGAGGTTGCGGATATCGAGAAGGGTGTCAGCCACCGCGGCCCCCTTTCAGGCTGGTCGTGCGGTTCAGGATCCAGTCGGCGACCAGGTTGACCGAAATCGCCAGCGTGGCGATGGCGATCGCCGGGATCAGGGCGGCGGGGATGCCGTAGACGATGCCTTCCTTGTTCTCCTTGACGATGCCGCCCCAGTCGGCCAGCGGCGGCTGCACCCCGAGGCCGAGAAACGACAGCGTCGAGATGAAGAGCACCATGAAGATGAAGCGCAGCCCCATCTCGGCGACCAGCGGCGACAGCGCGTTGGGCAGGATCTCGCGGAAGATGATCCAGGCGCGGCGCTCGCCGCGCAGGCGCGCCGCCTCGACGTAGTCCATCACGGTGATGTCGACCGCCACCGCACGGGCGAGGCGGAAGACCCGGGTGGCATCGAGAAGCCCCATGACCAGGATCAGCACCGGCAGGGTGACCGGCATCACCGACAGCACCACCAGCGCGAAGATCAGCGCCGGCACCGCCATGATCAGATCGACAAAGCGCGACAGCGCCTGATCGATCCAGCCGCCGGCCACCGCCGCGGTGAAGCCGAGGACCGAGCCGGTGACAAAGCTGAGGATGGTGCCGGCGGTGGCGACGAAGATCGTCACCTGCCCGCCCCAGATCATCCGCGACAGCAGGTCGCGGCCGATCGAATCGGTGCCGAGCCAATGCGCGGCCGAGGCCGGTTCCCAACTGTCGCCGACGATTTCGGCCATGCCGTAGGGCGCGACCAGCCCGGCGAAGATCGCGCCGAGGAAGTAGAGCGCGGTGAGGGTCAGCCCGATCAGGGCGGAAATCGGGATGCGCATCATTTCGGGTGCCTCAGCCGCGGGTTGGCGAGGATCGAGATGACGTCGGCCAGCATGTTCAGCCCGATATAGACCGCGGCGAAGACCAGCCCGCAGGCCTGCACCACCGGCACGTCGCGCTTGGAGACGTGATCGACCAGATACTGCCCCATGCCGGGATAGACGAAGACCACCTCGACCACGACGACGCCGACCACCAGATAGGCGAGGTTGATCATCACCACATTGACCACCGGGGCGATGGCGTTCGGAAAGGCATGGCGGGCGATCACGGTGAAGGGGCGCAGGCCCTTCAGCTCGGCCGTCTCGACATAGGCCGACTGCATGACGTTCAGGATCGCCGCGCGGGTCATCCGCATCATGTGGCCGAGCACCACCAGCACCAGCACGATCACCGGCAGCGCGATGGCGTTCAGCTTTTCGCCAAGCGACATGCTGTCATAGACGGTGGCGACCGAGGGAAAGGCGCGGAACTTCACCGCCAGGTAGAACATCACGATATAGCCGAGCAGGAACTCGGGAACCGAGACGGTGGCCAGCGTCACCCCGGAAATCAGCTTGTCGGGCCAGCGGCCCTGATAACGCACCGCGATCAACCCGAGCAGGATCGCCGTCGGCACCGAGATCAGCGCCGCCCAGAAGGCCAGGAACAGCGTGTTGCCAAGGCGCAGCCCCATCGAGGTGGCGATGTCCTGCTTGTTGGTCAGCGCGGTGCCGAGATCGCCCTGAAGGGCCGCCCCGAGCCAGCGGAAATAGCGCAGCCAGGCCGGGTCGTTCAGCCCAAGCTCGGCGCGCAGGTTGGCCAGCGACTGCGGCGTCGCCGACTGGCCGAGGATCGATTGCGCGACATCGCCGGGCAGGATCTGGGTGCCGGCGAAGATCATCACCGAGGCGGCGAGCATCAGCACCAGACCCAGCGCGATGCGCTGGGTCAAGAGTTTCAGGACCGGATGCACCAGCCCGCCGCCGTCAGGCGAACCAGCACTTGTGCGGTGCCAGCCCGTTCATGATCTCTTGCGTGCCGTCGACCACCCAGCCCTGCACCTCGTCGCTGACCGCCTCGATGAAATCGTTGAACATCGGGCAGATCAGCCCGCCTTCGTCGCGCACCATCAGGCCGGCCTCGGAGTAAAGCGCCTTGCGCTTGGCCTCGTCCAGTTCGCCGCGGGCCTGAAGGATCAGCCCGTCGAACTGCGGGTTGAAGAAGCGGGTGTCGTTCCAGTCTGCATCCGACAGATAGGCGGTCGAATACATCTGGTCCTGCACCGGCCGCCCGCCCCAGTAGGAGGCGCAGAACGGCTGCTTGTTCCAGACCTCGGACCAGTAGCCGTCATTCGGCTCGCGCTTGATCTCCAGCGGGATGCCGGCCTTGGCCGCCGATTGCTGAAAGAGCGCCGCGGCATCGACCGCACCGGGAAAGGCGCCGTCGGCGGTGCGCAGGATGATCGGGCTGCCGTCATGGCCCGAGGCCTTGTAATAGGCCGCCGCCTTGTCGAGGTCGAACTCGCGCTGCGCGATGGTGTCGTCGAACAGCGGATAGGACTTGTTGATCGGCATGTCGTTGCCGATCGAGCCGTAGCCGGCGAGGATCTTGTCGACCATCTCCTGACGGTCGATCGCGTGTTTCAGCGCCATCCTGAGGTCGTTGTTGTCAAAAGGCGCGGTGTTGCAATGCATGATGAAGACGTAGTGGCCATGGCCCGAGACGTTCTTCACCGCCAGCCCCGGCGCGCGGCTGAGAAGCCCCGCCACCTTCGG
Source organism: Alphaproteobacteria bacterium HGW-Alphaproteobacteria-6 (assembly GCA_002841115.1). GTDB lineage: Bacteria > Pseudomonadota > Alphaproteobacteria > Rhodobacterales > Rhodobacteraceae > Albidovulum. Next base: position 3,040 of record PHEC01000075.1, on the reverse strand, counting down.
CTCGACCCGGTTGGCGATATGGACCTGCCCCGATTGCAGCGCCGCCATCCGCGCGGTGGCATCGTTGATCACCAGGAATTCGACGCTGTCGAAATGGCCGCGGCTCGTGTCCCAGTAATTGGCGAACTTCTCGTAGACGACGCGCACGCCCGGCTCGTCCGAGACGACCTTGAAGGCGCCGGCGCCGATCCCGGCGGCCGGATTGTCGCGCCCGCCGTCCGGCTGGATCATCAGGTGATAATCCGACATCAGATAGGGCAGGTCGGCATTGGCCGTCGCCAGGGTGACGACCAGGTTGTCGCCGTCGACCTTCATCGATTCGATGCCCTGCATGATGCCGAGCGCGCCGGACTGTGCCTTTTCGTCGGAATGGCGCTGGAACGTCGCCAGCACGTCATCGGGGGTGACGGTCTTGCCGTTGTGAAACTCGACCCCCTTGCGGATCCTGAAGCTCCAGACCTTGGCGTCGGGCGTGGAATCGACCGATTCCGCCAGCCGCATCTCAAGTCCGCCATCCGGCGTCACGTCGACCAGCGGCTCGCCGAAGGCGCGCGCGTTGTGGAACGGCACCTGGCTGGCGGCCAGCGCCGGGTCAAGGGTGTTGGTCGATTCGCCGCCGCCCATGCCGATCTTCAGGGTGCCACCCTTCTTCGGGCCCTCGGCGCGGACAGCACCCGCCAGCATGGTGTTGGCCGCCAGCGCGGTGACGCCCAGCGCCGAGGCGCGGCCGATGAAGCCGCGGCGGCTCAGCCGGCCGGTCGCGGCCTGCTTCAGGATCCAGTTGAGTTCGTCAGACATGGCGTTCACTCCCGTTGATCTGTTGCGCTTTTGTTGATTGATGAATCAATAACCCGCATAGCCGTCCCGCGGCAACGGTTTCTTGCGCCGGGCGCGCGATTAGCCTCACGAATGGTCGCGCCGGACGGATTCGGCGACATCGCGGGCATGGATCATCGCCCCGCCTTCCCAGGCCTCGATCCGGGCGGCGAGGTGAAAATGCGTGGCATCGCAGCGCATCGTGCAATGCGCCTCGGTGCGCACCTGCCAGTCGCCGCGGGCCAGCGTTTCGGTCCAGTGGATGGTGGCGCGCGCACTCAGCGGATCATCGGGGTGGATGTCCCAGCGCTCGCGGGCGATGCTGCCGGCGGCCAGCCCGGTTTCGGGGTTCTCGGCCTCGCCGAAGTCATCCTCGATGATCAGGCTGACGATGCCGCTTTGCCGGTCGATCTCGGTGCGGCGGACATGGGCGGCGGGGCGGATCTCGTGCAGTCCAAGCGGCGGGGCGGTAACGACGGGCGGGAAGGCCACCTCATCCCCGTCGCCGGTGGCCCGGCGCAGCGGCAGGTCAAGCCCGCCCGCTGTCAGCACCAGCCGCACCGGTTCCGGCGAGGGCCAGAGCATCGGCCAATAGGCCGAGGACACCGCCACCCGGATCCGGTGGCCGGCCGGCACCCGGTAGGCGATATGGTCGAGCGTCACCGCCACCTCGATCTCGCGCCCCGGCACCAGCGCCGCCGCCTCGGCGTGATCGGCCGAGCGGGTCAGGTTCAGCACCCCCCAGGTGATCCGGGTCGCCGCCCCGTCGGGGTGGATATGGTTGAGCCGGACCGCGACCTGCGCCACCGGCCGGTCGGCGGACAGGCGAAGCCGCACCACCGGCGCGCCGACGATATCGGCGGCCTCGGCCAGGGGCTCGCCGTCGAAGCAGGCCGACAGCGCATCGTCGCGGCGCTGGTCGCCCGGCATCTCGGGGCCGAGCCAGATCGCGCAGAACTCGCCGCTGTCCATGCCGCAGTCCTGCGGGCTGGCCACGGTCACGGCGAAGGGTGCCGGCGCCGGTCCGATGCGGCCCGGACCGCCCATGCTGCCCGGACCGAAGGCCAGGGGGGTGACGGAAATGTTCGGGCTGGGCCAGGACGGCTCGGCGATCCAGCGGCCGGGGCGGTGGTCATACCAGGTCGCCGGGCGCACCCCGTCCATCAGGTAGAGCCGGCAGGCCGGGTCATCCTCGACCCCGGTCCCGATCCCCTTCAGCCAGCGGTCCCACCAGCGCAGGCCCTCGTCGAGAAAGCCGATGCGCGGCCCGGGCACCGCGAAATGCGGATATTTGTGGACCCAGGGGCCGATGATGCCCTTGGCACCGGCATGTTCGACCAGTTGCGGCACCGCGTTCTTGTAGGCATCGCCCCAGCCGCCGATCGCCAGCACCTTCGCGCCGATCGCGTCGAAATCCTCGCAGACCGAGCCATGGCGCCAATAGGCATCGCGGCGCTGGTGGCCCAGCCAGAGTGCCGGCAGGAACGGCTCGGCCGCCAGCCGCTCCAGCCACATCTCGCGCCAGTCCGGGCGCAGCGCCGGGTCGGGCGGGCGCGAGGAATAGGCCCACATCGTCGCGCCCCAGCCGAGGTTCTCGCCCAGAAGGCAGCCGCCCTTGTAATGGATGTCGTCGGCAAAGCGGTCGACCGTCGAGCAAAGCGAGATGACCGCCTTCAGCGCCGGCGTCTGCAAGGCCGCGACCTGAAGCGCATTGAAGCCGCCCCAGCTGATCCCCATCATGCCCACCGCGCCGCTGCACCAGGGCTGCGCGGCGATCCAGGCGATCACCTCGCGGGCGTCGGCCAGTTCCTGCGGGCTGTATTCATCCTCCATCAGCCCCTCGCTGTCGCCATTGCCGCGCATGTCGACGCGCAGGCAGGCATAGCCGTGGCCGGCGAACCAGGGATGGGTCAGCGCATCGCGGACGATGGTGCCGTCGCGCTTGCGGTAGGGCAGGTATTCGAGGATCGCCGGCACCGGGTCGGCGGCCGCGTCATCCGGCATCCAGACCCTTGCCGACAGCCGGCAGCCGTCGGCAAGGGTGATGCCCATGTCCGCAACTTCAGTGATTCTGCGCGAAAGGGCGCCGTGGCCGGGCATTTCCGCATCCCCCTGTCTCGGGCTGGCGTCGCGAACTACGCCGGACCCTGATGGCGGCATCGGACACGCTCGGGGTCGGGTTGGCAAGGCACCATCGGCGGGAATCGTTCGCAAACCCCCGCCG
>PHEC01000074.1 GCA_002841115.1 Alphaproteobacteria bacterium HGW-Alphaproteobacteria-6 | reverse complement strand
GCCCCCCGGACCCCCGGGGGGTATTTCGCGCAACGAAGACGCCGAAGGGCAGGGATGGCCGGGGCGCCGGGCGGGGTCAGATCGTGATCGGTCTCAAGACCTCTGGCTCGATCACATCGACGCCGGGCAGGCCGGCCCTGAGCTCGCCCGCGTCCTGGGCGAGTGCCGGGAAGGTCCGGTAGTGGCAGGGGATGACGGTCTTGAAGGCGAAGTATTTCCGTGCCGCGAAGGCCGCCATCCTCATGTCCATCGTGTAGTGGCCGCCGCAGGACAGGATGCCGATGTCGGGGGCGAAATACTCGCCCATCCAGCCCATGTCGGCCATCACCGTGGTGTCGCCCGAGACATAGATCATGTGGCCCTCGCCACTGATCATGAAGCCGGCCTCGTGGCCGGCATAGACCGGGCCCGAGGGACCCGGGAGCGACGAGGAATGCGCCGCCGTCACCAGCGTTGCCGCCGCGCCAGCGAGGTCGATGGTGCCGCCCTTGTTGAAGCCGATGCCGGAGATGCCCTCGCTTGCCTCCCAGTAGGCGATCAGGTCGTAGGTTCCGGCGACCGGGATGGCGAGGTCGCGCGCGATCGCCACCGCGTCGCCGGTATGGTCGCCGTGACCATGGGTGACGAGGATATGGGTGGCGCCGGCGATTGCCTCGGCCCGGCGGGCCTCGGGGAACATCGGGTTGCCGGTCAGCCAGGGGTCGATCAAGAGGACCGCGCCCTCGATCTCGATGCGAAAGCCGGAATGGCCGAGCCAGGTGATCTTCATCTCATCCTCCCGATAGCTGCCGCCCTTGCGGGCGGGCCGTGGCACGGATAAACCCTGCCCCGATCAACGGACGGAGCACAACCCCATGTCCATCGACATTTCGACGGCGCGCAAGGTCGCCCATCTGGCGCGGATCGCGGTGCAGGAGGAAGACCTGCCGGCGCTGGCGGGCGAGTTGTCGGCGGTGCTGGCCTTCATGGAAGAGCTGAACGAGGTCGACGTGGCGGGGGTGGAGCCGATGGTCTCGGTGACGCCGATGCGGCTGAAGCGGCGGGCGGATGTGGTGACCGAGGGCGGCATCCAGGCCAGGATCCTGTCGAACGCGCCGGATGCGCGCGAAGGCTTCTTCGCGGTGCCGAAGGTTGTCGAATGAGCGGGCTCAATGAACTGACGATCGCCGAGGCGCGCGATGCGCTTCGCAAGGGCGAGGTGACGAGCCTTGAGCTGACCGAGGCCTGCCTCGCGGCCATCGACGCCGCCGGGGCGCTGAACGCCTTCGTCCACCGGACGCCGGAGATCGCGTGCCAGCGCGCGGCGGCGGCGGATGCGCGGATCAGGGCCGGGGATGCGCCGGCGATGTGTGGCATCCCGATCGGCATCAAGGATCTTTTCTGCACGAAGGGGGTGGCGAGCCAGGCCGGCTCGAACATCCTGAAGGGGTTCCGGCCGGAATACGAATCGACCGTCAGCCAGCAACTGGCCGATGCCGGCGCGGTGATGCTGGGCAAGCTCAACATGGACGAGTTCGCCATGGGCTCGTCGAACGAGACCTCGTGCTACGGGCCCGCGGTGAACCCCTGGCGGCGCGGCAACGACGCGACGCCGCTCAGCCCCGGCGGGTCCTCGGGCGGCTCGGCGGCGGCGGTGGCGGCGGATCTCTGCCTTGGCGCCACCGGCACCGATACCGGCGGCTCGATCCGCCAGCCGGCGGCCTTCGTGGGCATCACCGGGATCAAGCCGACCTACGGGCGCTGCTCGCGCTGGGGGATCGTCGCCTTCGCCTCGTCTCTGGACCAGGCCGGGCCGATGACCAGGGACGTGCGCGACGCCGCGATCATGCTGGGCGCGATGTGCGGGCATGATCCGAAGGATTCGACCAGCGCCGACCTGGCCGTGCCGGATTTCGAGGCGGCACTGACCGGCGACATCCGTGGCACGAGGATCGGCATTCCGCGCGAATACCGCATGGAGGGGATGCCGGACGAGATCGAGGCGCTGTGGAAGCGTGGCGCCGAGATGCTGCGCGACGCCGGCGCCGAGATCGTCGACATCAGCCTGCCGCACACCAAATACGCGCTGCCGGCCTATTACGTCGTGGCCCCGGCCGAGGCGTCATCCAACCTCGCGCGCTATGACGGGGTGCGCTATGGCCACCGCGCCAGGCTGGCGGCCGGCGACGGCATCACCGAGATGTATGAGAAGACCCGCGCCGAGGGTTTCGGCCACGAGGTGCAGCGCCGGGTGATGATCGGCACCTATGTGCTGTCGGCCGGCTTCTATGACGCCTATTACAACCGTGCCCGCAAGGTTCGCGCCCTGATCAAGCGCGACTTCGAGGCGGTCTTCGCGCAAGGCATCGACGCGATCCTGACGCCCGCCACGCCGTCCTCTGCCTTCGGGCTGGGCGAGATGGCCGATGCCGATCCGGTGGCGATGTATCTCAACGATGTCTTCACCGTCACGGTCAACCTTGCCGGACTGCCGGGGATCGCGGTGCCGGCCGGGTTTGACGGCCGCGGCCTGCCGCTTGGCCTGCAACTGATCGGGCGGCCCTGGGACGAGGCCGGGCTGCTGAATCACGCCCATGTGCTGGAGCGCGCCGCGGGCTTTGTTTCCAAGCCGGCGAAATGGTGGTAAGGGGCGGCTTTGCGGGCCTGTCGACCGCGGCGGGTGCCGCCGGCCAGAGCTGTCGCAACGGGATGATGACCATGCGCCTTGCCCCCTGCCTTGCCGCGATTCTTGCGCTGAGCGCCTGTGCCCCGCCGCCGCCCGACGACCGTCTGGGCGGTGTCGGCTTTGAAAGCTACGCCGAGTTCCAGCGCCGGCGCGAGGCCGAGTTGCTGGCGCGACGCAGCAGCCCGCAGACGGTGCTGCCGCCGGTGGCAGGCACCGCCATTGCTGGCGCGGCGCCTGCCGGCACGGGCCTTGGCGGTGCGCCTGCCGGCACGGGCCCTGGCGGTGTGCCTGCCGGCACGGGCCTTGGCGGCGCCGGGGCCATCGTCAGCGGACCGATCAGCGCAGGGCCGATCGGCCAGGCATCGGCCCTGCCCACCGCCCCGCAACCCGCCGCCCCGCCGCCCGTCGTCCCCGGCCCCCCGGTCTATGCCGGTAGCGGCCAGGTGCCGCCGGCCGCACCGCTGCCCGAAGAGACGCCGGACAACCTGGGCATATCGGACGAGCAGAACTTTGACGCCGTGGCGGCGCGCGAGACGATCGAATCCGACAAGCAGCGCATGGCCCAGAACCGCGCGCAATACGAACAGGTCCAGCCTCGGGCGCTGCCGCCGCGGGTCACCGAGACCGGCGCCGGCATCGTCGCCTATGCGATCAGCGCACCGAACCGGCTGGGCGAGGCGATCTATCGCCGCTCGGGCGTGACGCTGGGCAGTTCCGCCCGCGCCTGCGCGCGCTTTGATACCCCCGAGGCGGCACAGGAGGCCTTCCTGAAGGCCGGCGGGCCGCAGCGCGACCGGCGCAACCTTGACCCCGATGGCGACGGTTTCGCCTGTTCCTGGGATCCGACGCCGTTCCAGAAGGTCCGGGGCTGAGGCCCGCCCTGCCATGAGCGGGGCGCATCCCTCGCCCAATTGCGGGCCGCGCCGCGGTGGTGCGCGGCCCGACCTGATCGTCATCCACTATACCGCCATGGCCAGTTGCATCGCCGCCCGGGCGCGGCTGTGCGATCCGGCCGCCGAGGTCTCGGCGCATTACCTCATTGCCGAGGGCGGCAGGATCGAGGCGCTGGTGCCCGAGACGGCGCGGGCCTGGCACGCCGGCGCCGGGGCCTGGGGCGGGATCGGCGATGTCAACTCGCGCTCGATCGGGATCGAACTGGCCAATCCCGGCGATGCGCCGTTTGCCGAACCGCAGATGGCGGCGCTGGAGGTGCTTCTGGCCGGGGTCATGGCACGCTGGCAGGTGCCGCCCGAGCGGGTGATCGGCCATTCCGACCTGGCGCCGGGGCGCAAGCGCGACCCCGGCCCGCGCTTTGACTGGCGGCGGCTGGCGCTGAACGGGCTTGGCGTCTGGCCGGGGCTGGGCGATCCGGCGGCGGCGTTCCTGGCCTCGGCCCGCGCCTTCGGCTACCCCGAAGCCCCGCCCGAGGTGCTGCTGGCCGCCTTCCGGCTGCGCTTTCGCCCCGCCGCCAGCGGCCCCGAGGATGCCACCGACCGGGCGCTGGCCGCCGACCTTGCCCGCCGCTTCCCGGTTGACGGCGGTGCGCCGCGCGCCTAACTCGGGTCTTGCGCGGATGGCCGGATGACCGCGGGTGCCCTTCGGGGCGCACGAGGAAAGTCCGGACTCCATGAGGCAACGGTGCCGGGTAACGCCCGGCCGGGGCAACCCGAGGGAAAGCGCCACAGAGAAGAGACCGCCTGTCCACGGGCAGGCAAGGGTGAAACGGTGGGGCAAGAGCCCACCGCGGACCTGGCAACAGGGACGGCACGGCAAGCCCCACCGGGAGCAATGCCAAATAGGGGCCTCGCGCGGGCTGATCGGGGCGGCAACGCCCGCGATATCGCCGCAGGGACGCTTCAGCCCGAGAGGCCCGGGTTGGCAGCTTGATCCCGCCGGTAACGGCGGGGCGAGAGGAATGGTCATCCAGGGAGCAGCGGCGCAAGCCGGGGCCCCCGGACAGAATCCGGCTTACAGGCCATCCGCGCATATTCCCGCCGACCGGCGACCCGGCCGGCGGGCCGGTGCGGCCTTGCGGCTTTCGCGCCCGCGCCAAAGCCTGTTACACTGGCCTGCAAGACCTGTGCCTGTGCTGTCCGTATCCGATGGGGGATCATTGCGATGAGTTTCGTCAAGACGCTGGCCACGCTGGCCGCCGGTTTCGCCGCCGCCAAGGGCTATGACGCTTTCCGCAAGGGGGGCGGCATGGCCGGGCTGCAAGAACGGATGAAGGACAATCCGGCCCTGGCCGGGATGGCCGGTTCGATCGACAAGACGCTGGAAAAGCTTGGCCTTCCGGGCGGCACCGATGCCGTCACCGGGGCGGTGGCCAAGGCCGGCGAGACCGCGCAGAAGGGCGGTGCGGCGGCGATGTCGAACCTTGGCGGGCTGATGGCGGCGTTGGGCGGCGCGATGGCCGGCGGTGCTGCCTCGGCCGGCGGCATGATCGACCAGATGACCGGCACCACAGCGTTCACCGCCACCGCCGAGGCCAATGCCCGGCTGATGATCCGCGCGATGATCGAGGCGGCCAAGGCCGACGGCGCCGTCGATGCCGAGGAGCGCGCCCGCATCATGGCCCATCTCGGTGATGCCTCCGACGAGGAGCGCGCCTTTGTCGAGGCCGCCTTTGCCGCGCCCTCCGATCCGGCGGCGCTGGCCGCCGATACCGCCGCGGCGGCGCGGACCCAGGTCTATACCGCCGCCGCGATGGCGGTGCGCGTCGACCACCCGGCCGAGGTCGCCTATCTGCAATCGCTGGCCTCGGCGCTTGGCCTCGACGCGGCCACGGTCGCGGGACTGCACGCCGCGATGGGCCTGCCGGCGCAGCACGGCTGAGCGTGGCGGTGCGCCGGGCACGCGCCAGACGGCGCTTGCCCGGATTGGCGCCCAACCGGTTTGCCGCTTGACCGGTTTGCCGCTTGACCGGTTTGCCGCTTGACTCGGGGGCGCGCTTGGCTAAAAGGCGGGCTTCAAGGATTTCACGGGCCGGCGCCCCTGCGGCAGCCCGCCCGACTTCAGGAGAACGACGATGGCGAAGCCGACGACGATCAAGATCCGTCTGAACTCGACGGCGGGCACCGGGCACTTCTATGTGACCAAGAAGAACGCCCGCACCATGACCGAGAAGATGGTGGTGAACAAATACGACCCGGTGAAGCGCCAGCACGTCGAATACAAGGAAGGCAAGATCAAGTAGGATCTGCCTTCCGTCGTTCCGGACAGGGGCCGCACCGCAGGGTGCGGCCCTTTTGGTTTTTCGGCCTGCCTCTGCCCTCCGCCCCGCGGCGGGCGAAACCGCAGGTTCCGGGTCGGCTATGCGCAGGTTCCGGGTCGAGCAGCCGACGCCCTGCCGGTAGTCCTGTCTGCATCGTCCATGAAAGGAAATGCGATGCTTCTCAAGGGCAAGGTCTTTGTCATCACCGGCGCATCCAGCGGTATCGGCGCCGCCGCCGCGCGAATCTTTGCCTGTCAAGGCGCATCTCTCGTGCTGGGGGCAAGGCGGCAGCACGAATTGGGGCAGGTGGCCAATCAGATCAGGTCAGATGGCGGGCAGGCTGTCCCCTTGGCCGGCGACGTGAGCGAAGCGGGCTTTGCCGCCGCTCTGGTCGGGCTTGCGCGCTCCGAGTTCGGCGGGCTGGACGGCGCCTTCAACAATGCCGGCCGTCTGGGCAGCGGCCGCATGGTGGCCGACACGGGGATCAATGAGTGGGCGGAGGTTGTGGCGACAAACCTGACCGCGGCCTTTCTGGCCGCGCAGGCGCAGATCCCCGCGCTTCTGGAACGCGGGGGCGGCTCGCTGATCTTCACCGGGTCCTTCATCGGCCATACCGCGACCCTGCCCGGAATGGGGCCATATGCGGCGTCGAAAAGCGGGCTGCTCGGTCTGGTCCAGTCGATCGCCGTGGAATACGGCGCAAGAGGCATCCGCGCCAATGCCCTGCTGCCCGGGGGCACGATGACGGCCATGGCAATGGACGCTGCGACCAACCCCGATACGGCGGCCTTCATCGGAAACCTTCACGCGCTGAAACGGATCGCAGAGCCGGACGAGATCGCCAATGCAGCGCTGTTCCTGGCCTCGGACCTGGCCAGTTTCGTGACCGGATCGGCGATGCTGGCGGATGGCGGCAATTCGATCAGCAAGGTCTGAACGCGGCGTCGAGAAACGAAAAGGGCCGGGGAAACCCCCGGCCCTTTCGCGATCGGATGCGCTCAGCTCACTCGCGGTTGCCGAGGAACTGCAAGAGGAACATGAACATGTTGATGAAGTCGAGGTAGAGGTTCAGCGCCCCCATGATCGCCGACTTGCCCAGCCATTCGGCATCGCCCTGGCTGGCATGGGCGATATAGTCGGTCTTGATCCTCTGGGTGTCATAGGCGGTCAGGCCGGCAAAGATCAGCACCCCGATCGCCGAGATCGCCAGCTGCACCACCGACGAGCCGAGGAACATGTTGACGATCATCGCGACCAAGAGCCCGATCACCCCCATGATCAGGAACGATCCCATGCCGCTGAGGTCGCGCTTGGTGGTGTAGCCCACCAGGCTGAGCCCGGCGAAGGCGATCGCGGTGACCAGGAAGGTCTGCACGATCGACATCCCGGTGAAGACCAGGAAGATCGAGCTGATCGAGATGCCCATGGTCGCGGCGAAGGCATAGAAGACGACCTGCGCGGTCGCCGCCGACATCCGGTTGATCATCGCCGAAAAGCCGAAGACGAAGGCCAGCGGCGCGAACATCACCAGCCACTTCAAGGGCGACATGTAGATCGCCTGGCCAAAGCCGGTCAGATACTTGCCAGAGCCGATCTGCACGTCGGTCGGCACCGCCGACACCGCCAGCCCGGCAATCGCCCAGGCCGCCAGCGCAGTCAGCAGCATGCCGACCGACATCAGCCCGTAGACCTTGTTCATGTGGGCGCGCAGGCCCTCGTCGATCGCAAGCGTCCGGGCGCCTGCCCGACCGGCCTGGATCGTGTTGAATTCCGCCATGTGACCCTCCAGTTGCATATCCTTGGCCGGGCGTCGCGCGGACACCCGGCATCCCGTATCGGATATTGGCAGGCCGGGCGGTCATTTCAAGCATTTCCGGCGACGGCGCCGCAATCAGAGCCGCCAATGTGACGGAACATCCCAGATCGGCCGCGCCGCCTCGGCCCGGGCGGCGTCGCGGTCAAGCCCGATATCGTCAAGCATGCGGTCATCCAGCGCGGCCAACCGGCGGCGTTGACGCGCCAGAAGGATGGAGGCGCGCAACCGCGCGAAAAGACCCGGGCGACGGGGCGCGGCAGCGATGGGGCGGGTGAGGGTGGGACAATCGGACATGGCAGCCTCTCTGATCTCTCGGTTCGTGATCTGTCGCGACGCAATCATCACGGCACTTGATCAATCTGGCGGTCCATGCTTAATTCCGCAAATGAATGTTTGATGACCGAAGCATCACAAGGATTGATATGGCCCGCAACCTCGACCTGACCGCCCTGCGCGCCTTCGTCACCGTCGCCGAGGTCGGCGGCGTCACCCGCGCCGCCGGGCTTCTGAACCTGACGCAATCGGCGGTCTCGATGCAGATCAAGCGGCTGGAAGAGGGGCTGGGCCAGGACTTCTTCAGCCGCGCCGCGCGGCGGCTGGCGCTGACCCCCGAGGGCGAGCAGCTTCTGGGCTATGCCCGCCGGATGCTGGCGCTGAACGACGAGGCGCTGTCACGGCTGACCGACAGCGGCTATGAGGGCGAATTGCGTCTCGGGGTGCCCTGCGACATCGTCTATCCGCAGATCCCCAGCGTGCTGAAGGTGCTGGCGCGCGAATATCCCAAGGTCCGGATCAACCTTGTCAGTTCCTGGTCGCTCAACCTGCGCGAGGGGCTGGAGCGCGGCGAGCATGACGTGATCCTGACCACCGAGGTCGCACCCGGCCCCGGCGGCACGGTGGTGGCGGAACGCGATCTGGTCTGGATCGGCGCGCCCGAGGGCGCGGCCTGGCAGCGCCGGCCGCTCCGGCTCGGCTTCGACGACAGCTGTATCTTCCGCCCGATCGCGCAGGCTGCCCTCGATGATGCCGGCATCCCCTGGGAGATGGGCTTTGGCGGCGCCTCCGATCAGGCGATCGAGGCGACGATGCTGGCCGATCTCGCGATCACCGCGCGGATGCGCGGGTCGCTGCCCGAGGGGGCGGCGGTGATCGAGGCCGGCAATGCGCTGCCGCCGCTCGGCAGGCTGAAGATCTGCCTTTACGATGCCGGCCGCCAGACCGGAGAGGTCGCCCGCGCGCTGGTCGCGCAACTGCGCTGCGCCTACGGCGACTGACCGGTGTCGCGTCGGGGCCCGCCCGGAACGGGCGCCGTCCTTGCAGGCGCCGTCAGTGCAGGCGGGCATGGACGAGATAGCCCTCGACCGTCGCCTCGCCCAGCGCCTTCAGCGCCTCCAGCCGGTGCAGCCCCTCGATCAGCACGAAGTTCTCGCCATCCGCCCGGACCCGGATCGGCGTCAGTTGGCCCTCGGTCAGGATGCTTTCGGCCAGCGCCTGCACCCTGGCCGGATCAAGCGTCTTGGCCCGCTTGACCGGGACGCGGACGCGGTCGATGGGAAAGGCGGTCTTGATCAGCATGGGGGGAGCGTAGCAGGATGCGGGGCGCGAGGGGAAGGGGGGATGGGCGTGAAGGCAGAGCGGGCATTTCTGCATTGCCAGGCAAGGCGGCGGATGGCCGCGGGCAGCCGCTGCACCGTCAAGGGTCTGCACTTTATCTGGCCAGGTCCGGATGACCTCGATCCGCGCGCTTGCGTTGACAAAGCGGCTGGCCGTCGGGGCGGCCATCCGCTGCCCGGGGGGGCCTGCGGCCTGTTAACCCCCGGCAGGGCGCGCTCAATTGCCGGTTCGCGCCAGCGTCCGGATGGTCCGCACGGCCGGTCGCCCAAGGGCCGTGAGCGGTGTCGGCGCTGACCCGGCGCCTGTGCCTGCTTCCCGGCCCGGCCCTCGTGTCCGCTCCCGGCCCCTTTGTCTGCTTCCCGGCCCGGCGCTTCGCGCGCCGGGCGTTCGGGCTGGAAACGCTCCCCCGGAGCGTTTCCTTTACGCCCTCACCCCCGAAAACCGCTTGGCCCAGTCCTCGCGTTCCTCGTCGGCGATCTTGGCGAAGAGGACATCGGGCGTGGTGAAGGGGTGGCCGGGGGGCAGCGCGGTCAGGGCCTCGGCGACGGGGCCGGGCCATGCGCCGTCCTCGCAATGCATCGCCGCCAGCATCCGCGCCGCGGCGTCGGGGATGAAGGGCGCCGACAGCACCGCGTAAAGACGGATCAGGTTGAGCCCGAGCCGCACCATCGCCGCCGCGGCCTCGGGGTCGGTCTTGTGGACGCTCCAGGGTGCCGCCGATTGCAGGTATTCGTTGCCCAGCGTCCAGATGCCGCGCAACTCGCCCGCTGCCTTGCGGATATCGATCGCCTCCATATGGCCCTCATAGGCGCGGGTGCGGGTTTCCAGTTCCGCGATCAGGGCCAGGGCGCGGTCGTCGAAGGCGCCGCCGCCGGGCACCGTCTCGGCGAATTTCGCCCGGCAGAACTTGGTCACCCGGCTGACGAAATTGCCCAGCACATCGGCCAGATCCTTGTTCACGCTGGCCTGGAAATTCTCCCAGGTGAACTCGGCGTCCGAGTTTTCCGGCGCATGGGACAAAAGCCACCAGCGCCAGTAGTCGGCCGGCAGGATCGACAGCGCCTGATCCATGAAGACGCCGCGGCCCTGGCTGGTCGAGAACTGGCCGCCGTCATAGTTGAGGTAGTTGAACGACTTGATGTAGTCCACCAGCTTCCACGGCTCGCGCGAGCCGATGATCGTCGCGGGGAAGGAAAGCGTGTGGAAGGGCACGTTGTCCTTGCCCATGAATTGCACATAGCGCACATCCGCGGCGCCCATGTCGGTGCGCCACCAGCGTTGCCAGGCGCTGTCGCCCTGTCCGGTCGCGTCGGCCCATTCGGCGGTGGCGCTGATATATTCGATCGGCGCGTCGAACCAGACGTAGAAAACCTTGCCTTCCATGCCCTGCCACGGCGCGCCCGGGAACTGCACCGGCACCCCCCAGGCAAGGTCGCGGGTGATGCCGCGGTCCTGCAACCCCTCGCCGTCGTTCAGCCATTTCTTCGCGATCGAGGTGGTCAGGATCGGCCAGTCGGTCTTGCCATCGATCCAGGCCGCGATCTCGCCTTTCAGCGACCGCTGCCTGAGGTAGAGGTGCCGGGTCTCGCGCACTTCAAGATCGGTCGAGCCCGAGATCGCCGAGCGCGGGTCAATGAGGTCGGTCGGGTCAAGCTGCTTGGTGCAGTTCTCGCACTGGTCGCCGCGCGCCTTGTCATAGCCGCAGTTCGGGCAGGTGCCCTCGATATAGCGGTCGGGCAGGAAGCGGTTGTCGGCGACGGAAAAGACCTGGCGTTCGGCGACCTCCCCGATCAAGCCGTTCTCGCCGAGCGCCTTCGCGAAATGCTGGGTCAGGGCATTGTTGCGCGCCGAGGAGGAGCGGCCGAAATGATCGAAGGAGAGGCGGAAGCCGGCGGCGAGTTCCTTCTGCACGCCATGCATCTCGGCGCAGTAGTCGGCGACCGGCTTGCCGGCCTTGGCGGCGGCAAGCTCGGCCGGGGTGCCGTGTTCGTCGGTGGCGCAGATGAACATCACCTCATGGCCTCGGGCACGGGCATAGCGGGCGTAAAGGTCGGCCGGCAACTGGCTGCCGACAAGGTTGCCCAGATGCTTGATGCCGTTGATGTAGGGGATCGCCGAGGTGATCAGAATCCGGGCCATGGCCGCGCCTTTCCTGCCTGTCGCGCGCCGATCTAGCGGCTTTGGCGGCGAAGGGCCAGAGGGGTTGGCCTCAGCCGCCGTCGCGGTTGCGCCCGAAGAGCCGGCCGACCAGGAACGAGGTGCGCGGGGTATAGACATAGGGGGTGCGCGCCCCCGGTGCGGGGCGGGCGCGCATCCGGACCAGCCCGAAGGCCAAGAGCATCAGATGGGCGAGCGAGATGAAGACGAACATCGCCGATGCGCCATAGCGGGCGATCAGCGTCGAGGCGATCAGTGGCGAGGCGATGGCGCCGATCGCGTATAGAAACATCAGTGCGGCCGACAGTTCCACCCGCTCGGAGCTGTCGGCGAAGTCATGGGCATGGGCGGTGGCGACCGAATAGATCGGCATGGTGGTGGCGCCGAAGATCGCCGCCGCCAGGTAGATCCCGGCCGCACCCATGCCCGACAGGGCGATCGTCGCGGCACAGGACAGCGTCGCCGCGACCGACAGCCCGACCAGCACGTGGCGCCGGTCGAAGCGGTCGGCAAGCCAGCCCGCCGGGAACTGCGCGATGGCCCCGCCGACGACATAGGCGGCGAGGAACAGGGCGATCCGGTCGGCCGAAAGCCCGACCTCGATGCCGTAGAGCGGGCCGACCATGCGGAAGGCGGCCCCGGTCACCCCCGCCACCACGACCCCGATCGCCGCCAGCGGCGAGCGCACCCAGGCCAGCGCCGGCCTCAGCCGCGGGGCGGCGGGCATGGCCGGCTGTTCGGCGCGGCTGACGGTGACCGGCAAGAGGGCGGCACAGCACAGGAGCGCCAGCAGGTTGTAGGAGAAATAGGCGGCCGGGCTGAGGATGCCGATCACCAGTTGCGCGCCAAGCGAGCCGCCGATGTCGACGATGCGGTAGATCCCCATCGCCCGGCCGCGGGTCTCGTTGGTGACCTTGGCCTGAAGCCAGGCCTCGATCACCGTGTAGCAGCCGGCGACACAGGCGCCCGAGGCAAGGCGCAGCACCGCCCAGGCAAGTGGGTCGACGATCATCATATGCGCGATCAGCCCGATCGTGCCGGCGGCGGTGAAGGCGGCGAAGGCGCGCGAATGGCCGACCGTGCCCATCAGCCGCGGCGCCCACCAGCAGCCGATGAAGAAGCCGAGAAAATGCGCCGAGCCGAGGCTGCCGATCTCGGCCGCCGAGAACCCCAGGGCGACGCCCGACAGCGCGTCGAGCGGCGCGACGCCGCCGGTGCCGAGCTGCAACAGCACGACCGACAGGAAAAGGGCTGCGAAGGAAATCAGAAGGCGCATCGGATCAGCCAGAGGTCCGGCGCCACCATGTCGGCTTGTCGCGCCCTTGCCCAGAGCAAACATGCCGGGTCAAACCGAAAATCCGCGCCCGTGCCCGGCGCCGCCCCGCTCCGCCGCCCCGCTCCGCCGCCTCAGTCCGCCGCCTCGATCCGGGCGACGATCCTGAGGCGCACCTCGTCGCCGACCAGCCCGGCATAGCCGGTGGCGCCGAAGGCGGCGCGGCTGAGCGAGCCGGTCAGCAGCACGCTCAGCCGGTCATGCGCGCCGGGTTCGCTGCCCGGCGGGCGAAACAGCGTGGCCTCGAGGCTGGCGTCGCGCGTCACCCCGCGCACGGTGATCCGGCCGCTGACCCGGGCGCCGCTGGCGGTGGCGGTGAAACCGGTGCTTTCGAAGCGGATCAGCGGATGGCGCGCGGTGTCAAGCATGTTTGGGCCGCGCATCGCCTCGGTTGCCAGGGGAAAGGCGGCGCGGGCCTTGGCGGCGTCGAGGGTGACGGTAACCGTGCTGGCGGCGATGCGGTCGAGGTCGAGGGTGATGTCGGCCGAACGCACCGGCATGGTGCCGCGCAGCACGCCGCCGCCGGCATCGGCCTCGAACCCGACGCTGGAGCCGGCCTGGTCAAGCCGGTAGGGCTGTGGTCGGGCAACGGCCGGGTCGGGCATCGCAAGGAGCGCCGCGAGGAGCGCCGCGGAGATGGGCGAAAGCACGGCGAAGAGCGCCGCGGGGATGGGAGAGGGCGCCGCGATGGCGGGGCGGGCGGGCATGGGATGTCCTTTCGGTGCCGCCTTCGAGGGCGTTGGCGCGAGTGCCGGCCGCCGGTCCGGCCCTGTCTTCGCGGTCCTCGCCGCCCGGTCCTGCGGTTCTGGCCGCCCCGTTCTGGCCGCCCCGTTTTGACCGCCCGGTCCGGTGGCGCGTTTCGATCAGCCTACAGGCTTTTGGCGGTGGCGTCCGGGCTTTCTTCGTCGCCCGCCCCCGTCGCTTCCGTCCCCACCCCTGCCACCCCTGCCGTCTCTGCAAGGGTCGCCTGCGCCTCCGGGTCGCGAAGCCGCGCCAGGGTGAAACGCGCCGTCCCCTCGGCCGCGGCGTTCTGCCCGCCGGTCATCGCCCCGGGGCCGGCGGCAGGGTTGCCGGCGGTGGCGGTAATCTGCCAGCCTTGCGGCGGCATGTCGCGGGCCCGGCGCAGGTCGAGACGCCAGCAGGTGGTGCCGGGGCCATGGCAGGGGGCGATGTGCCAGCGGCTTTCCACCCCCGGCGCGCCGCCTTCGCCGGGGGTCAGGATCAGCCCGGTCGGCACCACCGGGCCGCTTGCCGCCCCGGCCTCGGCGGCAAGGTTCAGCCGGCGCACCGGGGTCAGGCCGGGCGGTTCGGGCAGTTCGGCGACGACCAGCGCCGCGGCTCCGGCGCGCAGGGCCTGCTCGAAGCACCACAACAGATCCGCGGGCCGGGCCGGGGTGACAAAGATCAGCCGGCCGGGGGCGATCACCGGCTGCACGCCATCGGGAAAGAGCCGCTCGGGCAGCCAGCCGGGGCGCAGCCACAGCACCGGCCCGGTCGTGCCGCGCGCCGCCATCAGCGCCAGCATGCGCCGGGCCGGGCCGCAGAATTCATGCACCCGTGCCGCGGCCAGGGTGAACCTGCCGAGAAAGGGCAGGCCGGCGCGCGGCTGCCGGTGGTGGCGCAGGAGCGGCCCGGCGAGGGCGGCGGGCGGCGGCATGGCGGGCGGGGCCGTGAAAGCAGGCATCGCCGGGGACGCGGCGGCGGCCGGGGCAGAGAGGGGGACAGAATGTGGGGCGGATCGGCGGGGCGGCATGGCGGGAACCGGCAAAAGGGCAAGGATATCCTGTCATTTTCGCGTTTTGTTCTCAACCCTGATTCGCGATGATGCGGGGCAGGGGCGGCCCGCCGGCACCTGCCGGACGATTCCGGCGGTGCGGGGCTGGCGGGGCGGGGCTGGTGGGGGCAGGTCGTCCAAAACGCCTTTCCGCTGCGCACCACCGATGATCGCGGTCCGTGCCGCCGCGCGCCCCCATCCGGCCCCTGCCCCCCATCCGGCCCTTGCCCCCTGCCTCGCCCTTGCCCCCCATCCGGCCCTTGCCCTCGACGGAGCCATCGCTACTCTGCGCGCCGGTCACGGGGCTGGCTTGCCGGCCCGTCGTGCGCATCCGAAAGGCGATCTCATGCAGCATGTCACGCTTGGCCGCTCCGGCCCCTCTGTCTCGGCCCTCTGTCTCGGCACGATGACCTGGGGCAACCAGACCGGCGAGGCCGACGCCCATGCCCAGATCGACCTGGCGCTGGATCACGGCATCGATTTCATCGACACCGCCGAGATGTATCCGGTCAATCCGGTGCGCGCCGAAACCATCGGGCGCACCGAAGAGATCATCGGCCGCTGGATCGCCCGGGGCGGGCGACGCGATCGCTGGGTGCTGGCGACCAAGATCGCCGGCAAGGACGGCCAGGCGCGCGGCGGCGAACCGGTCAGCGGCGCGGCGATCCGCCGGGCGCTGGAGGCGTCGCTGCGCCGGCTCGGCACCGATCACGTCGATCTTTACCAGATCCACTGGCCGAACCGCGGCAGTTATCATTTCCGCCAGTGGTGGTCCTATGATCCGTCGGGGCGCGACTGGGCGCGGATCCGCGACGAGATGGCCGAGTGTCTCGCGACGATCGCGGCGCTGGTCGCCGAGGGCAGGATCCGCCACTGGGGCCTGTCGAACGAGACCGCCTGGGGCATGGCCGAATGGCTGCGGCTGGCCGGCGCGGGGATCGGCCCGCGCCCGGTCAGCATCCAGAACGAATATTCGCTGCTCAACCGCCAGTATGACACCGACCTGGCCGAACTGGGCGCGGCCGAGGATGTCACGCTGATGGCCTATTCGCCACTGGCGACCGGGCTGCTGACCGGCAAGTATCAGGGCGACGTGATCCCCCCCGGCTCTCGCCGGTCGCTGAACCAGACGCTCAGCGGGCGGATCACGCCACGGGTCTGGGGGGCGATCGAGGCCTGCCACCGGGTGGCGGCGGATGCCGGGATCGATCCGGCCCAGATGGCGATCGCCTGGGTGATGGCCCGGCCGTTTGCGGCGGTGCCGATCCTTGGCGCGACGACGCGGGCGCAGCTTGCCCATGCGCTGGGCGCCGCCGGACTGCGGCTGGGCGCGGATGTGCAGGCCGCCCTCGGCGCTGCCCACAAGGCCAATCCGATGCCCTACTGAGCGCCGTCACCGCCACCGCCGCCACCACCGCCACCGCGCAGCCGCGAGGCACTGGTGGCAAAGCGGGCCCGGAAGGCGCGGGCAAAGGCCGCCTGGCCGGAAAACCCGCAGCGCAGCGCGATCTCGTGCAGCGGCAGGCCGGTGTCGGTCACCATGCGCCGCGCCTCGTCCAGCCTGAGGTCGCGAAAGAACCGCCCCGGGCTGGTGCCCAGCCGCTCGGCAAAGATCATCTCGAGCCGGCGCGGCGACAGGCCGATGGCCAGCGCGATC
>PHEC01000244.1 GCA_002841115.1 Alphaproteobacteria bacterium HGW-Alphaproteobacteria-6 | reverse complement strand
CTCAATGGAGGATGACCATGCGAACCTATGATTTCTCGCCGCTCTACCGCGCCACCGTCGGCTTTGACCGGATCGCCGACCTGATGGACCGCGCACTTTCGGCCGATGGTGCCCAGCCGGGCTATCCGCCCTACAACATCGAGAAGACCGACGAGAATGCCTATCGCATCACGATCGCGGTCGCCGGCTTTTCGGCCGACGAGCTGACCGTCGAGGTGAAGGAAGGCGCGCTTCTGGTCTCGGCCCGCAAGGCCGCCGAGGACGAGGGGCGCAGCTATCTGCACCGCGGCATCGCCACCCGCGCCTTCGAACGCCGCTTTGCCCTGGCCGATCATGTCAAGGTGACCGGCGCGACCCATGCCGACGGCATGCTGCATGTCGATCTGGTGCGCGAGGTGCCCGAGGCGCTGAAGCCGCGCCGGATCGAGATCGCCCGCGGCGATGCGCTGGAAGGCCGGGCGGTCGAGACCCTCGGCGCCTGACACCCCGGCGGGCCGGCACCACCGGGAAGACCTGCCTGCGGCCGGGTGCTGACGCCCGGCCGCTTCTGCACCGTCCCTGTGCCGATCCGGCCCACCCGCAACCCGGTGCCTCGGGCGGCGGCGCGACCTGCGGGCCAGATTGCGCTTGACGCCCCTGCCGCGCTCGCTTAGCAACACCGTCGCTCGAGGCGGAGTAGCTCAGTTGGTTAGAGCAGAGGAATCATAATCCTTGTGTCGGGGGTTCAAATCCCTCCTCCGCTACCAGCCTTCCCGATAGCCGACGGCAGCCCCGCGTCACCGGGCCATCTGTCAGGCGCCGCCGGAGAGTCGCTGCATGTCCAGGCCGCAGCGCCGGCAGCCTGGCAGGCTGCTGAAAAAGGAACCCGGCCAGTGCCTGGCGAGGAACCATTTCCTGTCCCGTCATCCGATCCTGGCACCGAGGGACGCGCCCGACCCTGGGTGGGCGCTTTGGCACGCCGGGGCTGCGGTGCTTTATGGTGGCCAAGCCCTTCCGAGCGTTGTGCTATTTCCGACAGTGCCATGCGCCCTCCCGCCGGGAGGGTCGGGCGCGGCCCGGGCTGGTCGCCCGGGCCCGGGATTGTGGAAAGCGTGGCGAGGAACGGATTTCCGATCTCAGGGCTGAAAACGGCTGGGTGCGTGACCTTTTCAGCAGCTTGCTAGAGTGGCACGAAACTGTCCGTGGCCGGGTCGAACTGGCACAGCCCGCCCTCGCCGATGTCGGCCCATAATCCGTGCAGCGTCAGGTCGCCGGCCTCGACGGCGGCGCGCACGAAGGGAAAGCTCATCAGGTTTTCCAGGCTGACCAGCACCGCCTGCCATTCCAGCGCACGCACCCGCGCGCCCGGTTCGGCGATATCCTTCACCCGCTCGAATCCGGGGCGCAGGATATCCATCCAGCGGCCGACGAAGCTGGTCCTTTCGTCAAGCTCGGGGGCATCGCCGCAGCACATGTCATGGCAGCCCTGCACGCCGCCGCAGCCCGAATGGCCAAGCACGATCAGATGCGCGACCTTCAGCGCGGTGACCGCGAATTCCACCGCCGCCGAGGTGCCGTGATGCTGGCCGTCGGCCTCGCAGACCGGCACCAGGTTGGCGATGTTGCGGTGGATGAAGAATTCGCCCTGGTCGGCGCCGAAGATCGAGGTGACATGGACCCGGCTGTCGCAGCACGAGATCACCATCGCGCGCGGCCGCTGGCCTTCGTCGGCAAGGCGCCGGTACCAGGCGCGGTTTTCCGCCCAGGTCGTCGCCTTCCAGCCGTGGTAGCGCTGTATCAGATAGGATGGAAGCGGTCTGGCCCTGTCCATCGGTCCTGTCCTTCCTGTTGCCCGCCCGCGACCCGCCGTGCCGGCCACACGCCCTGAATAAAGCGCGGACATCTAGAATTCGAGCGGTTTTTGCCGGTGCCATCAAGGATTTCTTGAGAAGCATCGGTGCAGTCTTTGCCGGCGCGTGGGGTGCATGAAGCGGAGGGTGACGGGTGGCGAAACTGGCCTTGCTGCGGCACGAGGAAGGGGTCCGGCTCGATCCCGACCGTCTGGTCGCGCTTTATTCGGAACTGGGCGACCGCGGCGCCGAGGCGGTGATGGCCCGCGCCATGGGCGATCTTGCCGCGCGGCTGAACGAGATGCAGCGGCTTGCCGACGAGGGCGAGGATGCCGCGCTGATGCGCAGCGCGCGGATCCTGGCAAAGGGCGCCGAACAGATCGGGATGAGCAGCTTTGCCCGCGTCGCCGGTGACGTGATCGCCACCACCCGGCGCGGCGACCGGGTGGCGCAGGCGTCAACGCTGGCGCGGCTGGTGCAGATCGCCGAACGCTCGCTTTGCGCGGTCTGGGATCTGCGCCGGATGACGCAGTAGGGTAGCCGGCGCGCCAGCCCCGTCGCCCCGACGCCAGATCGCGCCGAAGCCAGCCGGTGCCGGCGGCTGCCTCCGCCCCCTTGCGGGCGCCGGCCGAAGGGTTAGGCTGCGGGCTGCGTCACCGCCCCGCTGACGGCTGCCCCCTGACGGGCGATCCGCCGACGGGTGCGCTG
>PHEC01000003.1 GCA_002841115.1 Alphaproteobacteria bacterium HGW-Alphaproteobacteria-6 | reverse complement strand
CTTGTCGGCGGGGCGACATCGGACGGCCCCGTTTTGTCGCTTTGAGGCGACGCCGGGTCTGGGCGCCCGCCGGCAGGGCCGGCGCGGCCCGCGAGGGGCTCGATGCCCCGACCGGGCCGCCCCTTGCCGGCCTATTCGGCCGCGAGATCCGTGGCCCAGCCCGAGATCGCCTTGACCTCGAGGAATTCCTCGATCCCCCAGTGCCCGCCCTCCCGCGCCCGGCCGGATGCCTTGACGCCGCCGAAGGGCGCGCCGGCGCCGCGGCTCTGGCCGTTCATCTCGACCATGCCGGAACGGAGCCGCAGGGCCAGACGGTTGCGGCGCGCGCCGTCCTGGCTCTGGACATAATTGGTCAGCCCGTAGGGCGTGTCGTTGGCGATCCTCACCGCCTCTTCCTCGTCCGTGAAGGGGATGATCGACAGCACCGGGCCGAAAATCTCCTCGCGCGCGATGGTCATGGCCGGGGTCACGTCGGCAAAGACCGTCGGGCGGACGAAATAGCCCCGGTTCATCCCGTCCGGCAACCCCGGTCCGCCGGCCACCAGCCGCGCGCCCTCATCGATGCCCTTCTGGATATAGCCCTGGATCTGTTCCCATTGGCGGCGGTTCACCACCGGGCCGATGTGGCGGCCGGGCTCGGAGGCGGGGCCCACCTTCACCGAGGCCGCGACCGCGGCGGCCTCATCGACCACGCGGTCGTAGATCGACCGTTCCACCAGCATCCGGCTCGGCGCATTGCAGCTTTGGCCGGAATTGTTCATCAGGTGCAGCACGCCGCGCTTCACCGCCTTGTCGTCGGCATCGGCGAAGATCAGGTTGGCGCCCTTGCCGCCCAGTTCCAGCGCCACGCGCTTGAAGGTGTCGGCGGCGGCGCGGCTGATCGCCGCCCCGGCCCGCGGCGATCCGGTGAACGAGATCATGTCGACATCGCGGTGGGTCGACAGCGCCGCGCCGACCCCGGCGCCATCGCCGTTCACCAAGTTGAAGACCCCCGGCGGCACGCCCGCATCATGGCAGAAGCCGGCGAAGATCATCGCGTTCAGCGGGCTTTCCTCGGAGGGTTTCAGAACCATCGTGCAGCCCGCCAGCAGCGCCGGGATCACCTTCAGCACGATCTGGTTGATCGGCCAGTTCCACGGCGTGATCAGTCCGACGACACCGATCGGTTCCAGGGCGATCCGGTCATTTGGCGCATGCGGCCCGAGCGGGCGCAGCCATTCGACCTCGTCGAAGGCGCGCAGGAAGTTCTTCAGGTGCCAGGGCAGGCAGGGCGCCTGGGCATCGCGCGCCATGTCGATCGGCGCGCCCATCTCGAGGCTGATCGCCGCCGCCAGATCTTCCTTGCCGCGCTCGTATTCGTCGAGGATGCGCGCGACGATGGCGCGCCGCCCGGCCGGCGGGGTTGCGGCCCAGCCGGGCAGGGCGGCGCGTGCCGCGGCGATGGCGGCATCGGCATCGGCCGCGGATCCAAGCGAGATCACCGCGCAGGGCTCTTCGCTTGACGGGTCGATCACGGCGTGATCGCGGGCCGTGGCCGGCGCCACCCACTGGCCGCCGATATAGAAGTCGCGTCGGGTGATCATCGCCGGCCCTCCCAATTTTTCCGGAGGCGAGACTGGCACCCCGCAGGGGCCGATGCAAGCCCGCGCGGCGGGCCGGCGCCGGTGGTGGTCATGGAAACCGCGGGCGATCTGGTGTATCAAGCGGGCATCGTCACCCGCACCTTCAGGAAAGGACATGCCATGGGCTTGCGCATCAACGACACGGTGCCCGATTTCACCGCCGAGACCGATCAGGGCACGATCCGCTTTCACGACTGGATCGGCGACCAATGGGCGATCCTCTTTTCCCACCCGAAGGATTTCACCCCGGTCTGCACCACCGAATTCGGCGCCGTCGCGCAACTGGCCGACGAATGGGCCAAACGCGGCACCAGGGTGATCGGCGTCTCGGTCGACGGGGTCGAGGATCACCGCAAGTGGAAGGCCGACATCAAGACCGCCGGCGGCGCCACAGCCGGCTTTCCGATCATCGCCGATGACGGGCTTGCCGTCTCGAAGGCCTTCGACATGCTGCCGGCCGAGGCCTATCTGCCCGATGGCCGCACCCCGGCCGACAGTGCCACGGTGCGCTCGGTCTTCATCATCGGGCCGGACAAGAAGCTGAAGCTATCGATGACCTATCCGATGACGGTGGGGCGCAACTTCGCCGAGGTGCTGCGCGCGCTCGATGCGTTGCAGACCACGGCGAAGGGTGTCGCCACCCCGGCCAACTGGCAGGTGGGCCAGGACGTGATCGTCCCGGTCGCGGTCAGCGACGAGGCCGCGCGCGAGAAATACGGCGAGGTCCGCAAGGTCCTGCCCTATCTGCGCTATGTCGCGGCGCCGCAATAGGCAGCCCTGCGCCGGCCCGCAGCCACCCGGCGGCCGGGCCGGCCGTGTCCCTGACGCGGCAGTCCCCGGCTCGGGCCCATGCGTCAAGGGCCCCGGCCGGGCCCGACCCCGGCAGGTCCGTCGCGCATGGCCTGCGTCGCGGGGAAGGGGGCTTGGCAGGCTGCCGAAAAAGTCACGCCTCCAGCCGTTTTCAACCACCAGATCGGAAAATCGTTCCTCGCCACGCTCCCCACAATCTCGGGCCCGGGCGACCAGCCCGGGCCGCGCCCGACCCTCCCCCCGGGAGGGCGCATTTCAATGTCACAAATTGCTCGACGGTTTGAGTGATTTGGCTGCCATAAAGCAGCGCAGCCCCAGCGTGCCAAAGCGCCCACCCAGGGTCGGGCGCGCCCCTCGGTGCCAGGATAAGATGGCGGGGTGGGAAAAGTTTCCTCGCCAGACGCTGCCCGAAGTCCTTCTTCAGCAGCCTGTCAGCCGTCGGCTTCCGGGGCCGCCGGCACTGTCAGCCGCCGGAATTCCCTGTCATCGGCGGCAAGCCAGTCTTCCGCCTCGATCCAGCGGCAGAAGGCGGCGATGATCTTCACGCGGCGGTGCGCCCTGGGCAGGACCAGATGGAAGCCGGGGACCTGGCTTTCCGGCATCTTGCGCATCACGTCCTGGCCGAAGGGGGCCACCAGCTTGCCCAGCTTCAGGTCCTCGGCGGCGTCGATGGTCGAGATCAGCCCGATGCCAAGGCCGGCCAATGTTGCCCGCCGCATCGTGGCGGCATCCTGAAGCCGGATGTCATTCCTGCTGGACCGGTCGTTCACGCCGAGGTGGCGCAGCAGGTTCGGCCAGAGCTCGACCGACAGAACCGGATGCAGCAGCGGCACCGCGCGCAGGTCTTCCGGCCCGGCCAGACGGCGCGCGATCCCGGGCGTGCAGCAGATCAGCTTGTAGTCGTGCATCAGCAGGGTGCTTTCGCACCCTTTCCAGCCGCCGAACCCCCACTGGATCGCCACATCCACGTCATCGGCGACGAAATCCGGCAGATCGACCATGGTGGTCAGGCGCAGATCGGCCTCGGGCGCGGTTTCGCGGTAGCGGTCGATGCGGTCCAGAAGGTAGCGGGTGGCAAAATAGGGGCTGGCGTTGACATTGATCCGGCTGCGCACATCGGACCGGACCACGCGCCGCACGCCTTCGGCCAGTTCGTCGAAGGCGGCCTGCACGAAATGTGCCAGAAGGATCGCCTTTTCATTGGGGTCGATGGCGCGACCCTTGCGCAGGAAAAGTTCGGCGCCAAGCGCA
The DNA here is from genome assembly GCA_002841115.1 of Alphaproteobacteria bacterium HGW-Alphaproteobacteria-6. Classification (GTDB taxonomy): domain Bacteria; phylum Pseudomonadota; class Alphaproteobacteria; order Rhodobacterales; family Rhodobacteraceae; genus Albidovulum. Next base: position 57,595 of record PHEC01000003.1, on the reverse strand, counting down.
TCCTCGAGCAGCTTGATCTGCTGGCTGACCGCCTGGGGGCTGACGCTCAACTCGTCCGCGGCGCCGCGGAACGACCGGTGGCGAACGACCGCGTGGAACACGCGCAACGCATTCAACGGCGGAAGCCGGGCGGGGTGGGTGTTCATCGCCGCCAGCCCATCTGCCGCCCCTTTCAGATCACCGCCTTTTCCAGGAACGGCCGGCCGAGGGCGACCCGCTCATAGCCGACTTCGGACAGGTCCAGCGTGCGAAAGCCGCCGTAGGTGATCAGTTCGGCGACGCCGCGCCCGGCGGCCGGGCCCTGTTGCAGGCCGTGGCCGGAAAAGCCGTTGGCGAAGATGAAATTCGTCACCTCGGGGTGGCGGCCGACGATCAGGTTGTGGTCGAGCGTGTTGAAATCGTAGTGCCCGGCCCACTGGTTCACCACCTTGATCGCCTCGAAGGCCGGCGAGCGTTCGGCCAGTGCCGGCCAGACGATATCCTCGAATTCGCCGTAGCGCGGCTCGAAATCGTCCCAGTCGACGGCGGGGTCCTCGACCGGGGCTGCGCCGGACAGGAAATAGCGCCCCTCGGGGCGGCAGAAGACGCCCGTGGGGTCGATCATCAGCGGCAGGCGGCCGCCGTTGACCCTGGCCGAGCCTTCCGGCGTCCGGGCACAGTCGAAGACGAACAGCGTGCGCTTGCGCGGCTCGACCGGCACGTCGAGTCCGGCCATCCGCGCCGTCAGCGCCGCCCGGGGCCCCGAGGCGTTGACCACCGTCCCGGCCTGCACCACCGCCCCCGACTTCAGCGTGACCGATGTCACGCGCGCGCCGTCGCGGCCGATCGCCACCACTTCGTCGGTGACAAGATCGGCGCCCTGCGCACGGGCCTTGGCGCGAAAGCCGTTCATCAGCCCGGTATTGGAAAACCAGCCCTCGCCGGACTGCCCGTAAGAGGCCAGCCGGATGCCGTCGACCCGCAGATGCGGGAAGGCGCGGGCCAGATCTTCGGGCCCCCACAGAACCACATCGGCGCCGCAGGCACGCTGAACGTCGTGGTTCTCGCGCAGGGTCTGTTCCTGACCGGGCGTGCCTGCCAGAAAGAGATAGCCGCCGGGGTGGAAGTTCAACTCGGGCGGCGCCTCGCCCGCCACCTGCATGATGCGGGCGAAATCCCGGATGAAGGCGCTGCCGAACTGGCTGATCTTCACGTTGACCGGGTTGGAGAACTGCATCCGGATCGACGCCGCCGACAGCGAGGTTGCGGCGTATCGGTAGGTCGGATCGCGCTCGACCACCAGCACCCGGCCGTTGAAATCCGGGTTCGCCGTCAGGAAATAGGCCACCGCCGAGCCGATCACCGCGCCGCCGACGATCACCACGTCATAGCTGTCGTTCATTTCGAAACCTCGTCATCGGGGTGGCCAAGATCGACGAACCAGCCGCCAAGGTGCCTGGCTGCCGGGGCATCGGGATCGGGCGGGGGCCGCCGGGCCTCGACCTCGGCGCGGTGGCTTTCCGTGCTGTCCTGCGGGACGAAACCAATATGCGCGCCAAGCCGGTTGTCAACCATGCGGTGCCGGTTGGCGGAGGTGCCGAAGACGATGGAAAAGGCCGCGCGCGGCGCGGTCAGGCCGGCCTCGACCAGCCGGATGCAATCGTCGAAGGTCAGCATCGACCACAGCATCCGCCGGTCGGTGAACTCGGGGAAGCTGGAAAAAATGCGCAAGGCCACCGTCTCGATTCCGAACTTGTCCCAGTAAAGCCGTCCGAGGTCCTCGACAATGCATTTCGACAGGCCGTAAAGCCCGTCGGGCCGGTGCGGGGCGGATGCATCGATCTGGTCCTCGACCATGTGATAGCCGATGGCATGGACGGAACTGGAATAGACCACCCGCGTCACGCCGTTCTTCCGCGCGCCCTCGTAGATGTGATAGCTGCCGCGGATATTGCCGTCCAGGGTCTGGTCCCAGCCGCGCTCCAGCGGGACGCCGCCGAAATGGACGATGGCATCCACGCCCTCGGTCGCGCGGATCGTGACCTTCTTGTCGGCCAGATCGAAGTGCAGCGCCTCCTCGTTCGGCCGGATGTCCCTGATCTCGGTGATGTCGGCAAGGCGAAGGTGGCGGCACAGCGGTGCCAGGCCGCGGCGCAGATGGGTGCCAAGCCGGCCGGCGGCCCCGGTCAGAAGGATGCGGTTGAAACGCGGCTGGGTCATCATGCGGCCTTTGCAGGGGAAGGGTCGTCCTTGGATTGCGCCATCGGGGCCGAGGGTTTCATCGCCGCAAGGCGGGTTGCGACATAACTCATTTCACAGTCTCCGTCACATAGCCCTTGGCCAGATCATTCGCGCGTTCGGCCGGATCGCGTGAGGAAGGATCACCGAACCCGCCGCCGCCCGGCAGGTGCAGCACCAGCCGCCGCCCGGCGGGCACATGCTGCCAGCCCTTGGGCTTCAGCACCGTGCCATCATCCAGCGCAGCCTTGCCCGCCGCTCCGGCCAAGCCGCCATCACGGCCCTTGGCGGGGTGATTGATCCGGTCGAACATGGCCGAGAAATCGAACTCATGCCCCGGCAGCGGTTCGATCTCGATCACCTGCCCCAGGCCGCCGCGATACTGGCCGTCGCCGCCGCTGTCGGGACGCAACTCCTTGCGCCAGACGACCACGGGGCCGGTCTGTTCCGTAGCCTCTACGGCCATGGTCATGACGCCCGAGGGGAAGGCGGTGGCCGACAACCCGTCAAGCCCCGGACGCGCGCCCATGCCGCCCGAGTTGAACATCAGGATCTCTGCCCGCCGCCCCTGCGCCCCTGCCACCGGGCGCACCGACATGTGAATGTTCCACAAGGCCGCCGCCCCTTCGGCCAGAACCTGCCCCGGCAGCGCGCGGGCCAGCGCCCCCAGAACCAGATCGGGCACCAGAAGGCCGATCACATGGCGCACCGACACCGGCGCCGGGCGTTCCGCGTTCAGGATGTTGGTGGGCGAAGAGATGGTGAAGGCCTCAAGCGAGGCCCAGTTGCTCGGGATATCCGGCGCCACCACGCATTTCAGCGCATAGCAGGCATAGGCCTTGGTGTAGATGATCGGCACGTTGATGCCATGCTTGCTCATCCCGTCCGCGCCGGTGAAATCGACGTTGACCGACCCGTCGGCAATGGAGCCTTCGCAGGCCAGCTTGACCGGGCTGTCATAGCCGTCGGTCGAAAGCTCATTGGCCCAGGTGCCCTTCGGAAATGCGGCGATCCGGTCCAGTGTGGCCGCACGGGTGCGCGAGAAGATGAACGCGCCCAGAGCATCCAGCGTCTCTAGTCCGATTTCGTCCATCATCTGGATCAGACGCTGGTGGCCGACGTCATTGCAGGCAGCCAAGGAGTAGAAATCGCCGACCACCTGGTTCGCCTCGCGCACATTGGCGCGCAGGATGCGGATCAGATCGGCATTCACCTGGCCGCGCTCGGCGAACTTCATGATCGGGATCTGGATGCCTTCCTCATAGACCGATTTGCCATCGGCCCCGAAGCCGCGCCCGCCTACATCCACCACATGCGCGGTGCAGGCGAAAAAGCCGACCAGCGTGTCGCCAAGGAACGAGGGCGAGACCATGGTGATGTCATGCAGGTGGCCGGTGCCCTTCCAGGGGTCGTTGGTCACATAGGTATCGCCGGGGAACATGTCGTCGCGGCCGATTTCCGCGATAAAATGCAGGACCGCCTCGGCCATCGTGTTGACATGGCCCGGTGTGCCGGTGACCGCTTGGGCCAGCATCCGGCCTTCGGGGTCGAATACACCCGCCGACAGGTCGCCCGCCTCGCGCACGCTGGTCGAGAAGGCGGTGCGCAGCAGCGTCATCGCCTGTTCCTCGACGACCGAGATCAGCCGGTTCCACATGACCTGCATGCGGATATGAGACGTTGCATCGGTCATGCCCCAACCCCCTTGCGGACCAGAAGAAGGCTTCCGTCATCCTGCATCACCACATCGAAGGGTGAGGTGGCAACGGTCGAGGTTTCGCGTTCCACCACCACCGCCGGGCCCGCAAGCCGTGCGCCGGGGGCAAGGCAGGCGCGGTCGACGATGGCGGTCGGCAGGGCCTCACCCCGGGGCCGGATCGAAAACCGGGCGGGAGCGCGAGGCGCCAGCCTCGGTCCGGCCCAGGGTCGGCTCATGGCAGTCGGGCAGCGCCACCGGAATCTCCCATCCCTGACCGAAATAGCGCATGTAGGCGGTGATCTCGCGCCGGATTGCCCCATCGGTGCCAGCGCGCACGAAGCCTTCGGCCGTGGCTTTCAGACCGTCCAGAAGGGCGTTGACCTCAGCCGGCACAAAGACTGAGAGCCGCGTCACCTTGGACGCCAGCGCCTCATAGCCGAAGGGGGCCTTCAGGAAGCCGATGGCCGAGCCCACGCCTGCCCCCGCCGGGATCAGGCATAGGTCGATGCCCAGCTTTTCGCAAAGGCGGGCGGCGTGCAGGGGTGCCGCACCGCCAAAGGCCACCATGATGTTGTCCGAGATGTTCTTGCCGTTTTCCACCGCATGGACGCGGGCGGCATTGGCCATGTTCTCGTCCACCACCTCGCAGATGCCGAAGGCGGCGGGGGTGGCGGTAAGGTTCAGCCTGTCGCCCATATCGCTCAGGATCGCGGCGCGGGCGGCATCAGAGGACAGCCTGATCGCGCCACCGGCGAAGTTGTCGGGGTCGATCTTTCCCAGCACCAGGTCGGCGTCGGTGATCGCCGGACGCAGGCTGCCGCGCTGATAGCAGGCGGGGCCGGGTTCCGAGGCCGCCGATTCCGGCCCGGTCTGGATGCGGCCCATGGCGTCGACCCAGGCGATGGAGCCGCCGCCGGCGCCGATCTCGATCATCTCGATCACCGGGATGGAGATCGGCATGCCCGATCCCTTGGCAAAGCGGGTGCTGCGCGCCACCTCGAAGGTTCGGGCGGTCTTCGGGGCAAACTCCTCGATCAGGCAGATCTTGGCGGTGGTGCCGCCCATGTCATAGCTGACGACCTTTTCAAGACCGAAGCGTTCTGCCACGTCGGCGGCAAAAATCGCGCCGCCGGCGGGGCCGCTTTCGACCAGACGCACCGGAAACTCGGCCGCCGTTTCCACAGAAATCAAGCCGCCGCCCGAGTGGATCATGAACAACGGGCAGCCTGCGCCCTTGTCCTTCAGCCGCACCTGCAACCGGCCCAGATAATCGGCCATCTGCGGCCGCACATAGGCATTGGCGCAGACGGTGTTGAAGCGTTCGAACTCGCGCACCTGCGGCGAGACTTCCGACGAGATCGAAATCGGCAGACCCGTCTTCGCCGCGATGATCGCCCGCGCCCGTTCCTCATGGGCGGGGTTCATGTAGGAATGGATGAAACCGATGGCGACAGCCCCGAAACCGCCCGCGGCGATCCGGTCAGCCAGTGCCTCCAGCGCGGCTTCGTCCAGCGGCGCGAGTTCCTGTCCCTGCGCGCCGATCCGGCCCGTGACGGTAAAGCGATCCTCGCGCGGGACCAGCGGTGTGGGCAGCACCATGTTCAGATCATACTGGTCGAACCGGCTTTCGGTCCGCATCTCGGTCACGTCGCGGAAGCCTTCGGCGGTGACGAAGGCCACCCGCGCGCCGCGCCGCTCGATCAGCGAATTGGCGGCGAGCGTGGTGCCGTGGATCACGATCTCCAGATCGCCGTAGCCAAGCCCGGCCTCGGCCAGAACCATGTCGATGCCGTCAAGGATCGCCTGTTCGGGGGCGGTGTAACTGGTCAGCACCTTGGCGGAATGCATGCCCCGCGGCGTCTCAAGCGCGATGTCGGTGAAGGTGCCGCCGATATCGGCACCAAGCCTGATCCGAGAGGTCATCTCCTGTCCTTCGCCGCCTGCGCCGCGTCGCGCATCTGGGACAGCGTCTGGCGCGGGGTCAGCGCCTCGGGGCTGATGTTCAGGTCGAGGAAGGGCGATCACCTTCAGAACCCCGATACCGACTACAAGCGCGAGGTTCTGGACTTCCTGTCAACTTCCTTCGCTTGGGATACTGCCGTGCCCGCTGGCCAGCTTCAGCTTCAGCAAACGGGCGAGACGGTCGAATGCACCCTGATCTTGATGCAGGACGTTCCGACGAAGCTTCCACCTTTCCTTGCGAGCCGCGCCTAGGCGGATCGACTCGCGGGCCTTCGGCGCATGGGTATGCTTTACCGGCACGACGGAAAAGGGGGACAGAAAGGGGGATTTAAAAAAGGAAAAAACCGCAACCATTTAAGATTGCAGGGTTTTTCTAGCAGTTATGGTGCCCAGGAGAGGACTCGAACCTCCACGCCTTGCGGCACACGGACCTGAACCGTGCGCGTCTACCAATTCCGCCACCTGGGCAGGTGTCGTTCGCCGCATTTAGTGGCATGGCGCAGCACTGTCAACTGGGTGCCGATGCGATTTCCACCGCGGCATCATTGCGCCTTGTCCGGCCCCGGCCTTGGCGTTAATCAGGGCCGCACAGCAGCTTGCGGAGGCGCGGCCATGGCGAAACTCGTCACCATCTACGGCGGCTCGGGATTTGTCGGTCGCTATGTCGCGCGGCGGATGGCGAAGGCGGGATGGCGGGTGCGGGTCGCGGTGCGCCGCCCGAACGAGGCGCTGTTCGTGCGCCCCTACGGCGCGGTCGGCCAGGTCGAGCCGGTCGCCTGCAACATCCGCGACGATGCCTCGGTGCGCGCCGCGATGGCGGGGGCGGATGCGGTGGTGAACTGCGTCGGCATCCTGGTCGCCGAGGGCCGCAACAGCTTTGACGCGGTGCAGGCGGCAGGCGCGGGCCGGATCGCGCGGATCGCCGCCGAGGAAGGCGTTTCGCGGCTGGTGCATCTGTCGGCGATCGGCGCCGATGCCGCCAGCGACAGCCTTTACCAGCGCAGCAAGGCGGCCGGCGAGGCGGCGGTGACCGCGGCCTTTCCCGGCGCGGTGATCCTGCGCCCCTCGATCATCTTCGGCCCCGAGGACGGGTTCTTCAACCGCTTCGCGGCGATGTCGCGCTTCGGCCCGGTCCTGCCGGTGGTCGGCGCCGGGACGCGGTTCCAGCCGGTCCATGTCGATGACGTGGCCGCCGCGGCCGAGGTGGCGCTGACCGGCGCTGCGGCGCCCGGCGTCTACGAGCTTGGCGGCCCGGATGTCGAGACTTTCCGCGCGCTGATGGCGCGGATGCTGGCGGTGATCAACCGCCGCCGGCTGGTCCTGGCGATGCCGTTCTGGAAGGCGCGGATCATCGCCTGGGCCTGCGACATGGTGCAGGTGCTGACCGGCGGGCTTCTGACCAACCGGGTGCTGACCCGCGATCAGGTCCGCACCCTTCGGCGCGACAATGTGGTCAGCCCCGGCGCGCGCACGCTCGCCGATCTCGGGCTGACGGCGACGCCGATGGCGGTGGTGCTGCCCGGTTATCTCTGGCGCTTCCGGCCCTCGGGCCAGTATGACGCGATCAAGGCGTCGGCCCGCAACCTGCGGCGGCAGGGCTGAACCGGCCCGGCCACGTCAGATCGAGGGACAGATATGCCGGCGCGTCTTCTGATCCATGTCGGATACCACAAGACCGCGACCAGCTGGATGCAGCAACTTCTGTTCACGCCCGAGCACGGCTTTCGCCAGATTGCCGGGCATCGCGAGGTCTTCGATCACATCGTTGCCCCGCATGGTCTGCGCTTTGACGCGGCGGCCGCGCGGGCGATGGTCGGGCGTGGCCTGGACGGCCTCGGTCACGGCGCAGTGCCGGAGATCTCGTCCGAGATCCTGTCGGGCCATCCCTTCTTCGGCGGGATCGGCAGCGATATCTATGCCGAGCGGCTGAAGTCGATCGCGCCCGACGCGCGCATCCTGATCTCGATCCGGGCGCAGCGCCGGATACTTCCCTCGGTCTACATGCAGTATCTTTCGCGCGGCGGCACCATGGGCTGGAAGCAGTTCTTTGCCGGCGAAACCGATATCGGCTATGCCGCCTTCCGGCCGGAGCATTTCGAATATGACCGGCTGGTGGCGCTTTATCGGGCGCTGTTCGGGGCCGTGAATGTCCACGTCCTGACCCAGGAAAGCCTGAAGGCCGACATGGCGTCAGCGGTGGCCGGACTGGCGGCCTTTGCCGGAACCACCGATTATGGCGGCCTGTCGCCGGCCGCCCGCCGGGTCTATGCGCCCAGCTATCCCGAATATGCCGCCCCGTTCCTGCGCCGTGCCAACCATTTCCGCAAAAGCGTTCTCAACCCCAATCCGGTGCTGACGCTCGGCGGTTCTGCGGGCGGGCCCTACCGTCTGGCGGGCGGCGTGCTGCGGCGCTTTCCCTTCGCGCCGCTTCTGGCCGGCCGGCGTCCGGTATCGGCCTATGTCGCCGACCGCTTCGCCGGATATTTCGACGCCAGCAATGCCCGCCTCGGCGCGCTTTTGGGTGGCGGAACCGATCTGAGCGACTACCGCTGACGCGAGGCGTCCGGGGTGTTGATCCAAGGAGTGCGGTGATGGCCGACACCACGTTTGCGTCGCTGCTGCTTGGCCTTCTCGAAGGGCTGACCGAGTTCATTCCGGTGTCCTCGACCGGGCATATCCTGCTGGCGGGGCATTTTCTGGGTTTCCAGAGTGCCGGCAAGACCTTCGAGGTGGTGATTCAGCTTGGCGCGATCCTGGCGATCGTCGGGGTCTATGCCGCCAAGATCGGCCAGACCCTGACCGGATTGCCGCGCGATCCGGCGGCGCGGCACTTCGCCGGCTCGGTGCTTCTGGCCTTCCTGCCGGCGGTGGTGGTCGGGGTGCTGGCGCATGACTTCATCAAGACCGTGCTGTTCGAAAGCCCGCGGCTGATCGCGGTGATGCTGATCCTTGGCGGGGTGGTTCTGCTGGTCGTCGACCGGCTGCCCCTGCGCCCGCGCCACTTTCAGGCCGACCGCTTTCCCCTGCCGATGGCCTTCGCGATCGGGGTGATCCAGTGCCTGGCGATGATCCCCGGCGTGTCGCGGTCGGGGGCGACGATCGTCGGCGCGCTGGCCTTCGGTGCCGACAAGCGCGCGGCGGCGGAGTTTTCATTCTTCCTGTCGATGCCGACCATGGCGGCGGCCTTCAGCTATGACCTGTGGAAGAACCGCGCGCTTCTGGACGGCGCTGCCTGGGGCGAGATCGCGATCGGCTTTGTTGCCGCCTTCGTCGCCGCCCTGCTCGTGGTGCGCTGGCTGCTGGGCTATGTCGGCCGGCATGGTTATGCGCTGTTCGGCTGGTGGCGAATCATCGTCGGAACGCTGGTTCTGGCAGCACTCGGGGTCGGGTTTTGAGAAATAGGTAATATATATTTACCTAAAAATCGGGAAAAATCTCGAAACTCACCGACTGCGGTCGAACATTTTTAAAACAAAGTCAGCATATGTGACTTTTATTTTTCCAGCCATCAGGGTAGCAATGTGCACCCGATAGCGGCTGGGAGGCGCCATCATGGCCACGCAACGCATGCTGAAGTTCGTGACCGTCTCGAAAGAGATGCCGGAAAAGCGTGTGGCCAGCGTCCGCGCCCAGGATTTCGCCGAGATCTATCGCGAGTTCGCCGCCGCCAAGGCCGCCGAACAGGCGGCGCGGTGCAGCCAGTGCGGCGTGCCCTATTGCCAGACCCATTGCCCCTTGCACAACAACATCCCCGACTGGCTGCGCCTGACCGCCGAGGGCCGCCTGCAAGAGGCTTATGAGCTGAGCCAGGAGACCAACACCTTTCCCGAGATCTGCGGCCGGATCTGCCCGCAGGACCGGCTTTGTGAAGGCAACTGCGTGATCGAGCAATCCGGCCACGGCACCGTCACCATCGGCGCGGTCGAGAAATACCTGACCGATACCGCCTGGGACAATGGCTGGGTCCGGGCGATCCGGCCGGCGGCCGAGCGCGCCGAAAGCGTCGGCATCATCGGTGCCGGGCCGGGTGGGCTGGCCGCCGCCGATGTTCTGCGCCGCGCCGGGCTTCAGGTCACGGTCTATGACCGCCATGACCGCGCCGGCGGGCTGCTGACCTACGGCATCCCCGGCTTCAAGCTGGAAAAGGACGTGGTGATGCAGCGCATTGCCCAACTGGAAAAGGGCGGGGTCGAGTTTGTCCTGAACTGCAGCGTCGGCGAGGATCTGGCCTTCGACGCGATCCGCGGGCGCCATGACGCGGTGATCATCGCCACCGGCGTCTACCGAAGCCGCGATCTGTCCGGCCCGAACGCGCAGGCAAGCGGCATCGTGCGGGCGATCGACTACCTGACCGCCTCGAACCGCAAGAGTTTCGGCGACGAGGTGCCCGAGTTCGACAGCGGCGAGATGAACGCCGAGGGCAAGCGCGTCGTCGTCATCGGCGGCGGCGACACCGCGATGGACTGCGTGCGCACCGCGATCCGCCAGGGTGCGCAATCGGTGAAATGCCTTTACCGCCGTGACCGCGCCAACATGCCCGGCAGCCAGCGCGAGGTCGCCAATGCCGAGGAAGAGGGCGTCGAGTTCGTCTGGCTGACCGCGCCGCGCGGCTTTGTCGGCGAGGCTGCGGTCGAGGGCGTGATCGTGCAGCGCATGCGGCTCGGCCAGCCCGATGTCAGCGGCCGCCAGTCGTCCGAACTGATCGCGGGGGCCGACTACACCGAGCCGGCCGACCTGGTGATCAAGGCGCTGGGGTTCGAGCCCGAGGACCTGCCGAGACTCTGGGGGGTCGAGGGGCTGGAGGTCACCCGCTGGGGCACGGTCCGCGCCGACTTCACCAGCCATGCCACCAGCCTGCCCGGCGTCTATGCGGTGGGCGACATCGTGCGCGGCGCCTCCCTGGTGGTCTGGGCGATCCGTGACGGACGCGAGGCGGCGGCGGCGGTGCTGGCCGATCTGGCCGGGGCAGCGGCGGTCGCGGCCGAGTAGGCCAGGGTTGGACGATCAGCGATGCTGGTCGGTTGGATGAAGGAAACCTGACGGTGACCAAGGTGCGAAAGTTCCTGCTGATCGGCGCGCTTGTGCTTCTTCCGGCTCTGCCGGCGGCAGCGCTGGACGACATATTTTCGCGCGCGCTGGCCTGTGATCCGATCCTGACGGTCCACAAGATGGATTGCAGCGTCGAGATCATATTTCGGTGCCCGGCGGATGGCGAGCCGTACATCCGTCATGAGGCCTACGAAGATGCCCAACTCGACACGATTACCCATACCCGAGGGAATGGCGACCTTGTCCAGCTTTCGGACGCCGACGGACAATTCCACGTCGAGTTCGTCTCGGGGGACAGTTCGCCGTCCCCCGATGAGATCATGCGGGCAGGCTCGGCCAGGTTCGAACAGGAATTCATGCTCACGATCATGGGCATCACCCGGTCCGCCCATGCATTGTTTCTGGTGCGACCGGAAGGTTCACCGTTTCAGCTGGGCCGGAACACGCTCCTGAGGATTCGGGGCGACGTCGAACTGGTGCTGCAGAGCCCGATGCCCACCCTGTCCGGAACCACGGCCTACTACGTCGATCTGGTCGAGGGCATCGAGTTCGAGGGTGAGTCACATATCGACGTACTCGACGACAGCAATCCGGACGCGCCGGCGATACCGGTGCGTCTCATCCGCAAGGGAGAACCAGGCTTCGCCTCGCCCGAACCGGGTCCGGACTGTCAAACGATCTCTGCCGTGTCTGCGGCAACGAGACAGGAGACCGCATGACACGCTTCGCTTTAATGGCGCTTGCGCTCTTCGCCGCGCCCGCCCTCGCCGCGGCAGGCACCTTTCAGGTGCCGCAGGGCTGCACCGCCTATGCCACCGCGCAGCTGCGCAATTGCCAGGTCTCGCAGCACTACCGCTGCCCGGCCGAGGCGCCGGGCGACCAATGGGCGGTCTACATGGACAGCGAGGGGCCCCATTACATCAGCCGGATCGACAGCGAGACACGCTGGATCGACAGCATCGACCTGGAAACCGGCGAGCGTGACCGGATCGCCACCGAGGCCGATCCGGCCTCGTTCAGCACGCTTCTGGCGACCGGGCGCGACGACTTCGATTTCACCACCCGCTCGGACAGCGGCGAGGTTCGCCGCTATGTCGGCCATGACCGGCTGACCGGCGCAAGCCTTGCCATCGACGGCGTGGCGCTGGAGCGGACCGAGTTCGACCTGACCGCCTATGACGGGGCGGGCGAGATGGTCTGGCACCGCTGGGGGCGGCAGTTCATCCAGCGCGACTGGCGCATCTTCTATGCCGATACCGAGGAATTCGAGAATGCCTTCGGCGACCGCGACAGCGTGATCAGCACCCCGGTCACCTTCGCGCTGCCGGGCGAGACCGGGTTTTTGTCCGAGGATCCGGAATTTGACTGCGACCAGATGATGGCCAGGGTGCAGCCATGATCACCGGCCATTGCCTGTGCGGCGCGGTCCGCGTCACCGTCGCCGATCATGGCGGCTTTACCGGCGCCTGCCATTGCCGGATGTGCCAGCGCTGGTCGGGTGCCCTGTTTGTCAGCCTCAGCGTGCCAGCCGCCGCCGTGACGGTAACCGGACCGGTCGCGCGCTACCAGTCGACGCCCTTTGCAGAGCGGGCCTTTTGCCCGACCTGCGGGTCGCATCTGTGGATGCGCGACACCGATACCGCCGACGCCCCGTTTGAGCTGATGCCGGGGCTTTTCGACGCCGCCCGCGACATTCCGCTGGCTAGCGAGATCTATACCGACCGGGCGCTGCCGGGCCTTGCGCTGGCCGGCGACCACCGCCGCGCAACCCGGGCGGAATACGAAGCCAAGCACCCTCACCTTGCGGGAGACCTGCCATGACCGAGTTCGATGCAAGCTGGCCCGCCGCCGAGGAAAGCAAACGCGCCTGGATGGCTGAAAACAGCCTTTACCGGGCCGAGGATGAGCATTCCTCCTGCGGTGTCGGCCTTGTCGTGTCGATCGACGGCAAGGCGAGCCGAAAGGTCGTCGAGCACGGCATCGACGCCCTGAAGGCGGTCTGGCATCGCGGCGCGGTCGATGCCGACGGCAAGACCGGTGACGGTGCCGGCATCCATGTCCAGATCCCGGTGCCGTTCTTTTACGACCAGATCCGGCGCACCGGGCACGAGCCCGACATGAAGGCGCTGGTCGCGGTTGGCCAGGTCTTCCTGCCGCGCACCGATTTCGGCGCGCAGGAGACCTGCCGCACCATCGTCGAGACCGAAGTGCTGCGCATGGGCTATGACATCTACGGCTGGCGCCATGTCCCGGTGAACACCGAAGTTCTGGGCGAGAAGGCCAATGCCACCCGCCCCGAGATCGAGCAGATCCTGATCCGCAACGGCAAGGGCACCGACCGCGAGGCCTTCGAGCGCGAGCTTTACGTCATCCGTCGGCGGATCGAGAAGGCGGCGCAGGCGGCCGGCATCGTCGGCATGTATCTTTGTTCGCTGTCGTGCCGGTCGATCATCTACAAGGGCATGATGCTGGCCGAACAGGTCGCCGAATTCTATCCCGACCTCAAGGACGAGCGGTTCGAGAGCGCCTTCGCGATCTATCACCAGCGCTATTCGACCAATACCTTCCCGCAATGGTGGCTGGCCCAGCCGTTCCGCATGCTGGCCCATAACGGCGAGATCAACACGCTGAAGGGCAACCTCAACTGGATGAAAAGCCACGAGATCCGCATGGCCAGCGCGACCTTCGGCGAGCAGGCCGGCGATATCAAGCCGATCGTGGCGCAGGGCTCCAGCGACAGTGCGGCGCTTGACGCGGTCTTCGAGGTCTTGGTGCGTGCCGGGCGCTCGGCGCCGATGGCCAAGACCATGCTGGTGCCCGAGGCCTGGTCGAAATCGACGGTGGAACTGCCCAAGCCCTGGCAGGACATGTATGCCTATTGCAACGCGGTGATGGAACCCTGGGACGGGCCGGCAGCACTGGCGATGACCGATGGCCGCTGGGTCTGCGGCGGGCTTGACCGCAACGGCCTGCGGCCGATGCGCTATGTCGTCACCGGCGACGGCTTGCTGATCGCCGGGTCAGAGGCCGGGATGGTGCCGGTCGACGAGGCGGTGGTGCGCGAGAAGGGTGCGCTTGGGCCCGGCCAGATGATCGCGGTCGACATGGCCGAAGGCCGGCTTTACCACGACGCCGAGATGAAGGACCGGCTGGCGGCGGCGTTGCCCTATGCCGACTGGATCGACAAGGTCGTCGATCTGAACGCGATTCTGCGCGACGTGCCGGAACACGCGATCCACGAGGGCGCCGACCTGCGCCGCCGCCAGATCGCCGCCGGCTACACGCTGGAAGAGCTGGAGCAGGTTCTGGCGCCGATGGCCGAGGACGGCAAGGAGATGATCGCCTCGATGGGCGACGACACGCCGCCGGCGGTGCTGTCGCGGCAATACCGGCCGCTGTCGCATTTCTTCCGGCAGAACTTCAGCCAGGTCACCAACCCGCCGATCGACAGCTTGCGCGAGGCGCGGGTGATGAGCCTGAAGACCCGTTTTGGCAACCTCAAGAACGTGCTCGACGAGGACAGCAGCCAGACCGAGATCCTGGTGCTGGAAAGCCCGTTCATCGCCAATGCCGAGTTCGACGCGATGGTGCGCCAGTTCGACGGCCATGTCGCCTTCATCGACTGCACTTTCGCCGCAGGCGCGGGCGCCGATGCGCTGCGTCAGGGGCTGGAGCGGATCCGCGCCGAGGCCGAGGATGCGGTGCGCTCGGGCGTCGGCCATATCGTGCTGAGCGATCAGCATCAGGGCCCCGACAAGGTGGCGATGCCGATGATCCTCGCCACCAGCGCGGTGCACAGCTGGCTGACCCGCAAGGGTCTGCGCACCTTCTGCTCGATCAACGTGCGCTCGGCCGAATGCATCGATCCGCATTACTTCGCGGTGCTGATCGGCGGCGGGGCGACCACGGTCAACGCCTATCTGGCGCAGGATTCGATCGCCGACCGGGTGCGGCGCGGGCTGATCGAGGGCACGCTGCTGGACGCGATGCGCCGCTACCGCGACGCGATCGACGCGGGCCTTCTGAAGATCATGTCGAAGATGGGCATTTCGGTCATCTCCTCCTATCGCGGCGGGTTGAACTTCGAGGCGGTCGGGCTGTCGCGCGCCATGGTGGCGGAATATTTCCCCGGCATGCACAGCCGCATCTCGGGCATCGGGGTCACCGGCATCCAGCACAAGATGGAGGAGATCCACGCGAAGGGCTGGACCGCCCCGGCCGACGTGCTGCCGGTCGGCGGCTTTTACAAGGCGCGGGCGAAGGGCGAGAAACACGCCTGGGAAGCGACGACGATGCACATGCTGCAAACCGCCTGCGAGCGGGCCTCCTATGACCTGTGGAAGCAGTATTCGGCGACGATGCGGGCCAATCCGCCGATCCATATCCGCGACCTTCTCGACATCAAGCCGATGGGCCGGCCGGTGCCGATCGAGGAGGTGGAATCGATCACCTCGATCCGCAAGCGCTTCGTCACGCCGGGGATGAGCCTTGGCGCGCTTTCCCCCGAGGCGCACAAGACGCTGAACATCGCGATGAACCGGATCGGCGCCAAGTCCGACAGCGGCGAGGGCGGCGAAGATCCGGCGCATTTCACCCCGGAGGCCAACGGCGACAACCCCTCGGCCAAGATCAAGCAGGTGGCGTCGGGCCGCTTCGGGGTGACGGCCGAATACCTCAACGCCTGCGAGGAACTGGAAATCAAGGTCGCCCAGGGCGCCAAGCCCGGCGAGGGCGGGCAGTTGCCGGGGCTCAAGGTGACCAAGCTGATTGCCCGCCTGCGCCACTCGACGCCGGGGGTGACGCTGATCAGCCCGCCGCCGCATCACGATATCTACAGCATCGAGGATCTGGCGCAGCTGATCTATGACCTCAAGCAGATCAACCCGCGCGCCAAGGTGACGGTCAAGCTGGTCTCCTCCTCCGGCGTCGGCACGATCGCCGCCGGGGTCGCCAAGGCCAGGGCCGACATCATCCTGATCTCGGGCCACAACGGCGGCACCGGCGCCTCGCCCGCCACCTCGATCAAATATGCCGGCCTGCCGTGGGAGATGGGCCTGACCGAGGCGCATCAGGTCCTGGCGATGAACCGCTTGCGCGACCGGATCACCCTGCGCACCGATGGCGGGCTGCGCACCGGGCGCGACATCATCATTGCCGCGATGATGGGCGCCGAGGAATACGGCATCGGCACCGCCGCGCTGATCGCCATGGGCTGCATCATGGTGCGCCAGTGCCAGTCGAACACCTGCCCGGTCGGCGTCTGCACCCAGGACGAGGCGCTTCGGGCCAAGTTCACCGGCAGCGCCGACAAGGTGGTCAACCTGATCACCTTCTATGCCCAGGAGGTGCGCGAGATCCTCAGCCAGATCGGCGCGCGCAGCCTCGACGAGATCATCGGCCGGGCCGATCTTCTCAGCCAGGTCAGCCGCGGCTCGGCCGACCTTGACGACCTCGACCTCAACCCCTTGCTGATCACCGTCGATGGCGCCGAGCGGATCGTCTACGACCGCTCCAAGCCGCGCAACATGGTGCTGGACACGCTGGATGCCGAGATCATCCGCGACGGCGCGCGGTTCTTCGAGGATGGCGAGAAGATGCAGCTCAGCTATGCGGTCCGGAACACCCACCGCACCATCGGCGCGCGGGCCTCGTCGCTGATCGTGCGCAAGTTCGGGATGCGCAATGCGCTGCAACCCGATCACCTGACGGTCAAGCTGTCGGGCTCCTGCGGTCAGTCGCTCGGCGCCTTCGCCGCACCGGGGCTGAAGCTCGAGGTGTCGGGCGATGCCAATGACTATGTCGGCAAGGGCCTGTCGGGGGGTGTCATCGTGGTGCGCCCGCCGATGATCTCGCCGCTCGAAGCCTCGGCCAATACCATCATCGGCAATACCGTGCTGTACGGTGCGACCGACGGCTACCTTTTCGCCTCGGGCCGGGCGGGCGAGCGTTTCGCGGTCCGGAACTCGGGTGCGACGGTGGTGATCGAGGGCTGCGGCTCGAACGGTTGCGAATACATGACCGGCGGGGTCGCGGTGATCCTCGGCTCGATTGGTGCCAATTTCGGTGCCGGCATGACCGGCGGCATGGCCTATCTGCATGATCCCGACGGCCGCGCCGGGGCGCTGATCAACCGCGAGACGCTGGTGACCGGGCCCCTGGGGCATCCGCATTGGGAGGACGAGCTGAAGGCGCTGATCACCCGTCACGCTGCCGAGACCGGCAGCCCGAAGGCGCGGTTGATCCTGCAGGACTGGGCCACCGAGCGGGCGCATTTCATCCAGGTCTGCCCGAAGGAGATGCTGGCGCATCTGCCCTATCCGCTGGGCGAGCAGGCAAGGGCGGTGCCGGGCGAGTGATCGGGCCGAAAGGATGGCGCGGGCCGGGCGGTTGCCCGGCCCGCTGTCGATCCGGGGCCACGATTCCGGCCCGGGGTGCGCTTGAACAGACACAGTTGCCGGCCTTTCCGGACGGGCATGCACTTCGGGCGTAATGATCTGTTAACCTTTTGTTAACCTTTTCCGCGGGTGGGTTGCCGGCTCCGAAGAGGGCCAGCCAAGGGGCGGATTGCAGGCATGGCGACTTTTGTGCTCACGGCTCAGAACGTGAACGGCGACCCGTTCGTGAGCGGCGCGAACATCAACATCATCAACAACACCTTTTCCACGCTGACATTTCTTGAAGTCGACAGTCAGATCGACGACCCGCTTTCCGGTGAGTTTGTGTCGCTTGACGGCGGCCTGACCTGGTTGGGCTATGACTTTCTCGGCAGCGGGAACGTTCGCAATGACCCGCTTCAGGCCGCCGCCTTCATCCGGATCGATCTCGGCAACGGCAGTTTCCAGACCGTCGCGATCGACCTGAACGCGGACGGCGACAACCTGCCCGACCTTCAGAACGGCAACACCGGGCTGAACGTCGGCGCGCTGAACCAGGTCAGCCCGGTGCCCTGGCCGGTGCCGCCCTGTTTCGTCGCGGGAACGCGGATCGCGGTGCCGGGCGGCGAGATGCGGGCCGAGGCGGTCGTGCCGGGCGATCTGGTCGAGACGCTCGACCACGGGCCGCAGGCGGTGCGCTGGGTCGGGCGGCGGCGGGTGCGCGGCAACGGGCGGTTCGCCCCGGTGCGCATCGCGACGGGTGCCATGGGTAACGACCGCGATCTTCTCGTCTCGCCACAGCACCGGATGCTGGTGCGGGGCTGGCGGGCCGAACTGCTGCTGGGCGAGCCGGAAGTGCTGGTCGCGGCGAGCCATCTGGTCGGCCTGCCCGGCATCTCGCGCGAGCCGGTGGCCATGGTGGATTATGTGCATATCCTCCTCGACCGGCACGAGATCGTCTTCGCCGAGGGCGTGCCGAGCGAAAGTTTCCATCCGGGCGGTGCGTTCGTGAAGGGGCAGGCGGCGCTTCTCGACGAGATCCTGGCGATCTTTCCGGAATTCGCCACGCTGGAGGCCCGCGAGATGCCCGCGACGCGGCGCGTGGTTTCGGGCCGCGAGGCGCGGGCGCTCGTCGTCTGAGCGCCGCGACCGGCTTGACCCTGCCCGCCCTGGTGTGATTCAGATCGGCCGATGGCGAAGGGCAGCAAACCGAGAGCGAAACCGAAAAGGAAGCCCGCGCCCCGGCGCGATGGCCTTGGCTATCGCGACATCCTTCGGTGGACCGGGCGCGGGTTGCTGGGGCTGGTCGGGGCATTCTTCTTCCTCGTCCTCGCCTTCACGGTCGTTCCGCCGGTCGTCACGCCCTACATGATCGCCGAAAACTGGCGCCAGGGCGGGATAAGGCGCGACTGGGTCGCGCTCGAGGACATGGCGCCGGTGATGGCGCGCGCCGTGGTCGCGGCCGAGGACGCCAATTTCTGCCTGCACTGGGGCTTTGACATGGCGGCGATCCGCGCAGCACTGGACGAGGGCGCCGGGCGCGGCGCCTCGACGCTGAGCCAGCAGGTGGTCAAGAACGTCTTTCTCTGGCAGGGGCGAAGCTGGCCGCGCAAGG
This sequence comes from Alphaproteobacteria bacterium HGW-Alphaproteobacteria-6, assembly GCA_002841115.1. Taxonomy (GTDB): domain Bacteria; phylum Pseudomonadota; class Alphaproteobacteria; order Rhodobacterales; family Rhodobacteraceae; genus Albidovulum. Next base: position 38,679 of record PHEC01000003.1, on the reverse strand, counting down.
CGCTCGAGGCGCTGATGACGCCGGTGGTGGAACTGGTCTGGACCAAACGGCGGATCGTCGAGGTCTATCTGAACGTCGCCGAGACCGGCCGCGGCATGTTCGGCGCCGCGGCCGCGGCCGAGGGCTATTTCGGGGTGTCCGCCGCCGACCTCAGCCCGGCGCAGGCGGGATTGATCGCCGCCGCGCTGCCCGACCCCAAGGGGCGCAACCCGGCGCGGCCCTCGGGGTTCCTGCGGTCGCGTGCCCGGGCCATCCTGTCGGGCGCCGAGACGATCCGCGCCGATGGCCGTGCCGCCTGTTTCGAGGATTGATGCGCAGGGCCGGCACCGCTATCACCGGGGAGGGCGCCTTGCCCCTTGCGTTCTCAAGTGACCGGCCGATGACCCAGATGACCCGCCTTTACCACGTTCCCCTGTCGCCCTTCTGCCGCAAGGTCCGCCTGACGCTGGCCGAAAAGCGCGTCGAGGTCGAGTTGATCGAGGAGCGCTACTGGGAACAGGGCGCCGAGTTCCTGCGCCGCAACCCGGCCGGCAAGGTGCCGATCATCCGCCATGAGGGCCGGGTGATGAGCGAAAGCCAGGCGATCTGCGAATATCTCGATGAGACGATTCCCGAGCCGCGGCTGATGCCGAAGGATGCCGAGGGCCGCTATGAGGTGCGCCGGATCTGCGCCTGGTTCGACGACAAGTTCCATGACGAGGTGACCTCGAAGCTTCTCTATGAGCGGGTCAACAAGAAGGTGATGGGGCTGGGCTATCCGGATTCGAAAAACGTGAAATCCGGGGTCAGCCGGATCAAGTATCATCTCGATTATCTCAGCTGGCTGCTGGACCAGCGGCGCTGGCTGGCGGGCGACCAGATGACGCTGGCCGATTTCGCCGCCGCGGCGCATCTGTCCTGTCTTGACTACATCTCGGATGTCGACTGGAACCGCTCGGCCAATGTCCGCGACTGGTATGCCAAGATCAAGTCACGCCCGTCGTTCCGCTCGCTTCTGGCCGATCAGGTCTCGGGGTTTCCGCCGCCGGCGCATTATGCCGATCTGGATTTCTGACCGGGCGGCCGGGGGTTTCACACCCCCGGACCCCCGTGCGGTATTTCGGCCAAGATGAAAGGAAGCGGGGTGGGTGCCGCCGGGCTGAAGGCGCGGATCAGGGCGCGGGCGCTGGAGGAGGGGTTTTCGGCGGCGGGTATCTGCCGGCCGGATGCGATCCCCGAGGCGGCCGGGCGGCTGGCGGCGTTCGTGGCGGCGGGGCGGCACGGGCAGATGGGCTGGATGGCCGAGCGGATCGGCTGGCGCGGCGATCCCGCGGCACTCTGGCCCGGGGCGCGGGCGGTGATCATGCTGGCCGAGGTCTATACGCCCGAATACGACCCGCTGGCGGTTCTGGCGCGGCCCGACCGCGGCGCGGTGTCGGCTTACGCGCAGGGGCGCGATTACCACGATCTGGTCAAGAAGCGGCTGAAGCGGCTGGGGCGCTGGCTGATCGACGCGGCCGGGGCGGCGGCCGAGATCAAGGTTTTCGTCGATACCGCACCGGTGATGGAAAAGCCGCTGGCGGCGGCGGCCGGGCTGGGCTGGCAGGGCAAGCACACCAATCTCGTCAGTCGCGACCTTGGCAGCTGGTTCTTTCTGGGCGCGATCTTCACCACGCTTGATCTGGCACCGGACGAGGCCGGGGACGATCACTGCGGATCGTGCCGCGCCTGTCTCGACATCTGCCCGACGCGGGCCTTTCCCGCACCCTATCAACTGGATGCGCGGCGCTGCATTTCCTATCTGACGATCGAGCACAAGGGGTCGGTGGCCGAGGATCTGCGCGCCCTGATGGGCAACCGCATCTATGGCTGCGACGATTGTCTGGCGGTCTGTCCGTGGAACAAGTTCGCGGTGGCGGCGCGCGAGGCGGGTTACGGCGCGCGGGTCGGCGCGCCGCCCTTGGCGGAACTGGCGGGCCTTGACGACGAAGGGTTTCGCGCGCGGTTCTCCGGCAGTCCGGTCAAGGGGATCGGCCGCGACCGCTTCGTGCGCAACGTGCTTTACGCGATCGGCAATTCCGGGGACGCGGGGTTGCGCGATGTGGCGGCGCGGCTGACCGGCGATGCCGATCCGGCCGTCGCCGATGCCGCGCGCTGGGCGGTGGCGCGGCTCAGTCGCTGAGCTTTTCGAGGTTCTGGTCGGCGCGCCGGGTCGCGGCCTCGAAGCGGGCCTCGAAGTCGGCGAGGTTCTTTTTCGGCTCCTGATAGAAGGCGGTGAATTTCATCAGCCGCAGCATCAGCCGGTTGAGAAAACGCCCGCGCCAGCCCATCGGCCGGTCGAAGTCGAACAAGAGGATCACCCGTTCCTCGTCGGTGTCGTTCCAGACCTCGTGCTCGTAGGTGTCGTCGAGGACGATGACCTTGCCGGCCTGCCAGGCCCTGACCTGGTCATCGACGCGGATCCGGCATTTCTCGCGCTCCTGCGGGATCAGGAGGCCGAGGTGGGCGCGCAGGATGCCCTTGGTCACCCCGGTATGGGCGGGGATGTGGTAGCCGGGGGCGAGGATCGAGAACCAGGCGGTCTGGATGTCGGGCACCCGCGACAGGATCTCGGCGGTGACCGGGGCCTTGGCGCAATTGCCGGCGAGCGGCACGCCGAAGCCGTAGAGCACGAAGGTCTTCCACTGGCGCGCCTTGGCGATGCGGTACTGGTCGGGCGAAAGCTCCTCGAAGCCGGGGATGTCGTCGGAGAACTTCAGGATCTCGCGCACCTCGTCGCGCATGACCTGCCACTTCTGCTCGAACTCGGCGAGGAAGGGGAAGAGGGCGGCATCGATGAAGGGCGTGTCGGGCACCAGGCTTTGCGTGCTCTGGAACCGCGCGACCCGGCGCATCAGCTTCTTGCCGTTGCGCTTGACGAACTTGCGCAGGGGACGGTTCAGCGTCTTCGGTTTTTCGGGGGTGTCGTTGACGCTGGTCATGGCTCGTCCTTCATGGTTGCGCGCCGGGCGCGGACTGCCAGGCGGGCGCCTCACCCTATTGCCCGGTCCGGTCCGGCGACAAGCGCCCGGGCAGGTGACGCACGCCATTGTGTAGCGGTTGCGGCGGTATGACGCGGCATGGCGCGCAGCTTCGGGTTGCGCCGATTCTGTGCTATGATGGCGGCAGGGTCAACCTGGGAGGACCGAGATGAGCAGACATCTTGCCGATCATCGTGCCGAGCCCGAGGGCGGGCGGATGAAGCATTACTTCGCCATTGATCGTCTGACGGCCGGGGAAGGCTCGCATCCCGCTGCACGGATGCTGCACAAGCGGCCGGGCGCGCGCCCCGGCACGCTGCGGCTGCGGCAGTTCCTGCGGATTGCCCGTGGCCGGCTGACCTGACGCCACGGCCGTCGGGTCGCGGCCGGGCGTGGCGGCATCGTAAAAGGGCGGCGCACCGGTGGTTGCGCCGCCTTTTTTATGGCGGCGGTCAGCGCCGGACCAGCTTTTCGTAGTCGCCGGCGACCCGGCGGGTCAGTTCGCCGACCTCGAAGCGGTAGTCGCCGATCTGCCCGACCGGGGTGACCTCGGCGGCGGTTCCGGTCAGCCAGCATTGCTGGAAGCCTTCGAGTTCGTCGGGCATGATGTGACGTTCATGCACCTTGATCTGCATGTCCTTCAGCATGCCGATCACCGTCTGCCGGGTCAGGCCGTTGAGGAAGCAGTCGGCCTTGGGGGTATGGACCTCGCCGTCCTTCACGAAGAAGATGTTGGCGCCGGTCGCCTCGGCGACATAGCCGCGATAGTCGAACATCATCGCATCCGAACAGCCCTTGGCCTCGGCGGCGTGCTTGGACATGGTGCAGATCATGTAGAGCCCGGCGGCCTTTGCCTCGGAGGGGATGGTCTCGGGCGAGGGGCGTTTCCATTTGGAGATGTCGAGCTTGGCGCCCTTGAGTTTGGCGTCGCCGTAGTAGTTGCCCCATTCCCAGCCGGCGACGGCAAGGCGCACCGGGTTGCGCCGCGCCGAGACCCCCATGTCCTCGCCGGCGCCGCGCCAGGCCAGCGCGCGGACATAGGCGTTGGTCCAGCCGTTGGCCTTCAGCATCGCCTCCTTGGCGGCGTCGATCTCTTCGGCCGAATAGGGGATCTCCATGTCGAGGAGTTCGGCCGACCGGCGCAGGCGCAGCGAATGCTCATGGCCCTTGAAGATGCGGCCGTCATAGCAGCGCTCGCCCTCGAACACCGCCGAGGCATAGTGGAGCGCATGGGTCAGGATGTGGACATTCGCATCACGCCAGTCCACCAGCGCCCCATCCATCCAGATCTTGCCGTCGCGGTCGTCATAAGCCCCGGCCATCTTGTCCTCCTTGGGCGGTGTCATTTGCAGATATTGCGTGAATTTGGTCCGTTTCGGACATTAAATTACGCATTTTTCAGAACTCGCTAGCAATTGATTCTTGGAAAGTCAACAACGCTGACGTAAAACACCGGTGAGAGCATCACGAGTTGGTGATGGCCGGGTCCGGGAGGCGGCAGATGGTGGAGACAGGCGCATCCGCTGTGCAGAGCGGCGAGGGGCTGTTGTTCCTGACCGACGAGCAGTTGCGCAAGGGGATCGAGGCGATGTTCTTCGCCTATCGCGCCTTCACCGCCGATCCCGACCGGATCCTGGCCGAGCATGATTACGGCCGCGCCCATCACCGGGCGATCCATTTCATCAACCGCCAGCCCGGGCTGACGGTCAGCAATCTGCTGACCATGCTCGGGGTGACCAAGCAGTCGCTGAACCGGGTTCTCAGGACCCTGGTCGAGGACGGGCTGGTCGAGGCCCGGGTCGGGCGGCGCGACAAGCGCGAGCGCCACCTGCACCTGACCGAGCGCGGCCAGGCGCTGGAGCGCGAATTGTCGGATGCGCAGCGCGCGCGGATGCGGCTGGCCTACCGCGCGGCCGGGCCGGCGGCGGTGGCGGGGTTCCGCCAGGTGCTGGAGGCGATGATGGACCCCGATCTGCGTCAGTTCTACCAGTCGATGAGGGAAGGTGTGGCATGAGTGATCTGGCCGAAGTCCATCTGCTGATCGTCGATGACGACGAGAGGATCCGTGGCCTGTTGCAGAAGTTCCTGATCCGCAGCGGGTTCTGGGTGACGGTGGCGCGCGATGCGGCCCATGCCAGGCGGCTGTTGACCGGGCTCGAGTTCGACCTGATCGTGATGGATGTGATGATGCCGGGCGAGGACGGCATCAGCCTGACCCGCGACCTGCGCACCCGGCTTGACACGCCGATCCTGCTGCTGACCGCGCGCGGCGAGACCGCCGACCGGATTGCCGGGCTGGAGGCGGGGGCGGATGATTATCTGGCCAAGCCCTTCGAGCCGAAGGAATTGCTCCTGAGGATCTACGCGATCCTCAGGCGCAGCCCGCCACCGGCGCCCGAGGCGGCGGCGCCGAAGGTGCTGCATTTCGGCCCGGTGCGCTATGATGCCGATCGCGGTGAGTTGTGGCGCGGAGACAACCTGGTGCGGCTGACCGCGACCGAGGCGGCCTTGATGCGGATCTTCGCGGCGCGCCCGGGCGAGCCGGTGAGCCGGAGCCAGCTGGTCGAGGATCTGGGGCGCGGCACCGGCAAGGAGGGCGGGCCGGCGCAGGAGCGCGCGGTCGATGTGCAGATCACCCGCCTGCGGCGCAAGTTCGAGGCCGATCCGCGCCAGCCGCGCTATCTGCAGACGGTGCGCGGCGCGGGCTACATGCTGGCGCCGGAATGAGCGGCACAGAAATGACCGACGCAATGCCGGTGGCCGCCGTTGCGGGCGCTCCGCGCGGGGGTATTTCAGCAACGAAGAAGCCGGGGTGAGCACGCTTTTCATCTCTGACGCGGCGGGGGGCGGGGCCGGGCCTGGCGCCGGATCCGGGCATGTCACGCCGCCGGGCCATCCCGAGCGGGCCGAGCGGTTGCAGGCGATCGAGGCGGCGCTGGCGGTGCCGGCCTTCGCGGCGCTGATCCGGCGCGAGGCAGTGCCGGCCGATGACCGCGAGGTGTTGCGCTGTCATCCGGCCGCCTATCTCGATGCGCTGCGGCGGGCGGTGCCGGCAGAGGGCTGGGCGGCGCTCGATGCCGATACCTTTGTATCGCCGGGCAGCCTCGGGGCCGCCTTGCGGGCGGTGGGCGGGGTCAATGCGGCGGTCGATGCGGTGCTGGCGGGTGAGGTGCGTAACGGATTTGTCGCGATGCGCCCGCCCGGCCATCATGCCGAGGCGACGCGCGCCATGGGGTTCTGTCTGTTCGGCACGGTGGCGATCGCGGCGAAGCGGGCGCTCGATCATCACCGGCTGCGCCGGGTGGCGGTTCTGGATTTCGATGTCCATCACGGCAATGGCACGCAGGATCTCATGTGGGACGAGGATCGGGTGCTGTTCGTCTCGTCACACCAGATGCCGCTTTACCCCGGCAGCGGCGCGGTCGAAGAGCGGGGCGCGCATGGCCAGATCCTCAACCTGCCGCTGGTGCCGGGCAGCGGCGGCGCCGAGATGCGCGTGGCCTGGGCGGGGGCCCTGGCGCGGGTTGCCGATTTCGCGCCCGAGTTGATCCTGCTCAGCGCCGGCTTTGATGCGCACCGCGACGATCCCCTGGGCGGGCTGGTCTGGGACGAGGGCGATTACGCCTGGCTGACCGGGGCGATCGGCGCGGTCGCGGGATCGGTCTGCGGCGGGCGGGTGGTGTCGAGCCTCGAGGGCGGCTATGATCTGGCGGCCCTGGCCGGTTCGGTCGCGGCGCATGTGCGGGGTCTGATGGAGGAGCGCGGGTGAGCGATATCGAGGCGATGTCATTCGAGGCGGCGATGGCCGAACTGGAGAAGGTGGTCAGCCAGCTGGAGCGCGGCGATGTCGGGCTTGAGGAGTCGATCCGGTTCTACGAGCGTGGTGCAGCCTTGAAGGCGCATTGCGAGGCCAAGCTGAAATCCGCCGAGGAGAAGGTGGCGAAGATCACCCTGGGCGAGGGCGGCGCGGCCGAGGGGCTGGTGCCGGTCGACGGGCTGTAAAGCATGTCGCGCAAGAGCGGGAGCCGGTTTTGCGCGCCTCGGGCATGCCAGATCAACGGGTCAGAGCGGGTCGTGTGAATGCGAATGAACGCGATCGGCTCTAGGGTGTTCGCCGCGCGGCTGGAGGCGGCGCGCCGCGCGGTGCAGGGCGCGCTCGATGCTGCGGTGCCGGCGCGGGACGGCGTGCCGGTGATCGCGGCGATGCACCATGCGCTGTCGGGTGGCAAGCGGCTGCGCGCCTTTCTGGTGCTGGAGGGGGCGGCGCTGCACCGGATCGGCGCAGAGGCGGCGATGCCGGCGGCGGCGGCGGTCGAGGCGCTGCATGCCTACAGCCTGGTGCATGACGACCTGCCCTGCATGGATGACGACGATCTGCGCCGCGGGGTGCCGACGGTGCATGTCGCCTGGGACGAGGCGACCGCGGTTCTGGCCGGCGATGCCTTGCAGAGCCTGGCCTTCGGGCTGTTGTGCGATCCGGTGCTGGGCCCGGCCGAGCGGCGGCTGGCGCTGGTCGCGGCGCTGGCGCGTGCCTCGGGCGCCGAGGGCATGGTGCTGGGGCAGGCGCTGGACATGGCGGCCGAGACCGCGGCCGCACCGCTTGACCTGGCGGCGATCACCGCGCTTCAGGCGGCCAAGACCGGGGCGCTGATCGGCTTTGCCGCCGAGGCCGGCGCGATCCTGGCCGGCGCCGACCGCGCACCCCTGGCCGATTATGCGCGCGCGCTTGGTCTGGCTTTCCAGATCGCCGATGACATCCTTGATGTCGAGGGCGATGCGGGCAAGGCCGGCAAGAGGCTGAAGAAGGATGGCGCGGCGGGCAAGGCGACCTTCGTCTCGCTTCTGGGGCTGAAAGGTGCGAAGGCGCGGGCCCGCGATCTGGTTGCCGCGGCCGAGGCGGCGCTGGCGCCCTACGGCGACGCGGCGGACGGCTTGCGGGCTGCGGCGCGCTTCGCTATTGCCCGCGACAGCTGATCGCTTGCGCGAGGAAGGCCCCGGGATGACCGACAGACCCAAGACGCCGCTGCTGGACCGGGTGCATGGTCCGGCCGACCTGAAGCATCTCGGCGAGGCCGATCTGCGGGCCCTGGCCGATGAGGTGCGCGCCGAGACGATCAGCGCGGTGTCGGTGACCGGCGGCCATCTTGGCGCCGGGCTGGGGGTGGTCGAACTGACGGTGGCGCTGCACGCGGTCTTCGACAGCCCGCGCGACAAGATCATCTGGGATGTCGGCCATCAATGCTATCCGCACAAGATCCTGACCGGCCGGCGCGAGCGGATCCGCACGCTGCGCCAGAAGGGCGGGTTGTCGGGCTTCACCAGGCGGTCGGAAAGCCCGCATGACCCCTTTGGCGCGGCGCATAGCTCGACCTCGATCTCGGCGGCACTGGGTTTTGCGGTGGCGCGCGATCTTGGCGGTGCGGCCGGTGATGCGGTGGCGGTGATCGGCGACGGCGCGATGAGCGCGGGCATGGCCTATGAGGCGATGAACAACGCCGGTCATCTGAAAAAGCGGCTTTTCGTCGTGCTCAACGACAACGAGATGTCGATCGCGCCGCCGGTGGGGGCGATGTCGGCCTACCTCACGCGGCTTTACACCGGCGCGCCCTTTCAGGAATTCAGGGCCGCCGCCAAGGGTGCGATCAGCCTGCTGCCCGAGCCCTTTCAGGAAGGCGCGCGGCGGGCCAAGGAGATGCTCAAGGGCATGGCGGTCGGTGGAACCTTGTTCGAGGAACTGGGCTTTTCCTATGTCGGGCCGATCGACGGCCATGACATCGGGCAATTGCTGGCGGTGCTGCGCACCGTGCATGCGCGGGCGACCGGGCCGGTGCTGATCCATGTGCTGACGAAAAAGGGCAAGGGCTATGGCCCGGCCGAACGCGCCGCCGACCGCGGCCATGCCACGGCGAAATTCGACGTGGCGACCGGTATTCAGAAAAAGCCGCCCTCGAACGCGCCAGCCTATACGAAGGTTTTCGCGCAAAGCCTGATCCGCGAGGCCGAGGCCGATGAGCGCATCGTCGCGATCACCGCGGCGATGCCCGACGGCACCGGGCTTGACCTGTTCGCCGAACGGTTCCCGCGCCGCTGCTTCGATGTCGGCATCGCCGAACAGCATGCGGTGACCTTCGCCGCCGGGCTGGCGGCGGCCGGGATGAAGCCCTTCTGCGCGCTCTATTCGACCTTCCTGCAGCGCGGCTATGACCAGATCGTCCATGACGTGGCGATCCAGCGCCTGCCGGTGCGCTTTGCCATCGACCGGGCCGGGCTGGTCGGCGCCGACGGTGCCACCCATGCCGGCGCCTTCGACGTGGCGTTCCTGTCCAACCTGCCGGGCTTCGTGGTGATGGCGGCGGCGGACGAGGCCGAACTGGTCCATATGGTCGCCACCGCGGTCGCCATCGATGACCGCCCCTCGGCGTTGCGCTATCCGCGCGGCGAGGGGGTCGGCGTCGAGATGCCCGAACGCGGCGAGGCGCTGGAGATCGGCCGCGGCCGGATCATCGCCGAGGGTGGCCGCGTCGCGATCCTGTCCTATGGCACGCGGCTGGCCGAGGTCATGGCGGCGCGCGAGGCGCTGGCGGCGCGCGGCCTGGCGCCGACGGTGGCCGATGCGCGTTTCGCCAAGCCGCTCGACCGCGACCTGATCTTGCGGCTGGCGCGCGGGCACGAGGCGCTGATCACCATCGAGGAAGGTGCGATCGGCGGTTTCGGCAGCCATGTCGCGCAATGCCTGGCCGAGGCCGGGGTCTTCGACCGCGGGCTGAAGTTCCGCGCCATGGTGCTGCCCGACAGCTTCATCGACCACGCCGACCCTGCGGCGATGTATGCCGAGGCCGGGCTTGACGCCGCCGGGATCACGGCGAAGGTGCTCGAGGTTCTGGGCGTGGCGGTGGTCGGGGCGAGGGCGTAGGCGATGGCGATACCGACGATGCAGGATCTGTTCTTTCCGGTTTTGGCGGCGCTTGTCGGCGATGGGCTATGGCGGCGGTGATCTTGCCAATGCGCGGATGACCAGGGCCAGCGGCGATGGCGGCATCGACGGCATCATCCACGAGGACGCGCTGGGGCTGGATGCGGTCTATGTCCAGGCCAAGCGCTATGCGCCCGATATCAAGGTCGGGCGCCCGGCGATCCAGCAGTTCATCGGCAGCCTGACCGGCGAGGGGGCGACCAAGGGCGTCTTCGTCACCACCTCGGATTTCTCGGCCGAGGCGCGCGGCTATCTCGGCAAGGTGCAGCACCGCGTGGTGCTGATCGACGGGCGCAGGCTGGCGCAGCTGATGATCCGCCATGGCGTGGGCGTGCGCAACCGCACCACCTATGTGATCCGGGGGATCGACGAGGATTATTTCGCTGACCTGACAGCGGGTTGAGGCGCAGGCCGCCCGGTTGCCCGGCCGCCGCGCCCGCTCAGCCCGGCGCGAACAGGTCGGGCCGCGCGCTGGCCAGCGGTTCGAGATAGGTGATCAATTGGCCGAGATGGTGGCGCGCCGCCGCTCGTGCCGCCACCGGATCATGCGCGGCAAGCGCGGCGACGATGGCGCGGTGTTCGTCCAGCGTTGCCTGGACCCGGCCCGGCTGCGGCAGGATCAGCTGGCGCGCCCGGTTGACATGGACCCAGGCGGTCTCGGCCAGCACCGACAGGCGGCGCAGGCCGGTGAAGGACAGGATCAGCGCATGCATCGCCGAATCCACCTGATAGAAGCCGGCGAAATCGCCATCGGCGACCAGCGCCTCCTGGACCCTGAGATTGCGCCTCAACTCGACCAGCTGCGCCTCGGTGATGGTCGATGCCACCCGCTCCACCGCGGCCAGTTCCAGCGCCTCGCGCAGAAAGGCGCCCTCGCGGATCTCGGCCATGGAAAAGCGCGCGACAAAGGTGCCCGCCTGCGGCACGACATCGACAAGCCCCTCGGCCGCCAGCCGCGCCACCGCCTCGGAAACCGGGCTGCGCGAGACATTCAGCGTCGCGCAGATCGCCGGCTTGCGCAGGGTCTCTCCGGGCTGGAAGGTCAAGGACAGGATCGCCGATTTCAGCGACAGGTAGACGCGCTGCGACAGCGAGCCGGAAAAGGCCTCGAGCGGCGGCAGCGGCAGGCCGTCCGGGGTGGACCCGCCGGATTGCTCTTGTGGTCGCGGGGCGCTCGGCTGTAGCATGCTAACATGTTAGTCGCCGCCCGGACGCTGTCAAGCACGCCCGGCCCGAGGAAACCGCTGGTCCGAGGAAATCGCCGGCCTTAGGAATCCACCGGCCTTAGGAATCCACTGGCCTTAGGAATCCACTGGCCCGCCACCCGTTGCCACCCCGAAGGGAATGACCCGATGATCCCCGACAAGACCATGGCGATCCGCCTCAGCCCGGATGACGACGTGGTCGTCGCCCTTGCCGACCTGCCGGCCGGAACCCGGCTTGCCGAGGTCGCGGTGCCGCTGCCCGCCGCGGTGCCGCGCGGCCACAAGATCGCGCTTCGCCCGATCGCGGCCGGCGCCCCGGTCCGCCGCTACGGCCAGATCATCGGCGCCGCCACCGGTCCGATCGCGGCAGGGGATCATGTCCATGTCCACAATCTCGGCATGGGCGCGCATGACCAGGACTATGCCTTCTCGACCGACCTGCGCCCCTTGCCGGCGGCCGACGGCGCACGCCAGTTCATGGGCTATCACCGCGCCGACGGCTCGGTCGGCACCCGCAACTACCTCGGCATCCTGACCTCGGTCAACTGCTCGGGCAGTGTCGCGCGCTTCATCGCCGAGGCGGCAGATCGCGACGGCTGGCTTGCCGATTTTCCCAATGTCGACGGCGTGGTGCCGATCGTCCATGGCACCGGTTGCGGCATGTCGGGCAAGGACGAGGGCTATGCGACGCTGTTTCGCACCCTGCAGGGCTATGCCCGCAACCCGAACTTCGGCGCGATCCTGCTGATCGGGCTGGGCTGCGAGGTGATGCAGATCCCCGACCTGATCGGCACCGGACGGCTGCGCGGCGACGGCAATTTCCGCTACATGACGATCCAGCAGACCGGCGGCACCAGGCGCACGATCGAGGCCGGCACCGCGATCCTGCGCGAGATGGCAGCGGCGGCAAACAGGGTCACGCGCCAGCCCGCCGGGCTCGATCATCTGATGGTCGGGCTGCAATGCGGCGGCTCGGACGGCTATTCGGGGATTACCGCCAACCCCGCGCTTGGCGCGGCATCGGACCTGCTGGTCGCCCATGGCGGCACCACGATCCTGTCGGAAACCTCCGAGATCTACGGCGCCGAGCACCTCCTGACCCGGCGCGCGGTCACCCCCGAGGTCGGCGCGAAGATCGTCGAGCGGATCCGCTGGTGGGAGGAATACTGCGCCCGCAACGGCGGCGAGATGGACAACAACCCCAGCCCCGGCAACAAGAAGGGCGGGCTGACGACGATCCTCGAGAAGAGCCTCGGCGCGGTCGCCAAGGGCGGCACCGCGCCCCTGACCCAGGTCTACAAATTCGCCGAACCGGTGAGCGAGCGCGGCTTTGTCTTCATGGACAGCCCCGGCTATGATCCCTGCTCGGTCACCGGCCAGATCGCCTCCGGGGCGAACCTCGTCGCCTTCACCACCGGGCGCGGCTCGGTCTCGGGCTACAAGCCGACGCCCTGCATCAAGCTCGCAACCAACACCGAGATGTATGCGCGGATGTCCGAGGACATGGACATCAACTGCGGCGACATCATCAGCGACGGCGTCAGCATCGAGGCCAAGGGCCGGGAGATCTTCGAGATGTTCCTGCGGGTTGCCTCGGGCGAGAAGACCCGCAGCGAGGACCTGGGTTTTGGCGGCGCCGAATTCGTGCCCTGGCAGATGGGCGCGGTGATGTAGGGGGCTCCGCCCCCGGCACCGCCTGCGGCGCCGCCTCCCCCGAGGTATTTTCGAACAGAAGAAAGCCGGGCGAAGATTGGCGTCCCGCTTTCTTCTGTTTCCAAATACCTCCGCCGGAGGCCTCTGCCGCCGCAACCCGCCACCGTCGGCGGCGGAGTCGATCAGGCCGCCAACCAGACCCTTTCCAGATGCATTTCGCGGTTCGGGTGACGGCTGTAGCCCTGCAGCCGGGGGGTGTGATGCATGATCAACTCATACCAGTAGGGCTGAATCAGCACGCCGCTCGCCTGCAGCATCCGTTCCATCTCGGCCATCAGCGGGCGGCGCTTGTCGGCATCGAAGATGCCCAGCGCCGCGGCAAGGGTCGCGTCGAAGTCCGGGTTGGCATGGCCGCTTTCGTTCCAGGCTTCGCCGGAACGATAGGCGAGCGCATAGACCTGCACGCCGAGCGGGCGGGCACCCCAGGAGGTGGTCGAGAACGGGTATTTCGTCCAGTCGTTCCAGAAGGTGGCGCCGGGCAGGATGGTGCGCTTGATGGTGATGCCGGCATCACGCAACTGGGCGGCGATCGCATCGGCCGAGGTCGACAGCGAGCCTTCGTCGATCGAGATCAGTTCGAATTCGGTCTCGGCATGGCCGGCTTCGGCCAGCAGCGCCCTCGCCCTGGCCGGATCCGGCGCGATCTTCGGCAGGTCGGCATATTCGGGATGGACCGGTGCGACATGGTGGTTTTCGGCCACGGCACCCAGTCCGGCGCCGCCGAGCGCCAGCACCACCGCGTTGTCGACCGCGAGTTGAAAGGCGTTGCGCACGCGCTGGTCGGTGAAGGGTTCCACCCCCATGTTCATCCGCGCCACCATCGTGGTGGCGGTCACCGCCGCTTCGCGCACAAGGCCGAGGTCGGCCATCGGCGCGTCGAAATCGGCCACCGTCTCGTCGTTCATGTCGATGTCGCCATCGGCGAAGCCGGCCATCAGTGCCGCCTGATCGGTGCCGTAGTCGATGAACTCGATCCCGTCCAGCCAGGCCTCGCCGCCCCACCAGGCGCCGGCCTCGCGGCGCTTCAGCACCGCGCGCTCGCCGATCGTGAAGCTGACCAACTCAAAGGCGCCGGTGCCGATCGGTTCTTGCGCGAGATCGCTTGAATCGCCGAACGAGGGATGCACGCAAAGCGCCGGGTAATCGCCGAAACTCGGGATCAGCGAGATGTCGGGGATGCGCAGGTTGAGCCGCACGGTCAGATCATCGACCCGTTCGATCGCGGCATCGGCGGCGGTGTCGGCGCCGTCGTCGCGCAGCGCGATCATCCGCGCGGCCATCGAATTGCCCTCGATCCGGCGGTCGGCGAAGCGGCGGATGTTGTGGATCACGTCATCGGCGGTGAAGGCATCGCCGTTGGTCCAGGTCACACCCGGGCGGACATGAAGCGTGTAGGTCATCGCGTCTTCCGACACCTCCCAGGCCTCGAGCAGGCTGGGCGAGAAGCGGCCATCGGCTTCCCAGCGCACCAGGGGTTCGCAGAACTGCCGGGCGACATTGGATTTTTCCGGCCAGTCGTAGGTTCGCGGGTCGGTGATTTCCAGAACCGGCTGGCCGATCCGCAGCACCCCGCCGCGGCGCGGTTCGGCCGCCCGCGCGACCCCGGGCACCGCCAGCCCGAGGGCGCCGTAGGCGGCCGCCGCGCCGGCGCCGAGAACCGAGGCGAGTGCCAGGAACTCGCGCCGGTCGACCCGGCCGGCGCGGGTTGCCCGCGCAAGGCTTTCCAGCGTGGCGCGGTGGCTTGATCCGTCTTGCGGTGATTGCGTCATCGTCGCTCTCCTGTCCTGTCGGGTATCCTGTTCACGCCAGTGTGAACCCGGTCGCGCCGTGATGCAAGACGCGGGCCCGACCTGGCGTGGCCGGGTCGCGATGGCCGGTGGAGCGGGTTCAGTTCGCGACGGCGTTGAAGGTGAAAAGCTGCTGGCCGGCGATCCGGTAGCCCTCGATCAGGGCCTTGGCGGTATCGCTGGTCAGCCAGGCTTCCAGTGCCTGTGCCGCCTCTGCCTTGACATGCGGGTGGTGGGCGGGGTTGACCGGCAGATAGGCATACTGGTTGAACAGCGCGGCATCGCCTTCGAAGATCAGCGCCAGATCGCCCTTGTTGGCGAAGTTGAGCCAGCTTGCCCGGTCGGCGAGGATATAGGCGTTCATCCCGGCGGCGGTGTTCAGTGCTGCCCCCATGCCCTGGCCGACCGACTTGTACCAGTCGCCCCCGGGGGTGATCCCGGCGGCCTGCCAGATCGCCAGTTCCGCCTTGTGGGTGCCGCTGTCGTCGCCGCGGCTGACGAAGGCGGCACCGGCCCCGGCCCCGGCGATGGCGGCAAAGGAGGCCGCCGCCGTGGTTGCGGCGCCGGCGCCGGCGGCATCGTCCGAGGGGCCGACGACGATGAAGTCGTTATACATGATCTCGCGCCGGTGGGTGGCATGGCCGGCGGCGACGAAGGCATCCTCGGCGGCGCGGGCATGGACCAGCACCGCGTCGACATCGCCGGCCTCGCCCAGCTTCAGCGCCTGGCCGGTGCCGACCACCAGAAGCTGCACGGTGATGCCGGTATCGCGCTCGATCACCGGCAGCAGGATCTCGGCAAGGCCGGAATTGGCGAAGGATGTGGTGACGGCCATCTTCAGCTCTTCCGCCGCG
This sequence comes from Alphaproteobacteria bacterium HGW-Alphaproteobacteria-6, assembly GCA_002841115.1. Lineage (GTDB taxonomy): Bacteria > Pseudomonadota > Alphaproteobacteria > Rhodobacterales > Rhodobacteraceae > Albidovulum. Next base: position 23,148 of record PHEC01000003.1, on the reverse strand, counting down.
GCGGCCGAGGCCAGCCAGAGCGCGGCAAGGGTGGTCAGGATCGATTTCGGTGTCATGGCAACAGGTCTCCGTTGATATGGGCCCGGGCTTGCGGCGTTAGTGGCCCGACAAAGAACGCCGGGCCCGGGCCTTTCTCGATCAGCCGGCCGTGATCGAGAAAGAGGATGTCATCGGCCAGCCGGCGGGCCTGTCCGATATTGTGGGTGGACATGACGATCCGGGTGCCGGCGTCGCGGGCCCGGGCCAGGATCGTCTCGATCTCGGCGGTCGAGGCCAGGTCGAGGCTGGCGCAGGGTTCGTCGAGAAACAGCACCTCGGGGGCGCGGATCAGCGCGCGCGCCAGCGCCATCTTCTGCCGCTCGCCGCCCGACAGCACCTGGACCGGCGCATCCAGCGTGACGGCCAGCCCGATCGTCTCTGCCAGGTCGGCGGCGCGGCGGCGCGCGCGCCCCGCCGGCACCCCGTCAAGGCGCAGCGGATAGGCGATGTTGTCGATCACGCTGCGGCGCATCAGCACCGGGGTCTGGAAGACGAAGGCCTGGCGGGCGCGGACCTGGTCGTCGGCCCGGTTCCAGCCGAGGCTGCCCCGGCTCAGCCGTTCGAGGCCGTGCATGCAGCGCAGAAGCGAGGTCTTGCCGCTGCCGTTCGGGCCAAGGACGATGCTGATCCCCTCGCCGCCGAGGGTCAGCGTGATCGGGCCGAGGATGCGCCTCCCGGCCCGGCGCAATTCGACGCCGTCAAGGGTCAGGGGCAGGATCGGGCTTACCACCGGCTGCTCCTTTCGGTTCCCGACAGCATGTGCAGCGCCAGGTTGACCGCGATCGCCAGCGCGATCAGCACGAAGCCGAGCGCCAGCGCCATGGCGAAATCGCCCTTGCCGGTCTCGAGCGCGATCGCGGTGGTCAGCGCCCGGGTCGCATGCTCGATATTGCCGCCGACCACCATGATCGCGCCGACCTCGCCGATGGCGCGGCCGAACCCGGCAAGCCCGGCGGTCAACAGCCCGCGCCGGGCATCCCAGACCAGCGTGACGATCCGTTGCCGGCGCGTCGCGTGCAGCGAGATCAGCAGGTCGTGGTAATCGGCCCAGAGGTCGCGGATCGTCTGATGGGCGATCGAGGCGATGATCGGGGTGACGATGATCACCTGCGCGATCACCATCGCCGACGGGGTGAACAGCAGGCCGAGCACGCCCAGCGGCCCCGAGCGCGACAGGATCACATAGACCACCAGCCCGACCACCACCGGCGGCAGCCCCATCAGCGCGTTGAGAAGGGCGATCACCGTGCGGCGCAGGCGAAAGCGGTTGACCGCGATCCAGGCCCCGAGCGGCAGGCCGATGGCCGAGGCGACGACGGTGGCGCCAAGGCTGACGCGCAGCGACAGGCCGGTGATCTCGATCAGATCGGCATCAAGGGTGACGAGCAGCCGCAGAGCCTGACCGAGTCCGTCGAAAAGGTCATTCATCGCGGATCGGTTTCAACGGTCATTGCCGGTATGGTGCCCCTTCGGTCCTGATCCTGTCTAGCAGCGCGAAAACGGCCGGGTGAATGGACAATTTGGGGATTGCGCCCAACGCATCGGGACATTTTGTCCCTGATCTGGCCGGTGTCTCGCTGCTCCGCTCTGGTCCGGCGCCGTCCGCTCTGGTCCGGCGGTGGTCACTCTGCCCGGATCCGGACCCAGTCCAGGACCGCCGCGGTCTCGGCCGGCAGCGCCGTGGCCATGCCGCCGGCAAAGTCGAGAAAACCGGCCAGGCAGGGCTGGTTGACCGCGGTCAGGACGGTGATGCCCTCGGCCAGCGCCCGGCCGATCACCGGGCGAAAGCCGCGGCCGTCGATCTCCTGCTTGCCGAACTTGTTGACGACCAGAAGCCGCGGGCGCGGCATGCCGGTCCCCTCTGCCAGCGTCGCCTCGACCAGACCGACCGCCTGTTCGAGGCCGGCCGGGTCGAGCCGGCAGCCGCGCGACTGCGTGCCGAGGTTCTGGCTGATCCGGACGATCCGGCCGGAGCCGAGCACATGCAGGTCCATGTCGCAGCGATGCGCCGCGCCGCGGTCGGAATTGACCTGCACCGCGCCGGCGACCGGCACGCCTTCGCCGTGCAGCCGATGCGCGACATCGCTCAGGCAGCGATCCGCCACCCCCGCTCCGCCCGCGATGACATAGCCCAGCATGATCCGAGGCTTTCCCTTGCAACCGTCCGGCCCGGAATACAAGATGCCGGGCGAAACCGGAAGAGCCCGATACCCGATGGCTGCGCCAGCCGAACCCTTGCCGCCCGACCCCGATCCCGCCGCGCCCGCGGCGGCACCCGAAACCGTGCCCGAAACCGCACACGAAGCCGCGCGACCGATGCCGGCCGGCCGGCCCTCGCCATCCCTGCCGATCCTGCCCGACCCCGCCGACCCGCGCCTGACCCGCCGCGTCACCGGCACCGACCAGAGCGGTGCCGCCACCGTGATCGCGGTGGTCGAGGAACGGCCGCTGACGATCTATCTGAACGCCCAGGAGATCGTCACCGCGATGACGATCGGCGATTACCCGGACTATCTGGCGCTTGGCTTCCTGCGCAATCAGGGGATGCTGCGGCCCGACGATGTGGTGACCGGCGTCGACTACGACGACGAGATCGAGACGGTGGTGGTGCGCACCGAGCGGCGGACCTCCTACGAGGAGAAGGTGAAGAAGAAGACCCGGACCAGCGGCTGCGCGGTCGGCACCGTATTCGGCGACATGATGGAGGGGCTGGAGGGGCTGCGGCTGCCCGCCGCCGAGGTGCGCACCAGCTGGCTTTACGCGCTGGCGCGCGAGATCAACACCACGCCCTCGCTCTATCTCGAGGCCGGGGCGATCCATGGCACGGTCTTGTGCGCGCGCGACCGGCCGCTGGTCTACATGGAGGATGTCGGGCGCCACAACGCGGTCGACAAGATCGCCGGCTACATGTTCCGCCACGGCGTCGGCGCGGCCGACAAGATCCTTTACACCACCGGGCGGCTGACCTCGGAGATGGTGATCAAGACCGCGCTGATGGGGATCCCGGTGCTGGCCTCGCGCTCGGGTTTCACCGCCTGGGGGGTGGAGATCGCGCGCGATGTCGGGCTGACCCTGATCGGGCGGATGCGCGGCCAGCGCTTCGTCTGCCTCGCCGGCGAGGATCGGCTGATCCGCGATGCAGCACCCGCCGGCGAGGACGAGGACCGCAGGCACCGGCGCAAGGGGGGAGAGGATGACTGAGGCGTTCCGACCGGTCCGTGACGACGAGGTCGGCGCCGTCGTGGCACTCTGGCAGCGCGCCGGCATGATCCGGCCGTGGAACCCGCCCGAGGCCGATATCACGGCGATCCGCGCCAATCCCAAATCGGCGCTGCTTGTCGCCGGTCCGGGCGGGCACATCGTCGCGACCGTCGCGGTCGAGGACGGCGGCCACCGCGCCTGGGTCTATTACCTCTGCGCCGACCCGGCGCTGCGCGGCCAGGGCTGGGGCCGTCGCGCCATGGAAGCCGCCGAGGACTGGGCGCGGGCCCGCGGCCATACCAAGCTGCAACTGCTGGTGCGGCGCTCGAACGCGCCGGTGCTGTCGTTCTACGACCGGCTCGGGTATGAGGAAAGTGCGGTCACGGTGATGCAGAAATGGCTGGACCCTGCGCGCGAGCGGGCCTTTCGGGACAGCCCGGATGCCCATTGATCGGCCTGGCGTCGCCCCGGGGGACGGGCGGGCATTGTTTGCGCCGAGCGCCGCCCCGACGGCTCGGCAGACGGGGGGCTCCGCCCCGCAGACTTGGCAGACGGGGGGCTCCGCCCCGCAGATTTGGCAGACGGGGGGCTCCGCCCCGCAGATTTGGCAGACGGGGGGCTCCGCCCCGCAGACTTGGCAGACGGGGGGCTCCGCCCCCCGGGCCCCCCGAGGTATTTCCGAACAGATGAAGGGCGGGGCATGACGCGGCTGCCGGGTGTCATCCTTGCCGGCGGCCGGGCGACCCGGATGGGCGGCGGCGACAAGGGCCTCAGGGTCGTGGCGGGCCGGCGGCTGATCGATCATGTGATCGCGCGGCTGGCGCCGCAATGTGGGCGGCTGGCGATCAATGCCAATGGCGATCCGGCGCGGTTCGCCGGCTTCGGCCTGCCGGTCCTGCCCGACAGTATCGCCGATCATCCCGGCCCGCTGGCCGGGGTGCTGGCCGGGCTCGACTGGGCCGCCGGGCTGGGCCTGCCGGCCATCGTCACCGTCGCGGCCGACACGCCGTTCTTTCCCGCCGATCTGGTGGTGCGGCTCGGCGCCGCCGCCGGCCAATCCGGCCTGGCGCTTGCCGCCAGCCGGGATGGCGACGGCAGGCTCTGGCAGCACCCGACCTTCGGCCTCTGGCCGGTGGCCCTGCGCGAGGATCTGCGCGCGGCGCTCGCCGCCGGGCTGCGCAAGATCGTGCGCTGGACCGAGGGCCACGGCGCCGGCACCGCGGAATTCGCCCCGGTGCCCTTCGATCCCTTCTTCAACATCAACACGCCCGAGGATATCACCGAGGCCGAAAGGTTGATGGCATGAGGCTTTACGGCGTCACCGGCTGGAAGAATACCGGCAAGACCCATCTGATGGAGCGGCTGGTGGCCGAGATCACCGGGCGCGGGCTGAGCGTCTCGACGGTCAAGCATGCCCATCACGGGGCCGATGTCGACCATCCCGGGCGCGACAGCCATCGCCACCGGATGGCCGGCGCGCGCGAGGTCATCGTCGCCTCGCCGCTGCGCTGGGCATTGATGCACGAGTTGCGCGGCGCCGAAGAGCCGGCGCTGGCCGATCTTCTGGCGCGGCTCTCGCCGGTCGATCTGGTGCTGGTCGAGGGCTACAAGCGCGAGGGCCATCCCAAGATCGAGACCCACCGGGTCGCCGCCGGCCATCCGCTGATCGCGCCCGGCGACCCGACGGTGCGGGCGCTGGCCTCGGACGGCGCGGCGGAAACGGCGTTGCCGGTCTTCGATCTCGACGATACCCGCGCCATCGCCGATTTCATCCTGCGCGAGGTCGGGCCGTGAGCGATCTGGTCCCGCCGCGGATGCGCGACGACTGTTTTGCCATGCCGCAGGGGGTGGCCTGGGTGCCGGTCGATGACGCGCTGGCGCGGCTGCGCGCGGCGCTGGTGGTGGTGGAGGGGACCGAGGGGCTGACCCCGGCCGAGGCCCTGGGCCGGGTGCTGGCCGTGGACGCGCAGGCGCGCCGCGCCAACCCGCCGCAGGTCAATTCGGCGGTTGACGGCTACGGCTTTGCCCATGCCGCGACCGGTTCCGGGGTGCAGCGGCTGGCGCTGGTCGCGGGCCGGGCGGCGGCGGGGCAGCCCTTTGCCGGAAGGGTGCCGGCGGGTCAGGCGATCCGCATCCTGACCGGCGCGGTGCTGCCCGAGGGCGTCGATACCGTGGTGCTGGAGGAGGATTGCGCCAGCGACGGCCGGTGGGTGGCCTTTGACGGGCCGGTGCGGCCCGGCGCCAACACCCGCCGCGCCGGCGAGGATCTGGACGAGGGCGCCCTGGCCCTGCCGCGCGGGCATCGGCTGCGCGCACCCGACCTGGCGCTGTTGTCGGCGCTGGGCATCGGCGCGGTCAGCGTCTTTCGCCGCTTGCGCGTTGCGGTCCTGTCGACCGGCGACGAGATCATCGCCGATCCGGCCCTGCCGGCCCTGCCGCATCAGATCTGGGATGCCAACCGGCCGATGCTGCTGGCGCTGGCGCGGGGCTGGGGGTTCGAGGCGGTCGACCTTGGCCATGCACCCGACGACACGGCGGCGATCGCGGCGCGGCTGGATGCGGGGGCGGCGACGGCGGATGTCATCCTGACCTCGGGCGGCGCCTCGGCCGGCGACGAGGATCATGTCTCGGCGCTGCTGGGTGCGCGGGGATCTCTGTCAAGCTGGCGCATCGCGATGAAGCCGGGCCGGCCGCTGGCGCTGGCGCTCTGGCAGGGGGTGCCGGTCTTCGGCCTGCCGGGCAACCCGGTCGCCGCCCTGGTCTGTGCGCTGATCTTCGCGCGCCCGGCGCTTGGCCTGATGGCCGGGGCCGGCTGGGCCGAGCCACAGGCCTTTGCCGTGCCGGCGGCCTTTGCCAAGCGCAAGAAGGCCGGGCGGCGGGAATACCTGCGCGCGCGGATCGACGCCGAGGGCCGGGCCGAGGTCTTCGCCTCGGAAGGCTCGGGCCGGATCAGCGGGCTGAGTTGGGCGACCGGGCTGGTCGAACTCCCCGACGCGGCGGTCGAGATCGCGCCCGGCGACAGGGTGCGATTCCTGCCCTATGCCGGCTTCGGGCTCTGAGCCGCGTCGGCGCGGCGGCGGATCAGATAGACCTGGGCCGCGCCCTCCGCCGATGCGGCGATCAGCGCGTGCCCGGCCTCGGCGCAGAAATGCGGCACGTCGATCACCGCCGCCGGGTCGGTCGCGACCAGCCTGAGCACGGCGCCCGGCGCCATTGCCATCAGCCGCTTGCGCGCCTTGAGCACCGGCAGCGGGCACAAAAGCCCGGTCGCGTCCAGTTCCTGATCCCAAGGCTGATCCGATGTCATGCCGCCCCGGATAGCGAAAGCGCCGCATCCTGTCCATTGGCCGGCGGGCAGGGCGGGCTATTCTGCGCGCGAGTGCGCAAAAACCGATACCTTCCGCCAATGATTCGACCGACAGGCCGGGTTGATCGGGCGGTCACGGTTTGACAGAAGCGACCTGAAGGCGTGGACGGGCACCGGGGCCGGTCCGAAGAAGGAATGGCGGCGACGATGGCACGCGACGACAAGAACGACGACCGGAACGGGGTGTGGAAATCGGGCAAGGGGCGCGGGCGCAAGACGCCGAAGGGCCGACAGCTTGACGACCGGGCCTGGGACGAGGTGCGCGCGCTGCTGGGCGAGGGGCCGCGCCGGCGCGACCTCCTGATCGAATACCTGCACCGCATCCAGGACCGTTACGGCCATCTTGGCGCCGCCCATCTGCGCGCCCTGGCCGAGGAACTCGGCACCGGCATGGCCGAGATCTGGGAGGTCGCGACCTTCTACGCGCATTTCGACCCGCGGCGCGAGGACGAGGCACCGCCGCCCGACCTGACGATCCGGGTCTGCGAGTCGCTGTCGTGCGAACTGGCCGGGGCAGAGGCGCTGGTCGCGGCGCTGACCGCCGGCCATGATCCGGCCCGGATCCGGGTGCTGCGCGCGCCCTGCATGGGGCGCTGCGACACCGCGCCGGTGGTCGAGATCGGCCACCGCCATGTCGATCACGCGACACCGGAAAAGGTCGCTGAGATCGTGGCTTCGGGCGATTTTCACCCCGAGATCCCGGCCTATGAGACGCTGGAGGAGTATCGCCGCCGGGATGGCGGCTATCAGACCATCGCCAAGCTGCGCCGCGATGGCAACTGGCAGGAGGTGCAGGAAGACCTGCTGGCCGCCGGGCTGCGCGGCCTTGGCGGCGCCGGTTTCCCCGCGGGCCGGAAATGGGGCTTCGTGCGCGCGGGCGCCGGCCCGCGCTACCTCGCGGTGAACGGCGACGAGGGCGAGCCGGGCACCTTCAAGGACCGCCACTACCTTGAGCGCCGCCCGCATCTGATGCTGGAGGGCATGCTGATCGCCGCCTGGGCGGTCGAGGCCGAACGCTGCTTTGTCTACATGCGCGACGAATACCCGGCCGTGCTGCATATCCTCGCGACCGAGATCGCGGCGCTGGAACAGGCCGGCATCTGCGCCCCCGGCTTCATCGAGCTGCGCCGCGGTGCGGGTGCCTATATCTGCGGCGAGGAAAGCGCGATGATCGAATCGATCGAGGGCAAGCGCGGCATCCCGCGCCAGCGTCCGCCCTATGTCGCCGCCGTCGGCATCTTCGACCGCCCGACCCTGGTTCACAATGTCGAGACCCTGCACTGGATCGCGCGGATCTGCCGCGAGGGCCCCGAGGTGCTGAACGCGGTCGAGAAGAACGGGCGCAAGGGCCTGCGCAGCTATTCGGTCTCGGGCCGGGTGGCGCGGCCCGGCGTCCACCTCTTGCCGGCCGGCTCGACCATCACCGACATCATCGAGGCCGCCGGCGGCATGGCCGAGGGGCATGTCTTCAAGGCCTATCAGCCGGGCGGGCCGTCCTCGGGGCTGCTGCCGGCCTCGATCAACGATGTGCCGCTCGATTTCGACACGCTGCAACCCTATGGCACCTTCATCGGCTCGGCCGCCGTGGTGGTCCTGTCGGACCAGGACAGCGCCAGGGACGCCGCACTCAACATGCTGCGCTTTTTCGAGGCTGAGTCCTGTGGCCAGTGCACCCCCTGCCGGGTCGGCTGCGAGAAGGCGGTCAAGCTGATGCAGGCCGAAAGCTGGGACCGCGAGCTGCTTGAGGATCTTTGCGAGGTGATGGCCGATGCCTCGATCTGCGGGCTTGGCCAGGCGGCGCCGAACCCGATCCGCCTGACGATGAAACATTTCCCCGATGAGGTCTGACATGGCCGACGCGATCCCCTTCACCCTTGACGGCCGCGCCGTCAGTGCCGCCCCCGGCGAGACGATCTGGCAGGTCGCCCGGCGCGAGGGCCTGACCATACCGCATCTGTGCCACAAGGAGCAGACCGGCTACCGCCCCGACGGCAACTGCCGCGCCTGCGTGGTCGAGGTCGAGGGCGAGCGGGTGCTGGCCGCCTCCTGCTGCCGCAACCCGGTCAACGGCATGGTGGTCAGGACCGACAGCGCGCGGGCGGAAAAGTCGCGCGCGATGGTGATGGAACTCCTGCTGGCCGATCAGCCCGATCGGGCGAAGGCGCATGATGCCTCGTCGCAGCTGTGGGACATGGCGGCGCAAAGCGGCGTCACCGACAGCCGCTTTGCGGCGATGGATACCGCGCGGATCCCGCTGCTCGATGACAGCCATGTCGCGATGCGGGTCAATCTGGATGCCTGCATCCAGTGCGGGCTTTGCGTGCGCGCCTGCCGCGAGGTGCAGGTCAATGACGTGATCGGCATGGCGGGCCGGGGGCATGACACCTTCCCGGTCTTCGACATGGCCGATCCGATGGGGCAATCGACCTGCGTCGCCTGCGGCGAATGCGTGCAGGCCTGCCCGACCGGCGCGCTGATGCCGGCAACCGTGCTCGATGCCGATGAGGTTGGCGACAGCCGCGATTTCGACACCGAGGTGAAATCGGTCTGCCCGTTCTGCGGCGTCGGCTGCCAGGTCAGCCTGAAGGTCAAGGACGGCAAGGTGAAATACGTCGAGGGCATCAACGGCCCGGCGAACCAGGGGCGGCTTTGCGTCAAGGGCCGCTTCGGCTTCGACTACATCCACCACCCGCACCGGCTGACCCGGCCCTTGATCCGGCGCGCGGATGCGCCGGCCAAGGGGCTGAACGTCGATCCGGCCAACTGGCAGGCGCATTTCCGCGACGCAAGCTGGGACGAGGCGCTCGATGCGGCCGCCGGCGGCCTCGCCGCGCTGGCAGCAGCGACCGGCGGGCAGGCGGTCGCCGGCTTCGGCTCGGCCAAATGCTCCAACGAGGAGGCCTATCTCTTCCAGAAGTTGATCCGCCAGGGCTTCGGCCACAACAATGTCGATCACTGCACCCGGCTTTGCCATGCCTCCTCGGTCGCCGCCCTGATCGAGAATGTCGGTTCGGGTGCGGTGACCGCGACCTTCAACGAGATCGAACACGCCGATGTCGCCATCGTCATCGGCTGCAACCCGGTCGAGAACCACCCGGTCGCGGCGACCTATTTCAAGCAGTTCACCAAACGCGGCGGCAAGCTGATCGTGATGGACCCGCGCGGCGTCGGCCTGCGCCGCTTCGCCAGCCAGATGCTGAAGTTCCGCCCCGGCACCGATGTCGCGATGCTGAACGCGATCTGCCATGTGATCGTCGAGGAAGGGCTCTATGATCGGCAATACATCGAGGCCTGGACCGAGAATTTCGAGGCCGAGCGCGCCCATCTGGCCGATTTCGCCCCCGAGAAGATGGCGGCGATCTGCGGCATCCCGGCCGAGACCCTGCGCGCGGTGGCGCGCGACTTCGCCACCGCCAAGGCGGGGATGATCTTCTGGGGCATGGGGATTTCCCAGCACATCCACGGCACCGACAATTCGCGCTGCCTGATCTCTCTGGCTCTGATGTGCGGCCATGTCGGCCGGCCCGGCACCGGGCTGCATCCCTTGCGCGGCCAGAACAACGTCCAGGGCGCCTCGGACGCCGGCCTGATCCCGATGTTCCTGCCCGACTACCAGACGGTGACCGATGCCGCGGTCCGCGGCCATTTCTCGGCGCTCTGGGGCAGCGGCGACTGGTCGGGCGACAAGGGCCTGACGGTGACCGAGATCCTTGACGCGGTCCATGCCGGCACCATCCGGGGCATGTATATCCTTGGCGAGAATCCGGCGATGTCGGACCCCGACCTGACCCATGCCCGCGCGGCACTGGCAAAGCTCGATCACCTCGTGGTGCAGGACATCTTCCTGACCGAGACGGCGAATTACGCCGACGTGATCCTGCCCGCCGCGGCCTTCTACGAGAAATCCGGCACGGTGACCAATACCAACCGCCAGGTGCAGATCGGCCGGCCCGCCGTCGCCCCCCCCGGCGAGGCGCGCGAGGACTGGGCGATCACCCAGGCGCTGGCCAACCGCCTCGGCCTCGGCTGGACCTACAGCCACCCGCGCGAAGTCTTCGCCGAGATGAAAGAGGGGATGGCATCGCTCGACAACATCACCTGGGACCGGCTCGAGGCGGAAGGGGCCGTGACCTATCCCTGCCCGGCCCCCGATCATCCCGGCCATGCGGTGGTCTTCGGCGACGGCTTCCCGCGTGCCGGCGGGCGCGCCCGCTTCACCCCGGCCTCGATCATCGCCCCCGACGAGGTGCCGGATGCCGACTACCCGATGATCCTGACCACCGGGCGCCAGCTTGAACACTGGCACACCGGCTCGATGACCCGGCGCTCGAAGGTTCTCGACGCGGTCGAGCCCGAGGCCAATTGCTCGCTCCACCCCGCCACGCTGCGCCGCCTCGGCATCGAGCCGGGCGGACAGGTGCGCCTCGTGACCCGGCGCGGCGCGATCACCACGATGGCGCGGGCCGACCGGGCGGTGGCCGAGGACATGGTCTTTGTCCCCTTCGCCTTCGTCGAGGCGGCGGCCAATGTGCTGACCAACCCCGCGCTCGACCCCTACGGCAAGATCCCCGAGTTCAAGTTCGCCGCCGTCCGGGTCGAAGCCGCCTGAACGACACCGGCCGGGGCCGCGCGCCCCGGCCCGCCCGCCTGAAACCCGCCCGCCCGAAACCCGCCCGCCCGAAACCCGCCCGGCTTTCTTCTGTTTCAAAATACCTCCGCCGGAGGCCTCCGCCGGCGCCGCCCGCGCAACGGTCCCGGCCATCACGGTCGCTTGCGGGGCCGGCAGGCACGCGGTCTCGCTTGACGCCGGGCCACGTCGCGGTCATCCTCGGCGAAATCCCGGCCCGAGGCCGGCGGCATCCGAGCCCTGCAGTCCGTCCGCACCTTCGCCGTGCCCACGGAAGGCGGGGTTTTTGGTTTTCGGGTCTGCCGCCCTCGGGTTTCAGGGTTCCGGGTTTTCAGGTTCCGGGGGGCGGATGAAGCGATGAAGCGGCGTATCGAGCTTGGGGTTCTCTATTCCCGGTCGGGCAGCTACTCGCTGATCTCCGAGGCCTGTCGCGCCGGCGTCCTGTCGGCGATTGCCGCGATCAACGCCGATCCCGCCACCGATATCGCCTTCGTCCCGGTCGAGCGTGACCCCGGCGGCAACATCGACCTCTACGGCCCGCTCTGCGAGGAGATCCTGCGCACGACGCGCGCCCGCCACGTCATCGGTTGCGTCACCTCCTGGAGCCGCAAGGAGGTGATCCCGACCCTGGAAAAGGCCGGCGGCACGCTCTGGTATACCGTGCCCTACGAGGGGTTCGAGGCCTCGGACCATGTCGTCTATACCCATGCCTGCCCAAACCAGCACCTTCTGCCGCTGCTCGACTGGGCGATGCCGGCCTTCGGGCGGCGCGCCTATCTGACCGGATCGAACTATATCTGGGGATGGGAGATGAACCGGCTGGCGCGCGAGACGGTGGTGGCGGCCGGCGGGCAGATCCTCGGCGAGCGCTACCTGCCGATCGGCTCGGCCGAGGTCGGCCGGATGATCGAAGAGATCCGCCAGACCCGGCCGGATTTCATCCTCAATTCGCTGATCGGGCCGTCGTCCTATGAATTCCTCGCTGCCTGCCACGCGCTGGGGCGCGCCGATCCGGCCTTCGGCCCGGCGCATTGCCCGGTGCTGTCGTGCAACCTGACCGAATGCGAACTGCCGGCGCTGGGCGAGCGGGCCGAGGGGCTGATCGCCGCCGGCCCCTATTTCCGCGGGGCGCCGGGCTGGCCGGGCCGCGGGCCCTTCGGGTCCTCGCACGAGGCGGCCGCCCATGCCGCGGTGCATGAACTGGCAGGCTTTCTGGCGCATCGGCCCGGTGCCGAGGCGGAAAGCCTGGCGCAGCTTCTGGCCGGCCCGGCGGCGGCGGCAAGCGCCATCGACCCGCAGACCCATCACACCACGCTACCGGTGCTGATCGCGCAGGTCCGCGGCGGCGCCTTCGCGGTGCTCGAGCGCCGCGCGCCGGTGGCGGGCGATCCCTACCTGACCCGGCCGCGGGCCGGCGCGGCGCGCGGTCCGGGCTTGAGGGTGGTGTCATGAGGCACCCGATCCGCTACCTCAACCTTGGCGGGGCGCGGGCGCTGATCCTGCACCGGCCGCATCCGACGGTGCAGGCGCTCAGCCGCCAGCTGACCGCGATCGGGCTTGAGGTGACCAGCCTCTGGCCCGATCCGGGCGGCGCGGCGCTGGCGGCCGATTTTCTCTTCTTCGACGCCGACATGGGCCATGACGGGCAATTGCCCTGGCGCCCCGGCGAGGCGCCGATGCCGATGATCGCGCTGATCGGCTCCGAGGCGCCGGGGCGGATCGAATGGTCGTTGCAGGCCGGCGCCCATGCCCAGTTGCTCAAACCCGTCGGCGACAGCGGCGCCTACAGCGCGCTTCTGATCGCGCGGGCGGCCTTCGACGCAAGGCTGGCGCTGTCAGCCGAGGTCGCCGACCTGCGCCGCCGGCTGGACGGGCGCCAGACCGTGGTGCGGGCGGTGACGCTTCTGGCGGCGCGCGGGCAGCGGGGCGAGGATGAGGCCTATGCCCAGTTGCGCCAGATCGCCATGGCCTGGCGGGTCAGCTTCGAGGAAGCCGCGCGGCGCATCGTCGCGCGCAAGGACGGCGGGACAAGCGCGCCCGGCGATGACGGCGCCGCCGAAGGGGGGGGCGGATGAGCGGGACCGTCCTTGCCCCGATGTCCGCCGCCCCGCGCGGGGCGTCCGCGCGGCTGATGCGCCGGCCGCTGGCGCTGATCGGGATCGCGCTGATCGCCCTCGTCGTCGCCGGCGCGGTGCTTGCGCCCTGGCTCGCGCCCTATCCGCCCGAGGCCCAGCATTTCGACGGGCTGACGATCGAGGGCGCGCCGTTGCCGCCGGGCGGCGCCTATCCGCTTGGCACCGACCTTCTCGGGCGCGACCTGCTCAGCCGGATCCTTTACGGCGCGCGCACCTCGCTGGTGATCGGGGTCGTCGCCAATGGCATGGCGCTGACGATCGGCACCCTGGTCGGGCTGGTGGCGGGCTATTTCCGCGGCTGGATCGGCGCGGTGCTGATGCGCTTCACCGACCTGATGATGGCGTTTCCGGCGCTCTTGCTGGCGATCACCCTGGCGGCGATCTTCACGCCCTCGCTGTGGATCGTCGCCATGGTCATCGCGCTGGTCAACTGGGTGCAGACCGCGCGGGTGATCTATACCGAGACGACGGCGCTGGCGGCGCGCGAGTTCATCGCCGCCGAGCGGGCGCTGGGCGCCGGCACCGGGCGGATCCTCTGGCATCACATCCTGCCGCATCTGGTGCCGACGATCATCGTCTGGGGCACGCTCGGCATCTCGACCACGGTGCTGCTGGAGGCAACGCTGAGCTATCTCGGCGTCGGCGTGCAGCCGCCGACGCCAAGCTGGGGCAACATCATCTTCGAGAACCAGACCTATTTCCAGTCCGCGCCCTGGCTGGTCTTTCTGCCCGGTGCCGCAATCCTTCTGCTGGCGCTGGCCTTCAACCTGGTCGGCGACGCGCTGCGCGACGTGCTTGACCCGACCCAGCGGGGGCAGGACTGATGGCGGCCTATCTGGTCCGGCGGCTGATCCAGTCGGCGCTGATCCTGCTCGGCGTCAGCTTCATCACCTTCCTTCTGCTTTTCGTGCTGCCCGCCGATCCGGTGCGCCAGATTGCCGGCCGGTCGGCGACGCCGCAGACGGTGGCCAATATCCGCGAGCAACTGGGCCTTGATCAGCCTTTCGTGGTGCAATACGCGCGCTATCTGGGCGGGCTGGTGCAGGGCGATCTCGGCCGCAGCTACCTGCAGAAGACCGAGGTCGCGACCCTGATCGCGGCGCGGCTGCCGGCGACGCTGCTGCTGATGGCCGGGGCGATCCTGTGCGAGCTGGTGCTGGGGTTGACGATGGGGGTGATCGCGGCGCTGCGGCGCGGGCGGATCGCCGATCAGGCGCTGATGATGACCTCGTTCATCGCCGTCTCGGCGCCGCAGTTCGTGGTCAGCCTGCTGTTGCTCTATGTCTTCGCGGTCCGGCTTGGCTGGTTCCCGATCGGCGGCTACGGGACATTCGCGCATCTGGTCCTGCCGGCGCTGACCCTCGGCATCCTCGGCTCGGGCTGGTACAGCCGGATGATGCGCTCGGCGATGATCGACGTGCTGCGCACCGATTACATCCGCACCGCGCGGGCCAAGGGCCTTGGCCGGGCCCGGGTGATCCTGCGCCATGCGCTGCCCAATGCGGTGCTGCCGGTAATCGCGATGATCGGCATCGACATCGGCATCTTCATGGGCGGCATCGTCGTCGTCGAAAGCGTCTTCGGCTGGCCCGGCATCGGTCAGCTGGCCTGGCAGGGGATCCAGCGCATCGACATCCCGATCATCATGGGGGTCACGCTGGTCTCGGCCTGCGCGATCGTCATCGGCAACCTTCTGGCCGACCTCGTCACCCCGTTCATCGACCCGCGCATAAGGCTGCGCTGAACCATAACCAACCGACAGGAGAGAGAGATGAAGACCCTTCTTGCCTCGACCGCCTTGATGCTTTCGCTGGCCCTGCCCGCCATAGCACAGGAGTATCAGCCCGACCCCAACGCCAGGCCCGGCGGGTCGATCATCATCACCTACAAGGATGATGTCGCCACGCTCGACCCGGCGATCGGCTATGACTGGCAGAACTGGTCGATGATCAAGTCGATCTTCGACGGGCTGATGGATTACGTCCCCGGCACCACCGAACTGCGCCCCGGCCTGGCTGAGCGCTACGAGATCTCGGACGACGGGATGACCTTCACCTTCCATCTGCGCCAGGGGGTCAAGTTCCACAACGGCCGCGAGATGACCGCCGAGGACGTGAAATATTCGCTCGACCGGGTGACCGACCCGGCCACGCAGTCGCCGGGCGCGGGCTTCTTCGGCTCGATCGCCGGCTTCGAGGCGGCCGGCCCCGACGGCCTGTCCGGGGTCGAGGTGGTCGATCCGCTGACGGTGAAGATCACGCTCTCGCGCCCCGATGCGACCTTCCTGCATGTGATGGCGCTGAACTTCGCATCGGTGGTGCCGCAAGAGGCGGTCGCGGCGGCGGGCGACGATTTCGGCAAACAGCCGGTCGGCACCGGCGCCTTCAGCCTGGCCGAATGGACGCTGGGCCAGCGGCTGGTGTTCCAGAAGAACGCCGATTACTGGCGGGGTGGCGTGCCCTATCTCGACAGCATCACCTTCGAGGTCGGGCAGGAGCCGATCGTCGCCCTTCTGCGCCTGCAACAGGGCGAGGTCGACGTGCCCGGTGACGGTATCCCGCCGGCGAAATTCACCGAGGTGATGGCCGATCCCGAACAGGCGGCCCGCGTGGTCGAGGGCGGACAATTGCACACCGGCTACATCACGCTGAACGTCAACACCCCGCCCTTCGACAACGTCAAGGTGCGCCAGGCGGTCAACATGGCGATCAACAAGGAGCGGATCACCCAGATCATCAACGGTCGCGCGGTGCCGGCGACCCAGCCGCTGCCGCCGACCATGCCGGGCTATACCGACGGCTATGCCGGCTATCCCTTCGATCCGGCGGCGGCCAAGGCGCTTCTGGCCGAGGCCGGGCTGGCCGAGGGTTTCGAGACCGAGCTATACGTCATGAACACCGACCCCAACCCGCGCATCGCCCAGGCGATCCAGCAGGATCTGGCCGGGATCGGCATCAAGGCGTCGATCCAGTCCTTGGCCCAGGCCAATGTGATCGAGGCCGGCGGCAACGGCAGCGCGCCGATGATCTGGTCGGGCGGTATGGCCTGGATCGCCGACTTTCCCGATCCGTCGAACTTCTACGGCCCGATCCTCGGTTGCGCCGGCGCGGTCGAGGGTGGCTGGAACTGGTCGTGGTATTGCAACGAGGCGCTTGATGCCAAGGCGGTCGAGGCCGACAGCATCACCGATCCGGCCGCGGTCGATGCGCGGCTGAAGCTGTGGTCGGATGTCTACATGGGGGTGATGGCGGACGCGCCCTGGGTGCCGGTCTTCAACGAGCAGCGCTACACCATGAAATCGCCGCGCATGGGCGGGGCCGATGCGCTTTACGTCGATCCGGTCTCGATCCCGGTCAACTACGATTATGTCTATGTGACCGAGTAAGCCCATGTGCAAGTCCTGCGACTACACCATCCACGGCGCGCAGCATCATTTCGGCTGGGACAATTCGCTTGCCCCGGCCGAAAGGGTGGACCCCGGCGCCACCATCCTCTTTCACTGTCATGACAGTTCGGCGGGCCAGCTTGGCCCGTCGTCCACCCTCGCCGATGTGACGGCGCTGGATTTCGGCAAGATCAACCCGGTCTCGGGGCCGATTTTCGTGACCGGTGCGGCACCGGGCGACGCCCTGAAGATCACCATCGACAGCTTTGCGCCGCAGCGCCACGGCGGCCGCGGTTTTGGCTGGACCGCGAACATTCCCGGCTTCGGCCTGCTTGCCGATCAGTTCCCCGACCCGGCGCTGCAGGTCTGGAGCTATGACGCCGACAGCATGGCCCCGGCGATGTTCGGGCGCGAGGCGCGGGTGCCGCTCAAGCCCTTCGCCGGCACCATCGGCAATGCGCCGGCCGAGACCGGGCTGCATTCGGTGGTGCCGCCGCGCCGGGTCGGCGGCAACCTCGATATCCGCGACCTGGCGGCCGGCACCACGCTCTACCTGCCGGTCGAGGTGGCGGGGGCGCTGTTCAGCGTCGGCGACACCCATGCCGCGCAGGGTGACGGCGAGGTCTGCGGCACCGCCATTGAGAGCCCGATGGACGTGGTGCTGACGCTTGATCTGGTCAAGGGCGCCGGCCTGAAGACGCCGCGCTTCACCACGCCGGGGCCGGTGACACGGCATCTGGACGCCAAGGGCTACGAGGCGACGACCGGGATCGGCCCCGACTTGATGACGGCGGCGCGCGATGCGGTGGCAGCGATGATCGACCATCTCTGCGCGACCCGCGGCATGGCGGCGGTCGATGCCTACATGCTGGTCTCGACCTGCGGCGATCTCAGGATATCCGAAATCGTCGACATGCCGAACTGGGTGGTCAGCTTCTACTTCCCGCGCGCCGTCTTCGAATGAGCGGGACGCCGATGACCCGGTCCGGGGCCGCACCGGCCCCGGAGATCGCCAAGGCCGGCCCGGTGCTGAGCGTCACCGGGCTTGAGGTCTCGGTGAATACCGAGGCCGGGCTGCACCCGCTGGTCACGGATCTTTCCTTCACCCTGATGCGCGGCGAGACGCTGGCGATCGCCGGCGAAAGCGGCTCGGGCAAGTCGATCACCGCGCTGGCGATCATGGGGCTTCTGCCGCCGCCGGCGGTGCGGCTGACCGCCGGCACGATCCGGCTGGGCACGCGCGATCTGACCCGGCTGGGCGAGGCCGGGATGCGGGCGATCCGCGGCGACCGGATCGCGATGATCTTTCAGGAACCGATGACCTCGCTCAACCCGGTGCTGACGATCGGCACCCAGCTGATCGAGGCGATCCGCGCCCATCAGCCGATGTCGCGTGCCCGGGCGCGGGCAAGGGCGGTCGAGGCGCTGGGCGCGGTGCGCCTGTCGGAACCGGCGCGGCGGCTCGGACAGTATCCGCATGAGCTGTCGGGCGGGATGCGCCAGCGGGTGATGATCGCCATGGCGCTGGCGCTGCGCCCCGAGGTGCTGATCGCCGACGAGCCGACGACGGCGCTTGACGTGACGGTGCAGCGCGAGGTGCTCGACCTCTTGCGCGACCTGCAACGCGACCTCGGCACCGCGATCATCCTGATCACCCATGACATGGGCGTGGTCGCCGAGATGGCCGACCGGGTGATCGTGATGCAATCGGGGCGGATGGTCGAGGAAGGGCCGACGCCGGCGATCTTCGCCCAGCCCCGGGCCGCCTATACCCGCGCGCTTCTGGCGGCGGTCCCGCGGATGGGGGCGGGGGCGGCGCGGGCGGCGGTCGATCTGACCCGCAACCGGGTGCTGGGCCGGCCCGATCCGGCGCGCCTGCACGGCGACGACGCCGGGCCGGTGGCACGGCTCGAGGATGTCCGCGTCCGCTTCGACCTGAAGGGCGGGGTGTTCGGCCGCGTCACCCACGGTGTCCACGCGGTTGCCGGCGTCAGCCTGGCGATCCGCCGCGGCGAGACCTTCGCGCTGGTCGGCGAATCGGGCTGCGGCAAGTCGACCATCGCCCGCGCCATGGTCGGGCTGGTGCCGCATCAGGGGCTGATCGAGATCGCCGGGCAGCGCCTTGCCACCAATGATGCGGCGGCGCTGAAGGCGCTGCGCCGGCGGGTGCAGATCGTCTTTCAGGACCCGATGGCGGCGCTCGACCCGCGGATGCGGGTCGGCGAGCAGATCGCCGAGCCGATGGTGATCCACGGCATCGGCGACGGCGATGCGCGCCGCGCCCGCGCCGCCGACCTCATGGCGCGGGTCGGGCTGAGCGCCGATCAGGCCGAGCGCTACCCGCACGAGTTTTCCGGCGGCCAGCGCCAGCGGATCTGCATCGCCCGGGCGCTGGCGCTGCAACCCGACCTGATCATCGCCGACGAATCGGTCTCGGCGCTGGATGTCTCGGTGCAGGCGCGGGTGCTCGACCTGCTGGCGGTGCTGAAGCGCGACTTCGGTGTCGCCTATCTGTTCATCAGCCACGACATGGCGGTGGTCGAGAATATCGCCGACCGGGTGGCGGTGATGTATCTTGGCCAGATCGTCGAGGCCGGCAGCCGCGAACAGGTCTTCGGCGATCCGCGCCACCCCTATACGCAGCGGCTGATCGCGGCGGTGCCGGTGCCTGACCCCGGCCATCGCCGCCCGCCGGCGCCGCGTCTGGCCGGCGAGGTGCCAAGCCCGGTTCATCCCAGGGGCCGCGGCCCGGCGCGGCGCGTCCTGCACGACATCGGTCACGGCCATCTGGTCGCCGAGGGTGACTGAGACGCGCGCGGACCGGCCGGAACCCGCCGCCCGCGTCGATTTGATTTTCCCGATTGCCCCGGTCATGGCACCCTCTGGCCACCAGACGGGAGAACCGCCATGACCCTGCCGCGCCGGATCGCCGCCACCCTCAGCCTTGCCCTCGCCGCCCTCGCCCTTGTCGCCCCGTTGCCGGCCGCCGCCGCATCCCCGGCCGAGGGCGAGGCGGTGACCCTGACCGGCGAGTTCATCGACACCTGGTGCTATTTCTCCGGGGTCATGGGCGGGCCGGATGCGGTGATCGGCTCGGCCCATCACACTTGCGCGATGTGGTGTTCGGCCGGCGGCATCCCGGTCGGGCTGCTGACCGGGGATGGGCAGGTCTACATGATCCTGTCGATCGAGGGCGATGACGCGAGCAATGGCGGTGATGCGCAATTCGCCCTGGCCAGCGCCACCGTCACCGCCGAGGGCCGGGTCTGGCGCCGCGACGGGCTGAACTATCTCACCGTCTCGAAGATCCTCGGCAATGACGGGATCACCCGCCTGACCCACGAGGATTACGGGCCGGTGCCCGATTTCGCCGTGCCCGCCGAGGCGCTGAAATGATCCGCGCCGCGATTGCCGTTCTGCTCGCCGCCACCTTCGCCACCCCGGCGGCAGCGCAGGATTTCGCCGCCGGGTCCGAGGCCAAGCCCTGGGGGCTTTACGCCGAGGCCCCGGCGCGGTTCACCGCCACCGTCAGCGATGCCCTTTGCGCCGTCACCGGCGACTGCCCGGCCGATTGCGGCGCCGGGCGGCGGCAGATGGTGCTGATGCGCGAAGCCGACGGCGTCCTGGTCTTTCCGATGAAGAACGCCCAGCCGGTGTTCTCGGGGGCAGCGAGCGAGCTTCTGCCCTTCTGTGGCCAGCGGGTCGAGGTCGACGGGCTGCTGATCACCGATCCTGATCTCGGCGCCGAGAATGTCTATCTGGTGCAGCGGATCCGCGCCGAGGGGGCCGCGGAATGGACTGCGGCCAACCAATGGACGAAGGACTGGCAGGCGGCCAACCCTGGCGCCACGGGCAAGGGTCCGTGGTTTCGCCGCGATCCGCGCATCAACGCGGCGATCGACGCGACCGGTTATTTCGGTCTTGGGCTGGACCAGGATGCGGCGATCCTGAAGGGGCTGGCGGAGTGATCCGCGCCGGGACCATGCTGGCGGCACTGGCGCTTTGCGCCGCCGGCGCGGCCCGGGGCGAGGCGGCCGCGCCCGGGGGTGTGCCGCTTCCTCTGGCGCTTGGCGGCGCCTTCACCCTGACCGACCAGACCGGGCGGCCGCGCAGCGAGGCCGATCCGCAGGGCCGGATGCAGCTTGTCTACTTCGGCTATGCCGATTGCCAGTCGATCTGCACCCTGGCACTGCCGCAGATGGCCGAGATCGCGGACCGGCTTGCCGGGCAGGGCGTCGCGCTGGTGCCGGTGCTGATCACCGTCGATCCGGCCCGCGACACGGTGGCGACGCTCGGCCCGGCGCTGGCGCGCCTCGGGCCGGGATGGGTCGGGCTGACCGGGACGCCGGCCGACCTGGCGCGGGTGCGCGACCTTTTCGGGGTCAGGTCCGAGGTGCTGTTCGAGGATCCGTTTTCCGGGCCGGTCCATGCCCATGGCAGCTATCTCTACCTCATGGACGGGGCCGGCCGGCTCTTGACGATCCTGCCGCCGATCCTGACCGCCGAGCGCGCCGCCGCGATCATCGCCGCCCATGCCGGCGGGGCGTGACGGTTGCGGTCGGTGGCGGCGACGTGCGGGCCGGGCAGGATCACGGTGACGGCCTTGGCCGGTCATCGGCCAGCCGCAGTCCGGGGACCGATGCCGGCGTGATCACCGCCCGGCAATGGGCGACGAAGGCGGCGGCGGCCGGTGTCGGCCGTGCGCCCGCGGCCAGCATCAGCCCCATCCGCATCGGCCGCACCGGCCCGTTGAGCGGCACGAAGCACAAGGGCCGGCCGTCCGGGGCGACATCGCCGGGTGGGCGGATATTGGCGATCGAATAGCCAAGGCCATTGGCCACCAGGCCGCGCATCACCGCCATGTCGGCGGTGCGTTCGGCGATCCGCGGCACCTCGCCGGCCGCGGTGAAGAACGACAGGAAGTAATCCGCGCTCATCGGCAGGTCGAGCAGCACCATCGGATAGGGTGCGAGGTCGGCGGCCGAGACGCCGGGCCTTGTGGCCAGTTCATGCCCCGGATCGAAGAGCGCATAGGGCGGCAGGCTGACCAGCGGCTGAAAGTCGAGGTCGGCGGGCATGTTCAGATCATAGCTCAGCGCGAGGTCGATCCGCGCCATGCGCAAGCCCTCGAACAGCGCGGCCTGATGGCCCTCGCTTTGCCGAAGCGTGACCGCGGGGTGGTTTTCGGCAAAACCGCGGCGCAGGGCGGGCAGCACGATCTGGGCGAAGGTCAGCAGGCAGCCGACATGCAGCGGGCCGCCGACGGTGCCGGTGATCTCGGCGGCGAGCGTGCCGAGATGCGCCGCCTCGGCCAGCACCCGGCGGGCCTGTCGGGCGAACTGCAGCCCGCCCCGGGTCGGCGTCAGGCCGTGGGCGTGGCGGCGGATGAAGAGCTGGAGGCCGAAGGCGGCCTCGGCCTGGGCGATCGCCGCCGAGATCGAGGGCGACGAGACATTGAGCCGAGCCGCCGCCGCAGCGACGGACCCGCAGTCGCAGACCGCGACCAGATAGTCGAGCTGGCGCAGGCTGATCCGTGGCGGCATGGCTTGCCCCTGGCGAGGACGCATCGGGCCAAGGCTAGCGGTTCGGGTGCGGCTGCACCACCGGCTATTCGTCGCCGGGCACCCCGTAGGAGGGCGCCGCGGTCGGATCCTCGGCACGCTGGACATAGGCCGCGGCCTGCGGCCGGTAGATCGCCCAGAGCCGGCCGAGCGCGGCGACCGGGCATTCCTCGGTCCAGTCGCAGCGCAGGTCGACGAAGGGCCAGCTGAGCCGGTCGACGAGCTTCAGGCCGGCCGAATGGATCGGCCCGGCCTCGCCCCCGGCCGCAAGCCCGGCGCCGAGTGCCGCCATCAGCCGGTCGGCCAACGCGCCCTGCGCCGCGCCGAAGGCCGCGACCATCGTGCCCGGAACCGCCGCCGA
Source organism: Alphaproteobacteria bacterium HGW-Alphaproteobacteria-6 (assembly GCA_002841115.1). GTDB lineage: Bacteria > Pseudomonadota > Alphaproteobacteria > Rhodobacterales > Rhodobacteraceae > Albidovulum. The sequence continues at coordinate 472 of PHEC01000003.1, read as the reverse complement.
GGCCAGCAGGTTGCCGCCCGCGGCGCAATCGGCGCCGGTCGCCTCGCCCCAGAGGCCGAGCACCTGCCGGCCGGAATGGATCGCGGCGCCGCCGTCGCGGCCGATCGCCAGAAGCTGGCGGTAACCGGCATGGGCCCGCCCGGCGATCACTCGCGCGATTGCCGCAGCGGCGCTGTCGCCCGCCGCCATCCGGTCGAGCACCATCGGCCCGAGCGCCGGGTCGGTGACATTCTGGCTGGCCACCGCGCCGACCCCGGCGCGGACATGGGCGCAGCGCGCCGCCACCGCGGGCGAGGATGACGCGATCACCATGCCGAACTGGCCGGTGTCGCGGCATCGGGCGACCAGCGAGAAGGTCATCGGTTGTCCTGTCTGGCCGGCGCCGGGGGTTTCACACCCCCGGACCCCCGTGGGGTATTTGGCAACGAAGAGACCGGGGACGGGTGCCCGGGGCAGCGGCGGGGTTGCGGCG
>PHEC01000243.1 GCA_002841115.1 Alphaproteobacteria bacterium HGW-Alphaproteobacteria-6 | reverse complement strand
CGCTGCGGTTCGGCGAAATGCCGGCGCGCCAGAGCGCCTCGCAGACATAGATATTGCCGAGACCCGCCACCGTGCGCTGGTCGAGAAGCGCCGCCTTGATGGGCGCGCGGCGGCCCTTCAGGCGCCTGGAGAGGGTCGCGGCGGAAAATTCGTTGCCGAGAGGTTCCGGTCCGAGAGCCGCCAGATGCGTGCATGTTTCGAGGTCGGCATGCGCGACCAGATCCATGAAGCCGAAACGGCGATGATCGGCATAGACGATGCGCGTGCCATCCTCCATGTCGAAAACGATGTGATCGTGGCGCTCCGCCCCCGGCATGCCGTGATGAAAGAGGCCGGGGGCACGCGTCCCCTCCGGCCCGTGAATGGTGAAGCGGCCCGACATGCCCAGATGCATGATGAGAACCTCCTCCCCGTCCGTTTCCCCCGGGTCGATGCGGACGAGAATGTATTTCGCCCGCCGGTCGAGACGTGAAATGCGGCGGCCCGTCAGCCGTTCGGCGAAGCGCGGCGGCAGGGGGAAGCGCAGGTCCGGCCTTCGCTGTGTCACATGTGCGATCCGCCTGCCTTCAAGCACGGGCGCAAGGCCGCGGCGGACGGTTTCGACTTCTGGCAATTCAGGCATGGGTTCCCGCTCGGTAAGGCGAGGCTGAAAGTAGCGCCCCCGGCGGCGGCGCGCCATGACCCAATCGGGACTGTCCGAACCGCTCCTCTTTCCAGCCGCTTCGCGAACCGGCAGGCAGTTCCGCCTGCCTGGAAAACGGTCTATGGTCCCGCGCATGAACGCAGATGCGAAAAAAGAGGGGGCCGCCCCTGAAAACGGCGAGACGCATTTCGGCTTCCGGACCGTCCGGGAGAACGAGAAGGCGGGGCTCGTTCATAATGTGTTCGAGCAGGTGGCGAGCCGCTACGACCTGATGAACGACCTGATGTCGGGCGGGCTTCACCGCGCCTGGAAGCAGGCGATGATCGACTGGCTGAACCCGCCGCGCGGCGAGCGCCCCTTCCACCTGATCGACGTGGCGGGCGGCACGGGCGACATCGCCTTCCGGTTTCTGGAACGCGCGGGGCCGAACGCGCAGGTGACGGTGTGCGACATCAATTCGCATATGCTCGGCGTCGGACAGACGCGCGCCGAGGCGAAGGCTTTCGAGGGCCGCGTCGAATTCGCCTGCGGGGACGCAGAGACGCTGCCCTTTCCCGACCGTTCGTTCGATGCCTATACGATCGCCTTCGGCATTCGTAACGTCACGCATGTCGACCGGGCGCTGAAGGATGCCTACCGCGTGCTGAAGCCGGGCGGGCGCTTTCTGTGCCTCGAATTCAGCCATGTCGCCGTGCCGCTCATCGACGCGGTCTATGACAAGTATTCCTTCTCCGCGATTCCGGCGATGGGCAAATGGGTGACGGGCGACGGCGCGCCTTATCAATATCTCGTCGAAAGCATTCGCCGCTTTCCGCCGCAGGAAGATTTCAAGCGCATGATCGGCCAGGCGGGCTTCGGCAATGTGAGCTACCGCAATCTCACAGGCGGCGTGGCGGCGCTTCATTCAGGCTGGCGGCTCTGACATGTTGCGCTCCGTTCGCTCCCTTGCGCGGCTGACGCGCGCGGCCCGTGTGCTTGGGCGGCACGATGCACTGTTCCCACTGGAACTGCGCGAGGAAATGCCCGCGATCCTTCTGGCGCTGATGCCGCTGGCGAAGCTGAGACTGCCCTGGGAAGGCGCGAGGGAAGCAGCGAGCGGCGAGGCGGGCGCCAATGCGGGCGAGAGACTTGCGAGCGCGCTTGCCGCGCTCGGACCTGCCTATATCAAGCTCGGACAGTTTCTGGCGACGCGACCCGACATTATCGGCGCCGAACTCGCCGACGACCTGACCTCGCTGCAGGACAAGCTGCCGCCGTTCCCGATGGAGGAAGCGCGGCAGTTGATCGAGGAGGGTTTGGGCAAATCCGTCGGCGAGATTTTCAGCTTTCTCAGCGAACCGATCGCGGCGGCCTCGATCGCGCAGGTTCATCGCGCGAGGACGCGGGCCAGCGAAACCCATCCGGCGGAACGCGATGTCGCCGTGAAAGTGCTCAGGCCCGGCATCGAGAAACGCTTCGGCGACGATCTCGAGAGTTTCTTCTGGGCCGCCGAACGCATCGAGCGCAATTATGCGCCGGCGCGGCGGCTTCGTCCCGTCGAGATCGTGCAGACGCTTGCCGACAGCGTGAAGCTTGAAATGGATCTCCGCCTCGAAGCGGCGGCGATGTCGGAGATGGCGGAGAACACGGCAAAGGACCAAGGCTTCCGCGTGCCGCAGATCGACTGGGAGCGCACCTCGAAGCGCGTCATGACGATGGAGTGGATCGAGGGCATTCCCGCTTCCGACCGCGATGCGCTGGCCGATGCGGGCCACGACATGAAGCGGCTCGGCTGCCAGGTGATCCAGTCCTTCCTGCTGCATGCGATGCGGGACGGCTTTTTCCATGCCGACATGCATCAGGGCAATCTCTTCGTCGATGCGGAAGGCCGGCTCGTCGCCGTCGATTTCGGCATCATGGGACGGATCGGGCCGAACGAGCGGCGCTTCATGGCCGAAATTCTCTACGGGCTCATCATGCGCGACTATG
>PHEC01000073.1 GCA_002841115.1 Alphaproteobacteria bacterium HGW-Alphaproteobacteria-6 | reverse complement strand
GCCACGCGGGCGCGCGGGCGGGGCAGGCGATGACCAATCACCTTTACTACGGCGACAACCTGAAGGTGCTGCGCGACAGCATCGCCGACGGATCGGTGGATCTCATCTACCTCGACCCGCCGTTCAATTCGAACGCCAGCTACAATGTCCTCTTCAAGGGCCCATCGGGGAACGAGTCCGCCGCGCAGATCGAGGCCTTCGACGACACCTGGCACTGGAACGACAGCGCCGAGGCGGCCTTCGGCGAGGTGGTGCGGTCGGGCAACGCGGCGGCGGCGACGATGCTGCGGGCGATGCGGTCGTTTCTGGGCGACAACGACATGATGGCCTATCTCGCCATGATGGCGGTCAGGCTTCTGGAGTTGCACCGGGTGCTGAAGCCGACCGGGAGCCTTTATCTGCACTGCGACCCGACGGCGAGCCATTATCTGAAGATCTTGCTGGATGCGGTGTTTGGGGCGCGATTTTTCCGCAGCGAACTCATCTGGAAAAGGACTTTCGCGCACGGAAACGTGACGAAGAACTATGGCGACGTAACCGACACCATTTTTTACTACACGAAATCAGATACATACTGTTGGAACCAGCCGTTTCGCCAACTCGATGGCGAGCAAAGGGACAAGAAGTATCCGAAAAGAGATGCTGACGGACGCCGGTGGCAATCTGTCACTCTTAGAAATCCGGGTGTGCGGCCAAACCTTCACTATCCATACACCGCAAGCAACGGTGTCACCTACCAGCCTCATCCGAACGGCTGGTCCTGCAATTTGGAACGGTTGCAGAAATATGACACAGAGAACCGGCTGCACTATCCATTAACGGCTGACGGTGCGCTGCGCTTAAAGATGTATGAGGACGAAAGCCAAGGAGAACGTATTCAAAATCTTTGGGCGGACTTACCGCCAATTTCCTCTCAGTCGCAAGAACGCCTCGGCTACCCCACGCAAAAACCCGTCGCCCTCTTGGAGCGCATCCTCAATGCCTCCTCGAACCCCGGCGATACCGTCCTCGACCCGTTCTGCGGCTGCGGCACCACCGTCCATGCGGCGGAAAAGCTCGGCCGCCAGTGGATCGGCATCGACGTCACCCACCTCGCCATCGGCCTGATCGAGAAGCGGCTGCGCGATGCCTTTCCATCCGTCGCCTTCACCACCCACGGCGTGCCGCAGGACCTTGCCGGCGCGCGCGACATGGCCAACCGCGGGCGGGGCGACAAGAATTACTATTTCGAGTTCGAGAAATGGGCGCTGAGCCTCATCAACGCCCAGCCCGGCAACCTGTCGAAGAAGGGTGCCGACAAGGGCATCGACGGCAACCTCTATTTCGGCGCGAAGCACGAGGGCCGGGCGATTGTCAGCGTCAAGGCCGGCGACAATGTCGGCGTCGCGATGATCCGCGACCTGAGGGGTGTCATGATGCGGGAAGGCGCGCAGATCGGCGTCTTTCTGACGCTGACGGAACCCTCCCGCCCGATGGTGACGGAAGCGGCGGGGGCGGGGCTTTACGAGGTGCCGGGGCTGGCCGGATCGGTGCCGCGCATCCAGATCGTCACCATCGAGGCGGCGCTGGAACTCAGGGACCGGGCGGTGCGGCTGCCGGCGCTGCGGCAGGATACATATCGCAAGGCCGCGCGCGAGACGGACCGGGGGGCGCAGGGGGCGCTCGATCTCTGAGCGCACCCCGCGCCGGCCCGTGCGCGGTGGCTTCAGCCGCGCACCGGGCTGAGGCTGAGCGCGTCGAGGGTTGCGGCGGCGCCGAAGCCGGTCTGGCCCGAGACGCTGAGCGGTTGCAGCGTGATCTGGTTGCGCGAGCCGCCCAGAAGAACCCGCGCCCCGACCCCGCCGACCACCGTCGCCTCGGCCGAGCCGCCGACATAGTTGCCGGCGAGGATCCCCGGCCCCGAGATCGCCGATGGCGCGAGCACCGCCCATTTCAGGGTCTGGCCGCTCTTGAACTCGAGATCGGCGCCGATCTTGCTGACCTGACCGTCGTAACGGTCGCTGGCGCCGCGGGCGCTGCGGTAGGTGCAGGCGTAATCCTCGCGCGAAAACACCACGAGGTTGGCGTCGCGGACCAGATCGCAGGTCAGCATGCCGAGGGTGACGGTGCCGCCGCGGGTGGTCTCGGCGCCCGCGGCGCCGGTCGGGGCGGCGCCGGGCAGGATCGCCGGCAGCGCGGCAAAGCCGCCCGCGATGGCAAGAACGGTCAGTGTCTGGCGGATCATGGTCTTTCTCCTGTCTGTGGCCGTCCCCCTGCCGCGTCGCGTCCCGGGCACCTGTCCCGATGTCTGCTTGGCCCAAGGGTGGGCCGCTTCGGTGATCCGCACAAGCCACGGTCTGTCACGATCGCATTCCCCGCCGTTGATCGCGGCAAGGCGGGCGGCCCCGGCCCATCGGCCCTTGATTTCGCCGGATGCGCGGCGTATCTGCCGGCAGTCCGACAGCAGTCCCGGGGGTCCCGACCATGGTCAATCCGCTTCAGTTCCTTCAACAGGTGCGCTCCGAGGTCGGCAAGGTGGTCTGGCCGTCGCGGCGCGAGGTGATGCTGACCACGGTGATGGTCTTCATCATGGCGGCGCTGACCTCGGCCTTCTTCTTTCTGGTCGACCTGACCATCCGGTTCGGCCTGGAAGGGGTGCTTGGCGCCTTTCGCTGAGGCCGGCGGCGCGCGGCCAAATCCGGCCGAGAGCCCTTGAACCGGCGGGGATTCGGCTGTAGACGGGCGCCAATCCAACAGGACCGGCGTGCATCGATTCGGATCGTGCGCGCTGTTTTTTGTTCGGGAGATGGCGGGGATTTTCGCCATGTCGCTGAGATGAATGCGGAATTTGCGGCGGTCACGCGCCGGCGGAACGGGATCGAGAGCAGATGGCGAAGCGGTGGTATTCGGTGAGCGTTCTCTCGAACTACGAGAAGAAGATCGCCGAACAGATCAGGCATGCCGTGGCCGAGAAGGGCCTCGAGGAAGAAATCGACGAGGTTCTGGTGCCGACCGAAGAGGTGCTGGAGATCCGCCGCGGCAAGAAGGTGACGTCCGAGCGCCGCTTCATGCCGGGCTATGTGCTGGTCCACATGGACATGACCGACCGCGGCTATCACCTGATCACCTCGATCAACCGGGTGACCGGGTTCCTCGGTCCGCAGGGTCGGCCGATGCCGATGCGCGACGCCGAGGTCAACGGCATCCTCAAGCGCGCCGAAGAGGGCGAGGCGGCCCCGCGCAACCTGATCCGCTTCGAGATCGGCGAGCAGGTCAAGGTCTCCGACGGCCCGTTCGAGGGCTTCTCGGGGATGGTCGAGGAGGTCGACGAGAACACGAGCCGGCTGAAGGTGACGGTGTCGATCTTCGGCCGCCCGACCCCGGTCGAGCTGGAATTCACGCAGGTGTCGAAGAACATCTGACGTGCATGCGTGGGAGGCGAGCGCCGGAGCGGGCGCGGACCGGACCACTAAACTTCGCCCCAAGCCGGGCGGCAGTGACAAAGGAGAGGCCGGATGGCCAAGAAAGTGATCGGGCAGCTGAAGCTGCAAGTGAAGGCGGGGCAGGCCAATCCCTCGCCCCCCATCGGTCCGGCGCTGGGTCAGCGCGGGATCAACATCATGGAATTCTGCAAGGCCTTCAACGCCAAGACCCAGGAGATGGAGCCCGGCTCGCCGGTGCCGACCGTGATCACCTATTACGCCGACAAGTCGTTCAGCTTCGAGATGAAGACGGCGCCGGCGTCCTTCTACCTCAAGAAAGCCGCCGGGCTGAAGCCGGTCGGCAAGCGCAACCGGCCGCGGGGTTCCGAAAAGCCCGGCCGCGATGTGGCGGGCACGGTGACCGTGGCCCAGGTGCGCGCGATCGCCGAAGCCAAGATGAAGGATCTTTCGGCCAATGACGTGGAGGCGGCGATGCAGATCATCCTCGGCTCTGCCCGGTCGATCGGTATCGAGGTCAAGGGGTAAGTCATGGCCAAGCTTGGAAAACGCACGACCGCGGCGCGCGGCGCCTTCACCGGCAAGACGAACCTGACGGTCGAGGATGCCGTCAATCTGATCAAGGGCGCCGCCTCGGCGAAATTCGACGAGACGGTCGAGATCGCGATGAACCTTGGGGTTGATCCGCGCCATGCCGACCAGATGGTGCGCGGCGTGGTGACGCTGCCGAACGGCACCGGCAAGACGGTGCGCGTGGCGGTCTTTGCCCGTGGTCCGAAGGCCGACGAGGCCAAGGCCGCCGGGGCCGACATCGTCGGTGCCGAGGACCTGATGGAGACGATCCAGTCCGGCAAGATCGAGTTCGACCGCTGCATCGCCACCCCGGACATGATGCCGGTGGTCGGCCGGCTCGGCAAGATCCTCGGGCCGCGCAACCTGATGCCGAACCCCAAGGTCGGCACCGTGACGATGGACGTGAAAGCCGCCGTCGAGGCCGCCAAGGGCGGCGAAGTGCAGTTCAAGGTCGAGAAGGCCGGCGTCATCCATGCCGGCGTCGGCAAGGTGTCTTTCGACGAGACCAAGCTTGCCGAGAACGTCCGCGCCTTTGTCGACGCGGTGTCGAAGGCCCGGCCCTCGGGCGCCAAGGGCGCCTATGTCAAGAAGGTGTCCTTGTCCTCGACCATGGGGCCGGGGGTCAGCCTTGATCTCGCATCGGCGACCGGCAACTGATCCGGCGCGCCGCAAGAAATTCTCCGGACCGCAAGGTCCGGTGAATGACGGGGCCGCGTTGCCCCGTCCTGTCCGAGACGGAGGGTAGGGGAAACCCGCTAAATCCTTCCCGAGATGGGAAACGAGACGGAATTTCCGGGGCCTGCGTGCCTCGGGCGATCCTGGCCTCGGGACCCTCACGGACCCGAACCCCGGCAAGACGTGCCGGGGAAATATGAGCCGGGGGGAAACCCCCATGTTTGGAGTGAAACTGTGGATAGAGCCCAGAAAGAGAAAGTGGTCGAGGAACTCGGCCAGATCTTCGAAAGCTCTGGCGTCGTGGTGGTTGCCCGCTACGAAGGCATGACAGTTGCTCAGATGCAGGACCTGCGCGCGTCGATGCGTGAAGCGGGTGGGTCCGTCCGCGTCGCCAAGAACAGGCTCGCCAAGATCGCCCTGGAAGGCAAGCCCTGCGCAAGCATCGGCACTTTTCTTACGGGCATGACCGTACTGGCCTATTCCGAGGACCCTGTCGCAGCTGCGAAGGTCGCGGAAAAGTACGCCAAGGCGAACGACAGGTTCGTGATCCTTGGTGGTGCTATGGGCAGTTCGGCTCTGGACGCCGCCGGTGTCAAGGCCGTCGCCGCCATGCCGTCGCGTGAAGAGCTCATCGCTCAGATCGCCTCGTGCATCGGCGCGCCGGCCGCGAACATCGCCGGGGCCCTTGGCGCACCTGCTTCGAACATCGCGGGCATCCTGACCACCTTGGAAGAGCGTCAGGCCGCATGAGCAATGTCGTGTCCTCGTCGGGCAAGAACCCTTCGTCGGAACACAAAACCAGGAACGGATGAGAAAAATGGCTGATCTGAACAAACTTGCCGAAGAAATCGTCGGTCTGACCCTTCTTCAGGCGCAGGAACTGAAAACCATCCTCAAGGACAAGTATGGCATCGAGCCGGCCGCCGGTGGCGCCGTCATGATGGCCGGTCCCGCCGCCGCTGCCGAAGCGGTCGAGGAAAAGACCGAGTTCGACGTCGTGCTGACCGACGCCGGCGCGCAGAAGATCAACGTGATCAAGGAAGTGCGCGCGATCACCGGGCTTGGCCTGAAAGAGGCCAAGGATCTGGTCGAAGCCGGCGGCAAGGTCAAGGAAGCGGCCAGCAAGGCCGATGCCGAGGCGGTCAAGGCCAAGCTCGAAGCGGCTGGCGCCAAGGTCGAGCTGAAGTAACCGTGCCGGGGTGCGAATGCGCCCCTGTCGCTGAAAAAAGGCTGGGTCCGGGCAAGTTCCGGGCCCAGCCGATCCTGTCTTGGAAGGGGCATCCGGCCCCGGTCACCCGGTGGGTGCCCCTTCCAAGGCGCGGTCAGAGGTTCGGGAGCCATCCGGTGGGACGGGTGGCATGAATGGAACCTGCCCCCTATTCGCAAGCGGCGTGTCCTGCTGACCCGGCAGGACGCCCCCGCGAAGTGACGAAAGGTGACGACGAGCATGGCGCAAGCTTACGTTGGCCAGAAGCGTATCCGCAGATACTTCGGCAAAATCCGCGAAGTCCTGGCGATGCCGAACCTCATCGAGGTTCAGAAATCCTCCTATGACCTCTTCCTGAAGTCGGGCGACGGCGACAAGCCGGCCGACGGCGAGGGCATCAAGGGCGTCTTCCAGTCGGTCTTCCCGATCAAGGATTTCAACGAGAACGCGATTCTCGAATTCGTGAAATACGATCTCGAGAAGCCGAAATACGATGTCGAGGAATGCCAGAGCCGCGACATGACTTATGCCGCGCCCCTGAAGGTCACGCTGCGTCTGATCGTGTTCGATGTCGACGAGGATACCGGCGCCAAGTCGGTCAAGGACATCAAGGAACAGGACGTCTTCATGGGCGACATGCCCCTGATGACGCCGAACGGCACCTTCATCGTCAACGGCACCGAACGGGTCATCGTTTCCCAGATGCACCGCAGCCCGGGCGTCTTCTTCGACCATGACAAGGGCAAGACCCATTCGAGCGGAAAGCTTCTTTTCGCCTGCCGGATCATTCCCTATCGCGGCTCGTGGCTCGATTTCGAGTTCGACGCCAAGGACATCGTGTTCGCGCGCATCGACCGGCGCCGCAAGCTGCCGGTGACGACGCTTCTCTATGCGCTCGGCCTCGACCAGGAAGGCATCATGGATGCCTATTACAACACCGTCGACTACGCGCTTCAGAAAAGCAGGGGCTGGGTCACGCGGTTCTTCCCCGAGCGGGCGCGCGGCACCCGTCCGACCCATGATCTGGTCGATGCGGCCACCGGCGAGGTGATCTGCAAGGCCGGCGACAAGGTCACGCCGCGCATGGTCAAGAAATGGGTCGAGGACGGCAATATCACCGAATTGCTGGTGCCCTTCGAGCATATCCTCGGCCGCTTCGTCGCCAAGGATATCATCAACGAAGAGACCGGCGCGATCTATGTCGAGGCCGGCGACGAGCTGACCCAGACGATCGGTCGCGACGGCGAGGTGTCGGGTGGCACGCTCAAGGTGCTGCTGGACAACGGCATCACCTCGATCCCGGTCCTCGACATCGACAATGTCAATGTCGGTCCCTACATCCGCAACACCATGGCCGCCGACAAGAACATGAGCCGCGACGGTGCGCTGATGGACATCTACCGGGTCATGCGCCCCGGCGAGCCGCCCACCGTCGAGGCCGCGAGCCAGCTTTTCGACACGCTGTTCTTCGACAAGGAACGCTATGACCTTTCGGCCGTCGGCCGGGTCAAGATGAACATGCGCCTCGATCTCGGCAAGCCCGACAGCCAGCGCACGCTCGACCGCGACGACATCATCGCCTGCATCAAGGCGCTGGTCGAACTGCGCGACGGCAAGGGCGAGATCGACGACATCGACCACCTCGGCAACCGCCGGGTGCGCTCGGTTGGCGAACTGATGGAAAACCAGTATCGCGTCGGTCTGCTGCGGATGGAACGCGCGATCAAGGAACGCATGTCGAGTGTCGAGATCGACACGGTGATGCCGCAGGACCTGATCAACGCCAAGCCGGCGGCGGCGGCGGTGCGCGAATTCTTCGGCTCCAGCCAGCTCAGCCAGTTCATGGACCAGACCAACCCCTTGTCCGAGGTCACCCACAAGCGCCGTCTTTCGGCGCTTGGCCCGGGCGGCCTGACCCGCGAGCGTGCCGGCTTCGAGGTGCGCGACGTGCACCCGACCCATTACGGCCGGATGTGCCCGATCGAGACCCCGGAAGGCCCGAACATCGGCCTGATCAACAGCCTTGCCACCTTCGCGCGGGTCAACAAATACGGCTTCATCGAGACCCCCTACCGCAAGGTGGTGGACGGTCAGGTGACGGATGAAGTGCAATACATGTCGGCGACCGAGGAAATGCGCCATACCGTGGCGCAGGCCAACGCCAACCTCGATGCCGATGGCCGGTTCGTCAACGATCTGGTGCAGACCCGTCAGGCCGGCGAATACACCCTGGCACCGCGCGAACAGGTCAACCTGATCGACGTGTCGCCGAAACAGCTGGTGTCGGTCGCGGCCTCGCTGATCCCGTTCCTTGAGAATGACGACGCCAACCGGGCGCTGATGGGCTCGAACATGCAGCGCCAGGCGGTGCCTTTGCTGCAAGCCGATGCGCCCTTCGTCGGCACCGGGATCGAGGCCGTGGTGGCCGAGGATTCGGGTGCGGCGATCATGGCGCGCCGCGGCGGGGTGATCGACCAGGTCGATGCCACCCGGATCGTCGTCCGCGCCACCGAGAACCTCGAGGCCGGCGATGCCGGGGTCGACATCTACCGGCTGCGCAAGTTCCAGCGCTCGAACCAGAACACCTGCATCAACCAGCGCCCGATCGTCAAGGTCGGCGATACGGTCAAGACCGGCGAGGTCATCGCCGATGGCCCCTGCACCGATCTGGGCGAACTGGCGGTCGGGCGCAATATCGTCGTCGCCTTCATGCCGTGGAACGGCTACAACTACGAGGACAGCATCCTGATTTCCGAGCGCATCGTGCGCGACGACGTCTTCACCTCGATCCATATCGAGGAATACGAGGTCGCCGCCCGCGATACCAAGCTTGGCCCCGAGGAGATCACCCGCGACATCCCGAACGTCGGCGAGGAGGCGCTGCGCAACCTCGACGAGGCCGGCATCGTCTATATCGGCGCCGAAGTCGGGCCGGCGGACATCCTGGTCGGCAAGATCACCCCCAAGGGCGAAAGCCCGATGACGCCGGAAGAAAAGCTTCTTCGGGCAATCTTCGGCGAAAAGGCGAGCGACGTGCGCGACACTTCGCTCAGGCTGCCGCCGGGCGATTTCGGCACCGTCGTCGAGGTCCGGGTCTTCAACCGCCACGGCGTCGACAAGGACGAGCGCGCGCTGCAGATCGAGCGCGAGGAAGTCGAGCGTCTGGCGCGTGACCGCGACGACGAGCAGGCGATCCTCGAGCGCAACATCTACGCGCGACTGAAATCGATGATCCTCGGCAGGACCGCGGTCAAGGGGCCGAAGGGCATCAAGCCGAACGCGGTGATCGACGAGGCGCTTCTGGAAAGCCTGAGCCGCGGCCAGTGGTGGCAACTGGCACTCGGCGACGAGAAGGACGCCCAGAACGTCGAGGCGCTGCATGATCAGTTCGAGGCGCAGAAGCGCGCGCTCGAGAACCGTTTCGAGGACAAGGTCGAGAAGGTGCGCCGCGGCGACGACATGCCGCCGGGTGTGATGAAGATGGTCAAGGTCTTCGTCGCGGTGAAGCGCAAGCTGCAGCCGGGCGACAAGATGGCCGGGCGCCACGGCAACAAGGGTGTCGTGTCGAAGGTCGTGCCGATGGAGGACATGCCCTTCCTCGCCGACGGCACGCCGGTCGACATGTGCCTCAACCCGCTCGGCGTGCCGAGTCGGATGAACGTCGGGCAGATTCTGGAAACCCACATGGGCTGGGCCGCGCGCGGTCTTGGCCTGAAGATCGACGAAGCCCTGCAGGACTACCGCCGCACCGGCGATCTGACCCCGGTGCGCTCGGCCCTGCGCCACGGCTATGGCGACGAAGCCTATGAGCAGGCCTTCGCCGAAATGGACGAGGACACGCTTCTGGAACGCGCCGGCGCGGTGCGCTACGGCGTGCCGATCGCCACGCCGGTCTTCGACGGGGCGAAAGAGGCCGACGTGAACGACGCGCTTCGCCGTGCGGGCTTCGACGAGTCGGGCCAGTCCGACCTCTTCGACGGCCGCACCGGCGAGAAGTTCGCGCGCAAGGTGACCGTGGGGGTGAAGTATCTCTTGAAGCTGCACCATCTGGTCGACGACAAGATCCACGCGCGTTCGACCGGGCCCTACAGCCTGGTCACCCAGCAGCCGCTCGGCGGCAAGGCGCAGTTCGGCGGTCAGCGTTTCGGCGAGATGGAGGTCTGGGCGCTTGAAGCCTACGGCGCCGCCTATACCTTGCAGGAGATGCTGACGGTGAAGTCGGACGACGTGGCCGGCCGCACCAAGGTCTACGAGTCGATCGTCAAGGGCGAGGACAACTTCGAGGCCGGCGTGCCGGAATCGTTCAACGTCCTTGTCAAGGAAGTGCGCGGCCTCGGCCTCAACATGGAACTCCTGGATGCGGAGGGAGAGGAATAACGGCGCCCCCGGGCCGGCATCCTGTCACCGTGCAGGATGCCGGCCCGCCCGTGCCGGCCTTTTCCCCCGCCCCCTTTCAAGGATTTGAAGATGAACCAGGAACTGACCCACAGCCATAACCCGTTCAACCCGCTGACCCCGCCCAAGCAGTTCGACGAGATCAAGATCTCGCTGGCAAGCCCTGAGCGGATCCTGTCGTGGTCCTATGGCGAGATCAAGAAGCCCGAGACGATCAACTACCGCACCTTCAAGCCCGAGCGGGACGGGTTGTTCTGTGCCCGGATCTTCGGGCCGATCAAGGACTACGAGTGCCTTTGCGGCAAATACAAGCGGATGAAGTATCGCGGCGTCGTCTGCGAGAAATGCGGCGTTGAGGTTACCTTGCAGAAGGTCCGGCGCGAGCGCATGGGCCATATCGAGCTGGCCGCCCCGGTCGCCCATATCTGGTTCCTGAAGTCGCTGCCGTCCCGCATCGGCCTGATGCTCGACATGACGCTGCGCGATCTGGAACGCATCCTCTACTTCGAGAACTATGTCGTCATCGAGCCGGGTCTGACCGATCTTTCCTACGGCCAGTTGCTGGGCGAAGAGGAATTCCTCGACGCGCAGGACCAGTTCGGCGCCGACGCCTTCACCGCCAATATCGGTGCCGAGGCGATCCGCGAGATGCTGGCGGCGATCGACCTGGAAGCCACGGCCGAACAGCTGCGCGAGGAACTGAAGGAAGCCACCGGCGAGTTGAAGCCGAAGAAGATCATCAAGCGGCTGAAGATCGTCGAGCACTTCATCGAGAGCGGCAACCGCCCCGAGTGGATGGTGCTGACCGTGATCCCGGTCATCCCGCCGGAACTGCGCCCGCTGGTGCCGCTGGACGGCGGCCGGTTCGCGACCTCGGACCTCAACGACCTCTACCGCCGGGTGATCAACCGCAACAACCGCCTGAAGCGGCTGATCGAGCTGCGCGCGCCCGACATCATCGTGCGCAACGAAAAGCGGATGCTGCAGGAATCGGTCGATGCGCTTTTCGACAACGGCCGTCGCGGCCGGGTGATCACCGGCGCCAACAAGCGCCCGCTGAAATCGCTTTCCGACATGCTGAAGGGCAAGCAGGGCCGCTTCCGCCAGAACCTTCTCGGCAAGCGCGTGGACTTTTCGGGCCGTTCGGTGATCGTCACCGGGCCGGAATTGAAGCTGCACCAGTGCGGGTTGCCGAAGAAGATGGCGCTTGAGCTGTTCAAGCCCTTCATCTACTCGCGGCTTGAGGCCAAGGGGCTTTCCTCGACCGTCAAGCAGGCGAAAAAGCTGGTCGAGAAAGAGCGTCCCGAGGTCTGGGACATCCTCGACGAGGTGATCCGCGAGCATCCGGTTCTGCTCAACCGCGCACCGACGCTGCACCGCCTCGGCATCCAGGCCTTCGAGCCGATCCTGATCGAGGGCAAGGCGATCCAGCTTCACCCGCTGGTCTGCTCGGCCTTCAACGCCGACTTCGACGGCGACCAGATGGCGGTTCACGTTCCCCTCAGCCTCGAAGCCCAGCTTGAGGCGCGGGTGCTGATGATGTCGACCAACAACGTGCTCAGCCCTGCCAACGGCGCGCCGATCATCGTGCCCTCGCAGGACATGGTGCTTGGCCTCTACTACGTCTCGATGATGCGCGAGGGCATGAAGGGCGAGGGGATGATCTTTTCCTCGGTCGACGAGGTGCAGCATGCGCTCGACGCCGGCGAGGTCGATCTCCATGCGAAGATCCAGTGCCGGGTCCGTCAGATCGACGCGACCGGCAACGAGATCGTGCAGCGCTTCGAGACGACGCCGGGCCGGGTGCGGCTTGGTGCGCTTCTGCCGCTGAACGCCAAGGCGCCCTTCGACCTGGTCAACCGGCTCTTGCGCAAGAAGGACGTGCAGACCGTCATCGATACCGTCTACCGCCACTGCGGCCAGAAGGAATCGGTGATCTTCTGCGACCAGATCATGGGCCTTGGTTTCCGCGAGGCGTTCAAGGCCGGGATTTCCTTCGGCAAGGATGACATGGTCATCCCCGACAACAAGTGGACGATCGTCAATCAGGTCCGCGACCAGGTCAAGGAGTTCGAGCAGCAGTATATGGACGGCCTGATCACCCAGGGTGAGAAATACAACAAGGTCGTCGATGCCTGGTCGAAATGCTCCGATGCGGTCGCGGCCGAGATGATGAAGGAAATCTCGGCGGTGCGCAAAGACGAGAACGGCGCCGAGATGGAGCCGAACAGCGTCTACATGATGTCGCACTCCGGTGCCCGCGGCTCGCCGGCGCAGATGAAGCAGCTTGGCGGGATGCGCGGCCTGATGGCCAAGCCGTCGGGCGAGATCATCGAGACGCCGATCATCTCGAACTTCAAGGAAGGCCTGACGGTCCTTGAATACTTCAACTCGACCCACGGGGCGCGCAAGGGCCTGGCCGATACCGCGCTGAAGACCGCGAACTCGGGCTATCTGACCCGGCGTCTGGTCGATGTGGCGCAGGACTGCATCGTGCGGATGCACGACTGTGGCACCGAACAGGCGATCACCGCCTCGGCGGCGGTCAATGACGGCGAGGTGGTGTCGCCGCTGAGCGAGCGCATCCTCGGCCGCACCGCGGCTGACGACGTGCTGGTTCCGGGTTCGGACGAGGTGCTGGTGCGCCGCGGCGAGGTCATCGACGAGCGCAAGGCCGATACGATCGAGGCCGCCGGCGTCGCCTCGGTGCGGATCCGCTCGGCGCTGACCTGCGAGGCCGAGGAGGGGATCTGTGCGCTGTGCTACGGGCGCGACCTTGCCCGCGGCACGCTGGTCAACATCGGCGAGGCGGTGGGCATCATCGCCGCCCAGTCGATCGGTGAACCGGGCACCCAGCTGACGATGCGGACCTTCCACATCGGCGGCATCGCCCAGGGCGGCCAGCAATCCTTCCTGGAAGCCAGCCAGGAGGGCCGGATCGAGTTCCGCAACGCGGTCCTGCTGGACAATGCCGCCGGCGAGCAGATCGTCATGGGGCGCAACATGCAGATCGTCATCCTTGACGAGGCCGGACAGGAGCGGGCGTCGCACAAGGTGATCTACGGCGCCAAGATCCATGTCCGTGACAAGGCCACGGTCAAGCGCGGCGCCAAGCTCTTCGAATGGGATCCCTATACCCTGCCGATCATCGCCGAAAAGGCCGGGGTGGCGCGCTACGTCGATCTGGTCTCGGGCATCTCGGTGCGCGAGGACACCGACGAGGCGACCGGCATGACCCAGAAGATCGTCACCGACTGGCGCGCGGCGCCGCGCGGCAACGACCTGAAGCCGGAGATCATCGTGATGGACCCGGCGACCGGAGAGCCGGTCAGGAACGACGGCGGCCACCCGGTCAATTATCCGATGTCGGTCGACGCGATCCTGTCGGTCGAGGATGGCCAGGATATCCGCGCCGGCGACGTGGTGGCGCGGATCCCGCGCGAGGGTGCCAAGACCAAGGACATCACCGGCGGTCTGCCGCGGGTGGCCGAACTTTTCGAGGCGCGCCGCCCGAAGGATCACGCCATCATCGCCGAGATCGACGGCTATGTTCGCTTCGGCAAGGACTACAAGAACAAGCGTCGGATCACCATCGAGCCGGCCGACGACACCATGCATCCGGTCGAATACATGGTGCCGAAGGGCAAGCACATCCCGGTGCAGGAAGGCGATTTCGTCCAGAAGGGCGACTACATCATGGACGGCAACCCCGCGCCGCATGACATCCTGCGCATCCTCGGGGTCGAGGCGCTTGCCGATTACCTGATCGACGAGGTGCAGGACGTCTACCGCCTGCAGGGCGTGAAGATCAACGACAAGCACATCGAGGTGATCGTCCGGCAGATGCTGCAGAAGTTCGAGATCCTCGACAGCGGCGATACCACGCTGCTGAAGGGCGAGACGATCGACAAACCCGAGTTCGACGAGGAGAACGCCAAGGCGGTCGCCCGCGGCGGCAATCCGGCGACCGGCGAGCGGGTGCTTCTGGGCATCACCAAGGCCAGCCTGCAGACCCGCAGCTTCATCTCGGCTGCCTCCTTCCAGGAGACGACGCGGGTGCTGACCGAGGCCTCGGTCCAGGGCAAGCGCGACAAGCTGGTCGGGCTGAAGGAGAACGTCATCGTCGGCCGGCTGATCCCGGCCGGCACCGGTGGCGCCACCAGCCGGGTGCGCAAGATCGCCCATGACCGCGACCAGGCGGTGATCGAGGCCCGCAAGGCCGAGGCCGAGCGCGCCGCGGCCCTTGCCGCCCCGGTCGAGGAACCGGTCGACATCGACAGCGAGATCGCCATGACCGTCGATTTCGAGAGCCGCGACATGTGATCGTCGCGGCGCGGGGTCGCCCGGCAGCGCCGGCGGCCGCATGACATCGCCCCTCGCCTGACGGCGGGGGGCGTTTTGCCGTCCGCGCCCCGGTAGTGGCGTTGACAAGATCGCGGCGCGCGTCTCTAGCTGCCGGTGAGCGTCACGCCGGACCGGCATCGACCCGGTTCCGGGGTCTTGCCCGACGGCGGGCGGCGCAGGGGGCGGTCAGGCCGGCGGCAGGCGGTTCGGGGGCGTGAATGCAGCAATCGGACAATTTCCGCGGTGCGCTTTACATGAGCATCGCGATGGCGGCCTTCACCGTCAACGACAGCTGCATGAAGCTGGTGACGGCGGAACTGCCGCTTTACCAGGCGATCGTGCTGCGCGGATTGCTGACGACGCTGGCGCTGCTGGTGATCGGCTGGCGGATGGGCACGATCCGGCTCAGGCTGCCGGCGCCGGACCTGCGCCGGATCGCCTGGCGCACGCTGGGCGAGGTCACCGGCACGGTGACCTTTCTCAGCGCGCTGAAGCACATGCCGCTGGCCAATCTTTCCGCCATCCTGCAGGCGCTGCCGCTGGCGGTGACGCTGGCGGCGGCAATGATCCTGCGCGAGCCGGTCGGCTGGCGGCGGATGCTGGCGATCATCATCGGCTTTGTCGGGGTGCTGATCATCGTGCGCCCGGGCACCGCGGGCTTCGATGTCTGGTCGCTGGTCGGGCTGGCCTCGGTCGGGTGCGTGGTGCTGCGCGATCTGGCGACGCGCGGGCTGTCGCGCGACGTGCCCTCGGTGACGGTGGCCATCTATGCCGCGGTCTCGGTGGCGCTGACCGGGCTTGTCCTGGTGCCGTTCAGCGGCTGGGAGGCGGTCAGCCCGCGCATCGCCGCGCTGATCGTCGCGGCGGCGGGGTTCCTGATCATGGGATACCTGGCGGTGGTGATGGCGATGCGGGTGGGCGAGATCAGCCTGGTCGCGCCCTTCCGCTACACCGCGCTGATCTTCGCGATCGTGCTCGGCTGGGCGGTCTTCGGGCAGCTTCCCGATGGCTGGACCCTGATCGGCGCGGCGATCGTGATTGCCACCGGCATCTACACCTTCTACCGCGAACGCCGGCTTGGCCGGCAGGTCGCCGCCCCCGCCGCCCAGACCTTGCGGGTGCGCTGAGCGCAGCATCGGGGCGGCCGCATTTACAACCCCGGCCCCGTGCAGTAGATGCGGGCGGGCAATCGCAGGGCAAGGGACCTGCCCTTTCCGCCACAGCCGGGGCGCCCCATGATCGCTCTTTCCATCGTCATTCCTGCCCGCAACGAGGCCGAGAACATCGCCGCGCTGATCGCGGCGATCGATACCGCCTGCGCGCGCCACGGCCCGCATGAGGTGATCGTCGTCGACGACGGGTCCGATGACGGCACCGGGGCGGTGGTCGAGGGCTTGATGGCCGACGCGCCCGGCCTTCGCCTCGTCGTGCATGACCGTTCGGCCGGGCAAAGCGCCGCCGTCCACAGCGGCGTTCTGGCGGCGCGCGGCGCCATCGTCTGCACGCTGGACGGCGACGGGCAGAACCCGCCCGAGGATCTGCCGCGGCTCCTTGCCCCCTTGCTGGCGGCCGATGCGGCGGGCCTCGGCCTGGTCGCGGGCCAGCGCGTCGGCCGGCAGGACAGGCTGTCGAAGCGGCTGGCCTCGCGTCTGGCCAACGGGCTGAGGGCACGGCTCTTGCGCGACGGCACCCGCGACACCGGCTGCGGACTGAAGGCGTTTCGCCGCGAGGCGTTTCTGGCGCTGCCCTATTTCGATCACATGCACCGTTATCTGCCGGCGCTTTTCGCCCGTGACGGCTGGCGCATCGCCCATGTCGACGTTGGCCACCGGCCGCGCCGGGCGGGGCGGTCGAACTATTCCAACTGGCAGCGCGCCCTGGTCGGGGCGGTCGATCTTTTCGCGGCTGATGGACAGGGTTTTCGCGGTGCTGAACGTCGCCGGCTGGGGCGAGTTCTGGTGGGTCGCCTTCGGGCTCTTTGGCCAGTTGATGTTCACCGGCCGCTTCCTGGTGCAGTGGATCGCCTCGGAACGGGCGCGCCGCTCGGTGATCCCACTGGCCTTCTGGTATTTCTCGCTGGGCGGCGGGCTGATCCTGCTCAGCTATGCGATCTGGCGCGGCGATCCGGTCTTCATCCTTGGCCAGACGCTGGGGGTCTTCATCTATTCGCGCAACCTCTGGCTGATCCGGCGCGAGGGGCGGGCCGGCGGGGTTGCCGGTGACTGAGGCGGGTCCGGCGCCCGGCTGGGCCGCACGGGCGGCCCTTGTGGTCGGGCTGGTCACTTTGGCGCGGGTCGGCCTGCTGGCCTTTGACCGGACCGATCTTTTCGTCGACGAGGCGCAATACTGGCTCTGGGGGCAGCGGCCCGATTTCGGCTATTACTCGAAGCCGCCGCTGATCGCCTGGCTGATCGGCGCGGTGACTGCCCTTGCCGGCAGCGACGCGGCTTTCTGGGTGCGCCTGCCGGGGGCCTTCCTGCACGCCGCGACGGCGATGATCCTCGGCGCGCTGGCGGCGCGGCTGTCGGGGGCGCGGGTGGCGTTCTGGGTGGCGGTGGGCTATGTGACGCTGCCGATGGCGGCGCTCGGCAGCCTGATGATCTCGACCGATACGGTGATGGCGCCGTTCTTCGCGCTGGCGCTTCTGTGGCATTTCCGTCTGGTCGAGACCGGGCAGCGGCGCTTTGCCGTGCTGGCCGGCATCGCGGCGGGGCTGGCCTTTCTGGCCAAATATGCCGCGGTCTATGTCCTGCTGGGCGCGGCTCTTGCCGCCCTGCTGGTGCCGATGATGCGGATCGCGCCACGCCACGCGGCGCTGATGCTGGCGGCCTTCGGGCTGACCATCCTGCCCAATCTTTACTGGAACCTCACCCACGGCATGGCCACGCTCAGCCATACCGCCGACAATGTCGGCTGGATCGGCGGCGGCGGGCCGGGGGTGCGGCTGAACCTCGCCGGGCTGGCGGCGTTTTTCGCCAGCCAGTTCGCGGTGATCGGCCCGGTGCTGATGGCGGCGCTGATCTGGGGCTGGATTCGCCCGGCCGGACCCGTGGCGCGGGCGCTGAGGGCGTTTTCGTTGCCGGTGCTGGTGCTGGTCTGCCTTCAGGCGCTTTTGTCGAAGGCTTACGGAAACTGGGCGATCGCCGCCTATTTCCCGGGGCTGCTGATCGCGGTGCCGCTGCTTGTCGCGCGGGCACCGCGTCTTCTGCGGCTGTCGATGGGGCTGAACGGCGTGGTCTGCCTGGCGCTGCCGCTGCTGACCATCACCGCGCCGGCGCCGGTTCTCGACGGCCGGCCACTTCTGGCGCGCTACCTCGGGCGGGCCGATCTGTCGCACCAGATCATCGATGCGGCAGGGGCGGCCGGGGTGACGGCGGTGGTGGCGGCAAACCGCGATGTCCTTGCCGATCTGCACTATACCGGCCGGGACGCCGGCCTTGATGTCTTCGCGCCCCGCCCCGGCGGCCGGCCGCGCAACTATTACCAGCAGGTCCATCCCCTGCCCGACCCGGCGCCGCCGGCGCTTTACGTTCTGGAGGCCGCACCCGATTGCGGCGCCGGGCCGCTGGACCCGGTGGCGGTGTTCGACACGACAGGCGGTGCTTACCGCAGCCGGGTGCTGGCCGGATACCTCTTGCCTGCGGACTGCGCCGATGCGTCGCGCTGACATCGGCCTTCAGGCGGCCGGGCTGCTGGCCGCCCATGCAGCGGCGCTGGCGGTCTTTCAGACCTGGCCGGCGATCGACCTGGCGGTCTCGGGCTGGTTTCACGATCCGCGGTCGGGGTTCTGGCTGGCGCGCGACCCCTGGCTTGACGGGATCAGGATGGTCATCTGGCGGCTGAGCATCGCCATGGTGGTGCTGGCGCTGGCAGGTCTGGCGCTGGCGCTGGCCGGGCTGAGGCTGGCCGGGATCGGGGCGCGGACCTGGAGCCTCATTGCGCTTCTCTACCTGCTTGGGCCCGGCCTTCTGGTCAACGGCATCCTCAAGCGGTTCTGGGGCCGCGCGCGCCCGGCCGATATCGCCGAGTTCGGCGGCACCGCGCGGTTCACCCCGCCCTGGCCGCCGGCGGACGAATGTGCGCGCAACTGTTCCTTCGTCTCGGGCGAGGGCGCGGCGGCGGTGGCGCTGATGATCGCGGCGCTGGTGATCCTCGCATCGCTGCGCCCGCGGCTGGCGCCGGCGGTGCACCGTGCCGGGGTGGTTCTGGCCGTCGCGTTGCCGGCAATCGGCATCGGCCTGCGCATCGCGACCGGGCGGCATTTCCTGTCCGACACGGTCTTTGCCGCGCTCTTCGTCATGGCGATCGCGCTGGTGCTGCACCGCATCCTGCCGGATCGGCGCCGGGGCGGCTGATCCGGTCCGGGCCTTGTTGACAACCCCCGCGACTCCCCCTATACGGCGCCCACTCGGGCTGCGGGGAGACCTGCGGCCGGGTATCATTACGGATGTGGTCACGATCCGGGTCCATGGCCCCGATCCTCTGGAATTCCACCGCGTCGTCCCCGCGAAGGGGACGCATGCGGTTTTGGTGTTTTGCGATGCGCGCAAGGCACCGTCGAGAAGTGGCGCCGCCAGGGTTCGGGGGCGAGTATTGACAGAGCAACACGGGGAACCGGTATGCCGACGATCCAACAGCTGATCCGCAAGCCGCGGGAAGCCAATGTGAGAAAGTCCAAGTCGCAGCACTTGGAATCCTGCCCGCAGAAGCGTGGCGTCTGCACGCGCGTCTACACCACCACGCCGAAGAAGCCGAACTCGGCCATGCGCAAGGTCGCCAAGGTGCGGCTGACCAACGGCTTCGAGGTGATCAGCTACATCCCCGGCGAAAAGCACAACCTTCAGGAACACTCGGTGGTCCTGATCCGCGGCGGCCGGGTCAAGGACCTTCCCGGCGTGCGCTATCACATTCTGCGCGGTGTTCTCGATACGCAGGGCGTCAAGGATCGTCGCCAGCGTCGTTCGAAATACGGCGCCAAGCGGCCGAAGTGAGGAGATAAGCGATGTCCCGTCGTCACGCCGCCGAAAAGCGCGAGATCCTGCCCGATGCCAAGTATGGCGACCGGGTGCTGACCAAGTTCATGAACAACCTGATGGTCGACGGCAAGAAGTCGGTCGCCGAGCGCATCGTCTATTCGGCGCTGGAGCGGGTCGAGACCCGGCTGAAGCGCGCCCCGATCGAGGCCTTCCACGAGGCGCTGGAGAACGTGAAGCCGTCGCTCGAGGTGCGCTCGCGCCGGGTTGGTGGCGCCACCTATCAGGTGCCGGTCGAGGTGCGCCCCGAGCGCCGCGAGGCGCTGGCGATCCGCTGGCTGATCGCCGCCGCCAAGAAGCGCAACGAGAACACCATGGAAGAGCGCCTGGCCGGCGAGCTTCAGGATGCAGCCAACGCGCGCGGCACCGCCGTGAAGAAGCGTGAGGACACCCACAAGATGGCCGACGCCAACAAGGCGTTCAGCCATTACCGCTGGTAAACACTTAGCCTGAGGCAGCCCAATGGCACGCGAATTTCCCCTGACCCGCTACCGCAACTTCGGGATCATTGCCCATATCGACGCGGGCAAGACCACGACGACCGAGCGGATTCTGTTCTACACCGGCAAATCCCACAAGATCGGCGAGGTGCATGATGGCGCCGCGACGATGGACTGGATGGAGCAGGAGCAGGAGCGGGGCATCACCATCACCTCGGCCGCGACCACGACGTTCTGGGAACGCACCGTGGATGCCGGGATCGCGCATGCCAGGTCGGACAAGTACCGCTTCAACATCATCGACACGCCGGGTCACGTCGACTTCACCATCGAGGTAGAGCGCTCGCTGGCGGTGCTTGACGGTGCCGTGGTGCTTCTGGACGGCAACGCCGGGGTCGAGCCGCAGACCGAGACCGTCTGGCGCCAGGCCGACCGCTACAAGGTGCCGCGGATCGTCTTCGTCAACAAGATGGACAAGATCGGCGCCGATTTCTTCAACTGCGTCAAGATGATCCGCGAACGGACCGGGGCGAACCCGATGCCGGTGCAGCTTCCGATCGGGGCCGAGGACAAGCTGGAAGGCATCATCGACCTCGTCACCATGGAAGAATGGGTCTGGCAGGGCGAGGATCTTGGCGCCTCGTGGCTGCGCCAGCCGGTCCGCGACGCTCTGAAGGCCGAGGCCGAAGAATGGCGCCACAACATGCTGGAGCTTGCCGTCGAGCAGGACGACGAGGCGATGGAAGCCTATCTTGAAGGCAACGAGCCGGACGCCGACACGCTGCGCCGGCTGATCCGGATCGGCACGCTGGCGATGAAGTTCGTCCCGGTTCTGGCCGGCTCGGCCTTCAAGAACAAGGGCGTCCAGCCGATGCTGAACGCGGTGATCGACTATCTGCCGACGCCGCTCGACGTGCCGCCCTACATGGGCTTCCTGCCCGGCGACGAGACCGAGACCCGCAACATCGCCCGCTCGGCCGAAGACGCGCAGCCGTTCTCGGCGCTGGCGTTCAAGATCATGAACGACCCCTTCGTCGGCTCGCTCACCTTCACGCGCATCTATTCCGGTCAGCTCAAGAAGGGCGACCAGATGATGAACTCCACCAAGGGCAAGCGCGAGCGTGTCGGCCGGATGATGATGATGCACGCGATCAACCGCGAAGAGATCGACGAGGCCTTTGCCGGTGACATCATCGCGCTGGCCGGGCTGAAGGAAACCACCACCGGCGACTCGCTCTGCGATCCGGCCAAGCCGGTGGTTCTGGAAACCATGACCTTCCCGCAGCCGGTGATCGAGATCGCGGTCGAGCCGAAGTCGAAGGCCGACCAGGAAAAGATGGGCATCGCGCTGGCGCGCCTGGCGGCCGAGGATCCGTCGTTCCGGGTCGAGACCGACTTCGAGAGCGGCCAGACCATCATGAAGGGGATGGGCGAGCTGCACCTCGACATCCTCGTCGACCGGATGAAGCGCGAATTCAAGGTCGAGGCCAACATCGGCGCGCCGCAGGTCGCCTACCGCGAGACCATCTCGCGCGAGGCCGAGATCGACTATACCCACAAGAAGCAGACCGGCGGCACCGGGCAATTCGCCCGGATCAAGCTGGTGATCACCCCGACCGAACCCGGCGAGGGCTATTCGTTCGAAAGCAAGATCGTCGGCGGCGCGGTGCCGAAGGAATACATCCCCGGCGTCGAGAAGGGCATCAAGTCGGTGATGGACAGTGGTCCGCTGGCCGGCTTCCCGGTGATCGACTTCCGCGTGTCGCTGATCGACGGCGCCTTCCATGATGTCGACTCGAGCGTTCTGGCCTTCGAGATTGCCGCCCGTGCGGCGATGCGCGAAGGGCTGAAGAAGGCCGGCGCCAAGCTTCTGGAGCCGATCATGAAGGTCGAGGTGGTGACGCCCGA
This sequence comes from Alphaproteobacteria bacterium HGW-Alphaproteobacteria-6, assembly GCA_002841115.1. GTDB lineage: Bacteria > Pseudomonadota > Alphaproteobacteria > Rhodobacterales > Rhodobacteraceae > Albidovulum. The sequence continues at coordinate 1,416 of PHEC01000073.1, read as the reverse complement.
GGAATATACCGGCGGCATCATCGGCGACCTGACCTCGCGTCGCGGCATGATGCAGGGCCAGGACAGCCGCGGCAACGCCAATGTCATCACCGCGATGGTGCCCTTGGCCAACATGTTCGGCTACATCAACAACCTGCGCTCGATGTCCTCGGGCAGGGCGGTGTTCACGATGCAGTTCGACCATTACGACGCGGTGCCGCAGAACATCTCGGACGAGATCCAGAAGAAATACGCGTAAGGGCCGCAGCCCCTACCCCGGAACAATCAGGAGGCCACCATGGCAAAGGCAAAGTTCGAACGCACCAAACCGCATGTGAACATCGGGACGATCGGTCACGTTGACCACGGCAAGACGACGCTGACGGCGGCGATCACCAAGTATTTCGGCGATTTCCGGTCCTATGACCAGATCGACGCTGCGCCCGAGGAGAAGGCGCGGGGGATCACCATCTCGACGGCGCATGTCGAATACGAGACGCCGGCGCGGCACTATGCCCATGTCGACTGCCCGGGCCATGCCGACTACGTCAAGAACATGATCACCGGTGCGGCGCAGATGGACGGTGCGATCCTTGTGGTGAACGCGGCCGACGGTCCGATGCCGCAGACCCGCGAGCATATCCTGCTCGGCCGCCAGGTCGGCATCCCCTACATGGTGGTCTATCTGAACAAGGTCGACCAGGTCGACGACGAGGAGCTTCTGGAACTGGTCGAGATGGAGGTGCGCGAACTGCTCAGCTCCTACGACTATCCGGGCGACGACATTCCGATCGTCAAGGGCTCGGCGCTGGCGGCGATGAACGGCACCGACCCGGAGATCGGCGAGAAATCGATCCGGGCGCTGATGGAGGCGGTTGACAGCTATATCCCGACGCCGGAGCGTGCGGTTGACCAGCCGTTCCTGATGCCGATCGAGGACGTGTTCTCGATCTCGGGCCGCGGCACGGTGGTGACCGGCCGGATCGAGCGCGGCGTGATCAACGTCGGCGACGAGGTCGAGATCGTCGGCATCCGCGACACCAAGAAGTCGGTCTGCACCGGGGTCGAGATGTTCCGCAAGCTTCTCGACCGGGGCGAGGCGGGCGACAACATCGGCGCCCTTCTGCGCGGGGTGGAGCGTGACGGGGTGGAGCGTGGCCAGGTGCTGTGCAAGCCCGGCAGCGTCAAGCCGCATACCCAGTTCGAGGCCGAGGCCTATATCCTGACCAAGGAAGAGGGTGGCCGGCACACGCCGTTCTTCGCCAACTACCGGCCGCAGTTCTACTTCCGCACGACGGACGTGACCGGGACGGTGAAGCTGCCCGAGGGCACCGAGATGGTGATGCCGGGCGACAACCTGAAGTTCGAGGTCGAGCTGATCGCGCCGATCGCGATGGAGGAAAAGCTGCGCTTCGCCATCCGCGAGGGCGGCCGCAC
>PHEC01000072.1 GCA_002841115.1 Alphaproteobacteria bacterium HGW-Alphaproteobacteria-6 | reverse complement strand
CGTCGCCGCCCTGGTCTTTCTGACCACACTCGGCGGCTTTGCCGTCGGGCTGGCATCGGGGATCCGCGAGAACCGCCTGCATGACATCGCGCTCGGCATCGCCAGGGCCGGCAAGGAGGCCTACGAGGACACGCGCAACCTTCTCGACGGCAACCCGCCGCGCCACTTCCTGCAACCCGCGCGCAAGCCCGGCGAGGGGGTGACGGTGAACCGGGCGGGCGAGGATCGCCGGCTGGTGCTGCTGGCGGGCTTCTTTGACGGCGAGAACGGCCTGCGCCTGATCCGGCGCGACGGCACCCTGGTGGCAAGCTGGCGCACGCCCTATTCGGCGGCCTTCCCCGACACCGGCTTTCTTGGCCCGCACGCGCCGCGATCGGACCGCAACGTCGACCTGCACGGCGCGCTGATCACCCCCGAGGGCGCGGTGGTCTTCAACTTCGAATATGCCGGCACGGTCCGGCTGTCGCGCTGCGGTGCGATTGACTGGACCCTGGCCCATCAGACCCATCATTCGGTCGAACCGGCCGAGGCCGGCGGCTACTGGATCGCCGGGCGCCGGCATTTCATCGCCGACCCCGCCGACCCGATGCGCCACTTCCCGCCCTTCACCCGGCTGCGCAATGCCGGCCCGTTCAGCGACGACCTGATCCTGCGCGTCGATGACGGTGGCCGGATCACCGCCGGCACGTCGCTGATGCGGCTTTTCTACGACAACGGGCTGGCACCGGTGCTGACCGCGACCGGCGAGAGCTTTCGCCGCGGCAGCCGCTGGGGGACCGAAACGCTGCACCTCAACAAGATCACCGAATTGCCGGCCGCGATCGCACCGGCCTTTCCGATGTTCGAGGCTGGCGACCTGATGGTGTCGCTGCGCGAATACAACCTGATCGCGGTGATCGACCCGGACGACTGGCGGGTGAAATGGCACCAGACCGGCCCCTGGCAGCGCCAGCACGACCCCGAATTCCTGCCCGACGGGCGGATCGCCGTCTTCGACAACGGGATTTACCGCAACAGCCTGACCCGGGGGGCACCGATCAGCCCCGAGGACGCCGTTGCCAGCCGCATCCTGACCATCGATCCGGCCGACCGCAGCACCCGCACCCTTTATGGCGGCCGCCCCGACCAGCCGCTGCTCAGCGTGATCCGCGGCAAGATCGACCCGACAGCGGCCGGCGGCTTCCTGATCACCGAGTTCGAGGGCGGTCGCGCCGTCGAGGTCGATGCCCAGGGCGAGGTGATCTGGGAATACATCAACCGCCATGACGCCGGCCGGGTCGCCGAGATCACCGAGGCCCGGGCATACGACGAAGACTATTTCACCGTCACCGACTGGACCTGTCCGGCCGGATGACGCGCCGATACGCAACCGCGAAGCAAAAAGGAGCCGGAAATGTCGGCACTGAAGATCAAGAAGGGCGCGTCCAGCCATTCGGCCTATGACCTGCGCGACCCCAATGCGCAGGGGATCGAGACCCATACCCTGGCGGTGCTGGTCGACAACGAGGCCGGGGTGCTGGCCCGGGTGATCGGGCTTTTCGCCGGGCGCGGCTATAATATCGAAAGCCTGACGGTGGCCGAGGTCGATCACGCCGGGCACCGGTCGCGCATTACCGTCGTCACCCGCGGCACCGCCTCGGTGATCGAGCAGATCAAGGCGCAGCTGGGCCGGCTGGTGCCGGTCCACGAGGTTCACGACCTGACCGTCGAGGGGGCGAGTGTCGAGCGCGAACTGGCGTTGTTCAAGGTTGCCGGCGCCGGCGAGAAGCGGATCGAGGCCTTGCGGCTGGCCGAGATCTTCCGCGCCAATGTCGTCGATTCGACGCTGGAAAGCTTCGTTTTCGAGATCACCGGCACGCCCGAGAAGATCGACGCCTTCGCCGACCTGATGCGCCCCCTCGGGCTGATCGATGTGGCGCGCACCGGGGTCGCGGCGCTGGCACGCGGGCTCTGAGCGCAGGGGCGGGGTCGCGGCGGGCCGGATCGGGCGCGCAATCGGGACCGGGCGATAGTGGTTGCCTTGCCGGCCTTGCCCCCCTATCAGGTCGGCACTGAATTCGGACCCGGGTGCGACCCCCGGGTGGCTCTTCCGGCCGCCGATCCGCCGGACAACCGGAACACACCTGACGGTGGACCCCGGCATCACCGGATGCCGGTCACGAAAGACCCTGATGTTTTCATTCGACAGCTACCGCAACCAGTGGTTCGGTTCCATCCGCGGCGACGTGATGGCCGGCCTTGTCGTGGCGCTTGCCCTGATCCCCGAGGCGATCGCCTTCTCGATCATCGCCGGGGTCGACCCCAAGGTCGGGCTTTACGCCAGTTTCTCGATCGCCGTGCTGGTCGCCTTCACCGGCGGCCGGCCCGGCATGATCTCGGCGGCGACGGCGGCGACGGCGGTCCTGATGGTGACGCTGGTGCGCGACCACGGGCTGCAATACCTGCTGGCGGCCACCGTCCTTGCCGGGCTGATCCAGATCGGCGCCGGGCTTTTGCGGCTTGGTTTCGTCATGCGCTATGTCTCGAAGTCGGTGATGACCGGCTTTGTCAACGCGCTCGCCATCCTGATCTTCCTGGCGCAGCTGCCGGAACTGGACCCCGGATCGGTCACCTGGATCACCTATGTCCTGGTCGCGGCCGGGCTGGCGATCATCTATCTCTTTCCGCTTCTGACCCGCGCGATACCCTCGCCGCTTGTCACCATCGTGGTGCTGACGCTGGTGGCCTATGCCTTCGGCCTTGATGTGCGCACCGTCGGCGACATGGGCGCGCTGCCCGACACCTGGCCGGTGTTCCTGATCCCGCAGATCCCGCTGACGCTGGAAACCCTGACGATCATCCTGCCCTATTCGGTTGCCGTCGCGGTGGTCGGCCTTCTCGAAAGCCTGATGACGCAGAACATCGTCGACGACCTGACCGACACGAAATCGGATCGCAGCCAGGAGATGATCGGCCAGGGCATCGCCAATACCGCCACCGGATTCATCGGCGGCATGGCCGGCTGTGCGATGATCGGCCAGTCGATCATCAACGTGAAATCCGGCGGGCGCGGCCGGCTGTCGTGCTTCACGGCCGGGGCCTGCCTGCTGTTCATGGTCGTCGTTCTTGGCGATCTTGTCAGCCAGATCCCGATGGCGGCGCTGGTGGCGATCATGATCATGGTCTCGATCGGCACCTTCTCGTGGTCCTCGATCAAGGCGCTGCGGACCCATCCGCATTCGTCCTCGATGGTGATGATCGCCACCGTGGTGACGGTGGTCTGGACCCATAACCTTGCCATCGGGGTGCTGGTCGGGGTGCTGCTTTCAGGCATCTTCTTTGCCGGCAAGATCGCGCAGCTTTTCACCGTCTCGACCAGCATCTCGAAGGACGGCCGGGTGCGGACCTATGTCGTCGAGGGTCAGCTTTTCTACGCCTCGGTCGAGAACTTCATGAATTCATTCGATTTCAGGGAAGCGCTGGACAAGGTGATCATCGACGTCAGCCGCGCGCATATCTGGGACATCTCCTCGGTTCAGGCGCTGGACATGGCGATCCTGAAGTTCCGCCGCGACGGCGCCGAGGTGGAGATCGTCGGCATGAACGAGGCATCCGAGACCATCGTCGACCGGCTTGCCATCCATGACAAGCCGGGTGCCTCGGACAAGCTGATGGCCCATTGAGGGAGGGACGCCGCTCATGACAGACAAGATCATCGCCCTGGTCGACGGCTCGATCTATTCGGCCAGCGTCTGCGACCACGCCGCCTGGATCGCGCAGCGCACCGGCGCGCCGGTGGAACTGATCCATGTCCTCGGCCGCCGCGAGGCACCGGAGAAGGCGGACCTGTCGGGCGCGATCCGGCTCGGCGCGCGAACCGCCCTGCTCGAGGAACTGGCAGAGATCGACGCGCAGCGCGCCCGGCTGGTCAGCCATCGCGGCCGCGCGATCCTGGAAGATGCCTGCGCGATCCTCGACCGGGCCGGCGTGACCGACGCCACCAGCCGCCTGCGCCACGGCGATATCGTCGAGGCGGTGGCCGAGGTCGAAGAGGGTGCCCGCGTCATCATCATCGGCAAGCGCGGCGAGGCGGCGGATTTCGCCAGGGGCCACCTCGGGTCCAACCTCGAACGGATCGTGCGCGCCAGCCACAAGCCGGTCTTCGTCGCCTCGCGCGCGTACCGGCCGATCTCGAAGGTGCTGGTCGCCTATGACGGCGGGGTCTCGGCGATGCGGGCCGTCGATCACATCGCCCGCAGCACGCTGTTTCAGGGGCTGGACATCCATGTCGTCACTGTCGGTCAGGCCGGCCCCGAGGTGAAGAAGGGCCTTGAGGATGCAAGGGCGATGCTGCGGGCCGCCGGGATCGAGGCCGAAACCTCGGTCCTGCCCGGCCAGCCCGAAACCGCACTGGGCAAGCTGGTCGACGAGGCGCATTTCGACATGCTGGTGATGGGCGCCTATGGCCACAGCCGGATCCGCAGCCTTATCATCGGCTCGACCACGACCGAGATGATCCGGTCCTGCAAGGTGCCGGTCGTGCTGATCCGGTGAGCCTGATGGGCGAGCCGACACCCGAGGCGCTGAAGTCACGCTACCTGCCGCGCCTGCAGGAAGAACTGGCCAGCCTGCGTCAGGCCTCGGCGGACACCGCCGATCATCGCCGGCCGGTCACGCTTGACCAGCAAAGCGTCGGCCGGCTGTCGCGCATGGATGCGATGCAGCAGCAGGCCATGGCCGCGGCCCAGGACACCCGCCGCCACGCCCGCATCCGCGCCCTTGACGCGGCGCTGCGCCGGATCGAGGGGCAGGATTTCGGCTGGTGCGACGCCTGCGGCGACTTCATCGGCGAGCCCCGGCTGGACATCGACCCGACGATCATGCGCTGCCGGGATTGCGCCCGCTAGGGCGGATCGCGCAAAAGTGGGATCCGGTTTCACGCGACATGCTCTAACAGGCTGCTGAAGAAGGACTTCTGGCAGTGTCTGGCGGGAAAACTGTTCCTGCCCCGCCATCTGATCCCGGCACCGAGGGGCGCGCCTGACCCTGGGGGGGCGCTTTGCCACGCCGGGGCTGCGGCGCTTTATCGTAGCCAGACCACTCAAACCGTTGAGCAATTTGCGACATTGCCATGCGCCCTCCCGCCGGGAGGGTCGGGCGCGGCCCGGGTTGGTCGCCCGGGCCCGCGCTTGTGGGAAACGTGGCGCGGAACAGAATTTCGATCTGGTGGTTGAAAACGGGTAGACGTGTGGTTTTTTTCAGCGGCCTGCCAGGGCCTGACCCGCTCCGCCCCCGTCCTCCGTCCCCGTCCCCGTCCCTGCCCCGCAGGCGCACCGCGCAGGCCGCAACGAAAATGGCCCCGGAGCAAAGCGCCCCGGGGCCATCTGGCAGTCCGGTCAGGTCGGGGCTCAGCCTTCGGCGTCTTCGCGCGCCCGCTCGGCCGAAAGTTCCTCGCCGGTTTCCTGATCGACCATCTTCATGCCAAGGCGCACCTTGCCACGGTCGTCGAAGCCAAGAAGCTTGACCTTCACCTCCTGGCCTTCCTTCAGATATTCGTTCGGATGGGTCAGGCGCTTGTTGGCGATCTGGCTGACATGGACCAGACCGTCGCGCTTGCCGAAGAAGTTCACGAAGGCGCCGAAGTCGACCAGTTTCACCACCTTGCCGGTGTAGACCTTGCCCTCTTCGGGTTCGGCCACGATCGACCAGATCATGTCATGGGCCTTCTTGATGTTGTCGGCGTTGTTCGAGGCGATCTTGATCACCCCGTCGTCGTTGATGTCGACCTTGGCGCCCGAAACCTCGACGATCTCGCGGATCACCTTGCCGCCCGAACCGATCACTTCGCGGATCTTGTCGGTCGGCACCTGCATGGTCTCGATCTTCGGGGCATATTCGCTGAAGGCCTGCGGCGCGGTCAGTGCCTTGGCCATCTCGCCGAGGATATGCATCCGGCCGTCCCTGGCCTGGGCCAGCGCCTGCTCCATGATCGCGGGCGTGATGCCGGCAACCTTGATGTCCATCTGCAACGAAGTGATGCCGTTCTCGGTGCCCGCCACCTTGAAATCCATGTCGCCGAGGTGATCCTCGTCGCCAAGGATGTCGCTGAGGATCGCGAAGGTGCCGTCATCTTCCAGGATCAGGCCCATCGCCACGCCGGCGACCGGCGATTTCAGCGGCACCCCCGCATCCATCATCGACAGGCTCGACCCGCAGACCGTGGCCATCGACGACGAGCCGTTCGATTCGGTGATCTCCGACACGATGCGGATCGTGTAGGGGAAATCGGTCGCCGCCGGCAGAACCGCCTGAAGCGCGCGCCAGGCAAGCTTGCCATGGCCGATCTCGCGCCGGCCCGGAGGACCGAAACGCCCGACCTCGCCGACCGAATAGGGCGGGAAGTTGTAGTGCAGCAGGAAGTTCATCTTCGAGGTGCCGGTCAGCGCATCGACGAACTGTTCGTCATCGCCGGTGCCGAGCGTGGTCACCGCCAGCGCCTGGGTCTCGCCGCGGGTGAAGAGCGCCGAGCCATGGGTGCGCGGCAGCACGCCGGTTTCCGAGACGATCGGGCGGATCGTCCTGGTGTCGCGGCCATCGATGCGCGGCGCGCCCTTGATGATGTCGCCGCGCAGGACCGAGGCCTCGAGCTTCTTGAAACAGGCGCCGAGGTTCTCGTCGGCAAGCTGATCCTCGCTCAGCGCCGCCTTGATCGTGGCGCGGGCGGCGTCGATCGCGGCCACCCGTTGCTGCTTGTCGCGGATCGCGAAGGCGGCACGCACCGGCGCCTCGCCGGCCGCCTTCACCGCGGCGTAAAGTGCTGCGTGGTCGGGGGCCTGGAAGTCGAACGGCTCTTTCGCGGCATCCTCGGCGAGGTCGATGATCAGGTCGAGCACCGGCTGGATCGACTCGTGGGCAAATTTCACCGCGCCCAGCATCTCGGCCTCGGACAGCTCATAGGCCTCCGATTCGACCATCATCACCGCGTCTTTGGTGCCGGCAACGACCAGATCAAGCCGCTGCTCGGGGTTCTCGCGCAGCTTGTGCATGTCGTCGCAGTCGGGATTCAGCACATAGGCGCCATTGGCAAAGCCGACGCGGCAGCCGGCGATCGGCCCCATGAACGGCGCCCCCGACAGGGTCAGCGCCGCCGAGGCGGCGATCATGCCGAGAACATCGGGTTCATTGACCAGATCGTGGCTGAGCACGGTCACGATCACCAGAACCTCGTTCTTGAAACCCTCGACGAACAAGGGCCGGATCGGCCGGTCAATCAGCCGCGAGGTCAGCACTTCCTTTTCCGAGGGCCGGGCCTCGCGCTTGAAAAAGCCGCCGGGAACCTTGCCCGCGGCATAGTAGCGTTCCTGGTAATGCACGGTCAGCGGGAAGAAATCCTGCCCGGGCTTGGGTGCCTTGGCGAAGGTCACATTGGCCATGACCGAGGTCTCGCCCAGCGTGGCGATCACCGACGCATCGGCCTGGCGGGCAATCCTGCCGGTTTCCAGGGTGAGCGTCTCGTTGCCCCACTGGATCGATTTCCTGGTAACGTTGAACATCTATCGTTTCCTCTTGAGAGCACTCACGGGCGTATCCCGTGTCTCCCGTTTTGCATGGCGGCCCCATTGCCGCCGCCCCCCGATCCTTCGCATGCGCCCGGGGGCATGGGCTCACGTCGCAGATGGACCGGGGCCTTACAGGAAAAGGGGGCGGTTGGGAAGGGGCAGGTTGGGGGGCGGGCGGATGCCACTCTGCGGGACAAACCACCATTTCGCTGCGCTTGTTCGAACGGCCGCAATGGCTTACGCCGGATAAGTTCCAGCGCCTAATGTATTGTGCACGGTGGCAGCAACGTTAATGTTGCATGCATGGCAACTGAAACAGAGTTTTCCTTCGCAGCGCTCACCGTTTCGGCACGACGGCACATACGTGTGTTTCAGATACACCAGTTCTTTGACCGTTTTGCGATGGGACTGACAGTCGCCGTTGTTGCTCTGGCGTTGACCGACCGGGGTATGGACCTCTTTCAAATCTCGCTTCTCTTCGGGGTCTACTCGCTCACGACGATGGCGATGGAGCTGCCGTTCGGTGGTCTTGCCGACAGCATTGGCCGCAAGCCGGTCTTTCTGACGGCGGTCGTTGCCAGCTTGATTTCACTCGCGCTCTTTCTCTCAACCAGCTACTTCTACGTTCTCGCACTCTCATTTGCATTCATCGGTTTTGGACGCGCGCTTCGGTCCGGCACGCTTGATGCTTGGTTTGTCGAAACTTTCAAGGCCGCTGCACCAAATGTGGATGTCCAGCCCGCTCTGGCCAAAGCGCAATGGGCCAATGCCGTCGGGTTAGCCACTGGGGCCGTCATCGGAGGTCTTCTGCCTGATATGTTGGGCCCGGTCGCGGAACACCTCGGGTTCCGCATCTATGATGTGTCCTACGCGGCAAGCTTTGGTGTGATGCTGGGCGTCTTTGTTTTCACGATGTTGGCCATTGTCGAAAAACCGCGTCCGATGAACGTCACTGCTCTCAAGCACGGCTTCGCAAATGTCCCAACGGTGATAAAGGACGCGAGCCTTTTGGCCCTGAACCACCCCGCACTGTCGATACTTCTGGCAGCGTTGGCGTTCTTTCTGATGGCTACCAACCCTGTCGAGGTGATCTGGCCGACCCATGCAAAACCCATGCTGGATGAGGGTTACGCAAACACCATTATCGGTGTCGTAACTGCGACCTATTTCTTCTCCATCGCTTTCGGTGCAGCTCTGTCTCCGCACATCAGCCGGATCTTCAAGCGGCGGCATGCCGTGACGCTGGCGGCAACCTTGATTTGCTTGGCAGGGGTTCAGATCGCATTGGCATTGCAAGGCGGTATCATCGGCTTTGTGACAGTTTTCATCCTGTATTCTGTGATCCTTGGTGTCAGCGAAACACCTGCCAGCAGTATTTTGCATAGCTGCGTAGAAGACGGTCAGCGGTCGACCATGCTGTCGCTGAGATCGTTGATACAACAGTTGGGGGCCGCATTGGGCCTGATTTTGGCCGGAGCCATCGCCGAAATGTACTCCGCACCTATCGCGTGGATTGTAGGGGCGGGGTTTCTTTTCATCGCGGTGATGCTGGCCTTTATGTTGGTCAAACAACTGGCCGCAGAAGCCGATAGCTGACATTCGTGCGTCACCCGTCAGAATGGGCTCGAAGCCGCCATCCGAAATGACAGACGCCCGCAGCTTTCGCCACGGGCGTTCCTGTCGGCAGGGCCGATCCCTCAGCCCCGACCGCGCTCAGCGGCGGATGCCGAGGCGCTTGATCAGGTCCTGATAGCGCGCGTCGTCGCGGCTCTTGAGGTAGTCGAGAAGCTTGCGGCGCTGGGCGACCATCATCAGAAGGCCGCGGCGCGAATGGTTGTCCTTCTTGTGGGTCTTGAAGTGCTCGGTCAGCGTCGCGATGCGCGACGAGAGAATGGCAACCTGGACCTCGGGCGAGCCGGTGTCGCCTTCCTTGGTCGCGAATTCCTTCATGACGCGGGCTTTTTCTTCAACGGTGATCGACATCGGGGTCTCCTTTCGGGTCAGGGTCATGGCGCAGGCCGGGATGTCGTCCAGCAAGGCCCTTGGAGGCTTTCCGCCGGTCGGGGCGGATGCGCGCGTATAGAGGACGGCGCGGCAAAAGAAAAGCGCCATTTCCGGGGCGACCCCGCCCGGCCGTCAAAGGCCGGGGGCCGTCGCGGTCAGGCCGCGGCCGCCGCCTGACCCTGGGCGATCAGTTCGATATCCTCCGGCGCCGGCACGCCGCCGCCCTGCAAGAGGGCGATGACCGCGCCGTCAAGCAGGATCCGCGTCGCCGCGTCCGGGGTGGCGCCCGGCTCGACGCTGATCGCCGGGTCGGGATGGGCGGCCGGGTCATAGACCACCACCAGCCGGTCCTCGGCCGGGTCATAATCGTCGATCGTCGCCGGCCCGGCCCCGTCGGTCGCCGCCAGCCAGTCGTGCAGGGTAAACTCGTCAGCACCGGCGCCGCCATTGGCCCAGTCGCCCTGGCCCGGCACGATCCGGTCGTTGCCCGCCCCGCCGTTGAGAAAGTCGCGCTCTTCGGCGATGACACCGTCGGGCGCCGCATCCGCCGTGCCGTCGCCGCCATCGGTGCCGATCATGAGATCATCGCCATCGCCGCCCATCACAACGTCGCGGCCGGCCCCGCCGATCAGCGTGTCGTCGCCGCGGTTGCCCTGAAGCGCGTCATCCCCCTCGCCGCCCAGCAAAAGGTCGTTGCCGCCACCGCCGAGCAGGCTGTCATCGCCGGCATCGCCCGAAAGCACGTCGTCGCCCTCGTATCCGGCCAGCCAGTCGTCATCCGCCCCGCCCTCCAGCCGGTCGTCGCCGTCGCCGCCATGCAGGCTGTCGTTGCCGGCGCCGCCAAGGATCAGGTCATTGCCGCCGTCGCCATGCAGATCGTCATTGCCGTCGCCGCCATGCAGGCTGTCGTCGCCGTCATATCCCCCGACCTGATCGTCACCGCCCTCGGCACGGATCGTCTCGGCGGCCGCGCTGCCGGCGATGATCTCGCCCAGTGGTGTCCCCTCGATGGCGTCGCCAGCCGGCGTGCCCTCGTCCTCGGGCGGCGCCTCGTCCTCGTCGTCGTCACGGTCGAACAGACCCGAGACATCGACCACGGCCCCGGCCAGGAGCAGGCCGAAAAGGCCAGCCATCATCAACATCTTGCCATCCCACGCTTGGCGCCGGAAATCCCCATGCCCGACGCTCCCCGCCGCCATTGCGCCATCTCCGGGTTAACGCTGCCCCAACAGGCGGGGTTTGCGCGCAATTCTAGGGATTTTTCGCGATCCGCGGCCGGTTCAGAACGGACAGGGCGCGGTGAAGCCAACGCCGCGACCGTCCTCGGGATGGGGCAGGCGCAGGCTTTCGGCATGCAGCATCAGGCGGGGGTAATCGCGCGCCCTGCCCTCGGCGTAAAGCCGGTCGCCGAGGATCGGATGGCCAAGCGTCAGGCAGTGGACGCGCAACTGATGGCTGCGCCCGGTCAGCGGATAAAGCCGCACCCGGCAGGTGCCGTCCGCGTCATGGCCAAGCACCCGCCAGTCGGTCTGCGCCGCCCGGCCATTGACCGGATCGACATGCTGGCGCGGCCGGTTGGGCCAGTCGACCCCGATCGGCAGATCAACCCGGCCTTCCTTCGGTGCGAGGTGGCCCCAGAGCCGGGCGCGGTAGACCTTGCGGGTCCGGCGCGCCTCGAATGCCGCGCTGAGGCTGCGCTGGGCGTGGCGGGTCAGGGCAAAGACCATGACGCCCGAGGTGTCGCGGTCCAGCCGGTGAACCAGCAGCGCCTCGGGATAGACCGCCTGAAGCCGGCTGATCAGGCAATCGGCCAGATCCGCGCCCTTGCCCGGCACCGACAGAAGCCCGGCAGGCTTGTCGACGACGACCAGCGCATGATCGGCATGGATCAGGCGCAGGGGATCGGTCGGCGGGGCATAGGCGGCATCATTCATGGCGCGCCCGATAGCATGACCGACCCGCGGCCGGCCAGACCGGATCACACCTCAGACGATGCGGTGGCCGGCCGCCCGCAGCCGGCCGGCGATCGCGGCGATATGGGCGGGCCGCGTCTCGCAGCAGCCGCCGACGATCGTTGCCCCGGCTGCGACCCAGCCCATGGCAAAGCCGGCATAGACCTCGGGCGTCATCTCGGGGCGGCTTTCCAGCGCCGCCACGATCGGGCTGTCGGCAAGAAACGCCTTGGTGATCTGGCGAAAGCCGTTGGCATAGGCACCATATGGCAGGCCGAATCCGGCAAGGACCGCCAGCGCCGCCGCCATCGCCTCGGGCGCGGCGCAATTGGCCAGCACCGCCGCGGCGCCGCCCTCGGCAAGGACCGGCGCCAGTGCCGCCACCGGCTCGCCCGAGCGCAGGCGGCTGCCATCCTCGTCATCGACGGTCACCGCCAGCCAGACCGGCAGGCCGGCCGCCGCAGCCCCTTCCAGCACCGCGCGCGCATGGGCGAGCGAGGCGACCGTCTCGGCCAGGATCAGGTCGGCCGATGGGGCGAGGACGCGGGCGATCTCGGCGTATCGCGCCACCGCCTCGGCGTGCGGCGGGTGGGTCTCGGGCCGGTAGGAGGCGACCAGCGGGCCGATCGAGCCGGCGATGCGGCCCGCGCCATGGCCCGCGCGCGCCGCCGCGGCCTCGGCCAGGGCCTGCGCATGCAGGGCGGCGAAGCGGTGGTCGATGCGGGCGCGGACCAGCCGGTCGTGATGGATCGCATAGGTGTTGGTCGTCGCCAGCGTGGCGCCGGCGGCGAAATAATCGGCATGGACCTGGCGCACCAGCCCGGGGTGATCGATCATCACCTGCGTCGCCCACAAGGGCGTCGGCGCATCGCCCGAGCGCGTGACCAGTTCCTGGCCCATGCCGCCGTCCAGAAGCGTGATGTCGGCCATTTGTCCCCTCCTATTCGATCACCAGCCGGGCGGCGAGCCCGGCAAAGACCACCGCCGCGATGCGGTTGAGCGCGCCCAGCCTGCGCCCGAGCGAGCGCCCCATCAGACCGGCCAGCGCGCCGTAGCCCATCGTCACCAGGGTGCCGGTCAGCGCGAAGATGGCGCCGAGGGCGACCACCTGCTGCCAGATCGGACCGAAGGCGGGGCTGGTGAACTGCGGCAGGAAGGCGAGAAAGAAGAAGATCGGCTTGGGGTTGAGCGCATTGGTCAGAAAGCCGCGCGCCACCACCCGGGCCGGGCGGATCGCCGGGCGGACAGTGGCGGGGCCTTCGGCCGCCGCGCGCCAGGCTTTCGAGGCCAGCCACAAAAGATAGGCCGCCCCGGCCCAGCGGATCGTCGCCAGCGCGCCGGGATGGGCGGCGATCAGCACCGAGAGCCCGAGGGCGGCAAGCATGATGTGCCACAAGACCCCGAGCCCGGCACCGAAGCCCGCCAGCATGCCGCTGCGTGGCCCGCCCTGCAAGCCGCAGGCGGTGGCGAACATCATGTCCGCACCGGGGGCGACATTCACCACCAGTCCGCCAAGGATGAAGGTCGCGAGATGTCCGGCCGGAAAGGCCGCGATCAGATCCCACATCACCCTGCCCCCCTCACCACCCCGGCGCCTGCGGCATGCCGTCACCGATGGCGTAGTAGGCGCCCTTGTCGGCGGTGAAGACATGGCGGATCAGGCGAAATCCCGGATCACCGTCGAAGGCACCGGCGGCGATCGCCATGCGCTCCTCGCCCTCGGGTTGCCAGAAAAGGCTTGAGCCGCAGGACCGGCAGAAGCCGCGCCTGGCCTTTGCCGATGAGCTGAGCCAGCCAAGGCCGGCGTCGGTGGTGATCCGCAGCCGGTCGAGCGGCACCGAGGTGGCCGCCCAGACATGGCCGCTGGTCTTGCGGCACTGGCTGCAATGGCAGGCGATGATGTCACGCAAGGGGCCGGTCGCCTCGAAGGCGACGGCGCCGCAAAGGCAACTGCCGTGATGGATGGCCGGGCCGGTCATGGCGCGAGGCTTGCACGGCCTGCCCCTGCCCGACAAGCGCCGCCCGCGTCACAACCGGCCGAAAACCGACGCGAGGATCGCCGAAAGCCCGGTCGCATCGGCGCTTGTGAAGGCGTCGGGGCGGTCGCTGTCGATGTCGAGAACCCCGATCAGGCGGCCGTCGCCGGCCAGGACCGGCAGCACGATCTCGGAGCGGGTCGAGGCGGCGCAGGCGATATGGCCGGGAAAGGCCTCGACATCGGCGACGATCTGCACCTTGCGGCTGCGCGCCGCAGCCCCGCAGACGCCACGCGAGAACGGGATGACGAGGCAGCCGTGGCCGCCCTGATAGGGGCCGATCCTGAGGGTTTCGGGTGCGGTGACCCGGTAGAACCCGGTCCAGTCGAAGCGGTCGTCGGCGTGGTGGATCTCGCAGGCGAGGGTCGCCATCAGCGCGACTTCGTCGGTCTCGCCCTCGGTCAGGCTGGCGATGGTGGCGGCGAGGGTCGGGTAATCGGGCATGGCGGGGTCTTTCGTGGCGAGGCCGGGGGTTTTCCACCCCCGGACCCCCGGAAGGTATTTTTGAACAGAAGAAATCAGGGGCGTTCGATGGCGATCGCGGTGCCCTCGCCGCCGCCGATGCAGATCGCGGCGATGCCGCGTCTGAGGTCGCGGCGTTCGAGCGCGTTGAGAAGGGTGACGATGATCCGCGCACCCGAGGCGCCGATCGGGTGGCCGAGGGCGCAGGCGCCGCCATGGACATTGACGATGTCATGCGGCAGGCCCATGTCGCGCATGAAGGCCATCGGCACCACCGCGAAGGCCTCGTTCACCTCCCACAGGTCGACATCAGTGATCGTCCAGCCGAGACGGTCGAGAAGCTTGCGTGCGGCCGGGATCGGTGCGGTCGGGAAATCGGCCGGAGCCTGGGCGTGGCTGGCGTGGCCGAGGATGCGGGCACGCGGGCGCAGGCCGTTGTCGCCGGCGGCGGCGGCCGAGGCGAGGACGAGGGCGGCGGCGCCGTCCGAGATCGACGAGGAATTGGCCGCGGTGACGGTGCCGCCCTCGCGGAAGGCCGGTTTCAGCGTCGGAATCCGCTCGGGGCGGGCGCGGGCCGGTTGTTCATCGGCATCGACGGTGGTGCTGCCGGCGCGGGTGGTGACGGTGACCGGGGCGATCTCGGCCGCGAAGGCGCCGCCGGATTGCGCGGCCAGCGCCCGGTCGAGCGAGGCCAGCGCATAGTCGTCCTGGGCGGCGCGGGTGAACTGGAACGCCGATGCGCAGTCCTCGGCGAAGCTGCCCATCAGGCGGCCTTTGTCATAGGCATCCTCGAGCCCGTCGAGGAACATGTGGTCGATGCTGCGGCCATGGCCGAGCCGGGCGCCGCCGCGCATCTGTGGCAACAGGTAGGGCGCGTTGGTCATGCTTTCCATGCCGCCGGCAACCGCCACCGCGGTCGCGCCAAGCGCGATCTGGTCGCTGATCATCATCGCCGCCTTCATCCCCGAGCCGCACATCTTGTTGAGCGTCGTCGCCGGCACCTCTTGCCCGAGGCCGGCGAGAAAGCCGGCCTGGCGCGCCGGCGCCTGGCCCTGGCCGGCGGGCAGGACGCAGCCCATGATGAGATCCTCGACGGTTCCGGGCCCGGTCCCGGCGTTGCCGAGCGCGGCGCGGATCGCCGCCCCGCCAAGCTCGGCCGCGGTGAGGCCGCCGAAGACCCCCTGAAACCCCGCCATCGCGGTCCGTGCCGCACCGATGATCACGACCTCTTGCATCCTCGCCTTCCTTTCCGCCGGCACGCATCCGGTGCCGGCCATGTCCAGACATACCGAATCGTAAGGATTGGCGTCTAGCCTTCCTGGCGAAGTCGTGACCCCCGGGAGCATGCCGATGAACCTGACCTGCGAGGCCCTGGACGGGGCGCTGATCGTCCGCGTCGGCGAGGAGCGCATCGATGCGGCGGTCGCGATCCAGTTCAAGGACCGGATGCGGCAACTGGCCGATGGTGCCGGCAACCGGGTGATCCTCGATCTGTCGCGGGTCACCTTCGTCGACAGTTCCGGCCTCGGCGCCATCGTTGCGGTGATGAAGTTTCTCGCCCCTGACCGTCAGCTTGAACTGGCGGCGCTGACGCCGAATGTCGGCAAGGTCTTTCACCTGACCCGGATGGACAGTGTCTTTGCCATCCATGCCGATGCGCCGGCACGGGGCGCCGGACATGCGGTCTGATCCGGGCGCGCCCTGCACCGAGGACCGGGCCACAAGGTCGCGGCCGGATGCCGCCGACGCACCCGGCCGGTGCGGCGATCCGGTGGCTGGCCGCCCCGATCAGGGCACCGGTCCCGGCGCCGGATTTCACCACGAGTTCACCGCCGAGCCGATGGCGGTCCGCGATGCGCTGCGCCGCGCGGTGGCCCGTTTTGCCCGGCAGTTGAGTGCCGAGGATGCCGGCACGCTGGAACTGGTCCTGGCCGAGGCGCTGAACAACATCGCCGAACATGCCTATGCCGGGCAGGCGCCGGGCCGGGTCATGCTGGCGCTGCACCGTGCGCCGGATGCGCTGGACTGTGTCATCGAGGATGACGGCCGCGCCCTGCCGGGTGGGATCCTGCCGGATGCCGCGATACAGCCGGTCGCCGAGAACCTCGGTGATCTGGCCGAGGGTGGCTGGGGTTGGGCGCTGATCCGGATTCTGGCCCAGGACATCCGCTATTGCCGCAGGGACGGGCGCAACCGGCTGGGGTTTCGCATCCTTCTGGGTGGTGGCTGACGGGACGGGACCGGTGCCGGGTGACCCGATGGCAGTTGACGGGCCGGGACCGGTGCCGGCGTTCGGCCAGATTGAAGCGATGGCGCCGAGTTGGGGATGGCGGCGGCGGTCGCGATCGACCCCGGGGCCAAGGCGACGGGCGGTGACGATCGTGGTGGCGACGGGGTGATGGCGACGGGGCGGTGACAACGGGGTGATGGCGACGGGGCGATGGCGACGGGGCGGTTGTCGAGGTGATCGTCTTGTCGGGACCGCCGGATCGCCCGTCGCCGGGATCACCGTGGCGATCGCCGGCTTGACGGAGGCGTTGACAGCCCTGGTAATCGCACGCGATCCGGCGGGCCAGCGGCGGCGGCCAGTGGAGGCGGGCCAGCGGCGATGGGCCAGTGGCGGCGGGCCGGTCCCGGCGGCGCGCGC
>PHEC01000071.1 GCA_002841115.1 Alphaproteobacteria bacterium HGW-Alphaproteobacteria-6 | reverse complement strand
CTCGCCGGCGCCGGCGGCCCGCGCCGCCAAGGCGGCGATCGGCCGGTGAAGCCCGCCAAGCACCGCCTGCCCCGCGGTCTGGCCAAGCGGCACGAAGCGCACCGCGGCCGAGACGAGGTTGGCGGCGAAGCCGTGCAGGTAGTGCGCGATCACCTCGGCGGCGGGCAGGCCAAGCGGCGCCGCGGCCTCGCCCACCGCCACCGGCAGCGCCCGCGCCGGCAGGGCGCGACCGGTCAGCGCGGCGACGGTGGCGGCGAAGGCCGTGCCCTGGTCCAGCGTCTCGGCCAGACGCTCGGCCGAGGGTTGCAGGGCGCGGGCAAGCGCGTCGAGCCTGTCGAGCGCGTCAGGATCGGCATCAGTGCGCAGCGCCAGCGACACAAGCACCGCATCCTGCCAGCCGGCGCCGACATCGAGAATGTCGCGCAGCCAGGATGCGGTTTCTGCCGCCGTGCCGATCCGCCCGCTGGCGATGGCCTGTTCAAGCCCGTGCGAACAGGCGAAGGCCCCGGTCGGGAAGGCCGGCGACAGCCATTGCACAAGCGACAGGCGGGCCAGCGTGGCAGTCATCGGTGCGCGTGGTCGTGGTCGTGCCCGTGCCCGTGGTCATGCGCGTGGTCATGCCCGAGGGTGCGGCCGTGGCCATAGGCGCCGCCCTCGGGGCAGAACGGTGCCATCAGGTGCTGCACGGTAGCACCCAGCCGGCGCAGCATCGCTTCCAGCACATGATCCTCGCGGATCACCAGCCGCGCGCCCTCGATCTGGCAGGGCGTGTGGCGGTTGCCGACATGCCAGGCCAGGCGCGCCAGATCGCCGGTCACCACCAGCACCGCCTCGGGCGCAGCCCTGACCTCGACAAGGCTTCCGTCGTCCAGCACCAGGCCGTCGCCGTCGTCAAGGCTGACGGTCTCGGCCAGATCGACGAGGATCGACTGGCCCTGATCGGTTACCAGCCGCCGGCGCCTCAGCATCCGCGCCTCGTAGTCGAGCGTCACGGTGGCCTCTGGCGGCGCGGTCAAATCGGCGCGGCGGCGGATATCGCGGGCGGTGGGAAGCATGGTCATGGCGGCCTCTCAGTAGAGGAAATAGCGTTGCGCCAGCGGCAGTTCGCTCGCCGGCGCGCAGGTCAGAAGCTCGCCGTCGGCGCGCACCTCGTAGGTCTCGGGATCGACCTCGATCACCGGCATCGCATCGTTCAGGACCATGTCTGCCTTGCCGATGGTGCGGGTGCCGGTGACGGCGAGCGTCTGCTTTGCCAGCCCCAGCGCGGCGCGCAGCCCCCCGGCCTCGGCCGCCTGCGACACGAAGCTGACCGAACCCCGCTCCACCGACCGGCCGAAGGCGCCGAACATCGGCCGCGTATGGACCGGCTGCGGCGTCGGGATCGAGGCGTTGGGGTCGCCCATCTGCGCCACCGCGATGGTGCCGCCGACCAGCACCATCTCGGGCTTGGCGCCGAAGAAGGCCGGCGACCACAGCACCAGATCGGCCCGCTTGCCGGCCTCGACCGAGCCGACATGCGCCGATATCCCCTGCGCGATCGCCGGGTTGATGGTGTATTTTGCGATGTAGCGCCGGGCGCGCAGGTTGTCGTTGGCGCCCTGTTCCTCGGCCAGCCGGCCGCGCTGCAGCTTCATCTTGTGCGCGGTCTGCCAGGTCCGGATGATCACCTCGCCGACCCGGCCCATCGCCTGGCTGTCCGAGGCCATGATCGAGAAGGCACCGATGTCGTGCAGGATGTCCTCGGCCGCGATCGTCTCGCGGCGGATGCGGGATTCGGCAAAGGCCACATCCTCGGGCACGCGCGGGTCGAGGTGGTGGCAAACCATCAGCATGTCGAGGTGTTCCTCGATCGTGTTGACGGTGTAGGGCATCGTCGGGTTGGTCGATGACGGGATCACGTTCGGCGCCGCGACGACCTTGATGATGTCGGGCGCATGGCCGCCGCCGGCGCCTTCGGTATGGAAGGCGTGGATGGTGCGGCCCCGGATCGCGGCCAGGGTATTCTCGACAAAGCCGGACTCGTTGAGCGTGTCGGTGTGGATCATCACCTGCACATCCATCGCATCGGCGACGCTCAGGCAGCAGTCGATGGCGGCCGGCGTGGTGCCCCAGTCCTCGTGCAGCTTCAGCGCGCAGGCGCCGGCGGCCACCTGTTCCTCGAGTGCCGCGGGCAACGAGGCATTGCCCTTGCCGGCAAAGCCGAGGTTCACCGGCAAGGCGTCGGCCGCCTGCAACATCCGGGCGATATGCCATGGCCCCGGCGTGCAGGTGGTGGCAAGCGTGCCCTGCGCCGGCCCGGTGCCGCCGCCGAGCATCGTGGTGATGCCCGAATGCAGCGCGTCGTCGATCTGCTGGGGGCAGATGAAATGGATATGCGCGTCGATGCCGCCGGCGGTCAGGATGCGCCCCTCGCCGGCGATGATCTCGGTTCCCGGCCCGATGATCACCGTGACACCGGCCTGCGTGTCGGGGTTGCCGGCCTTGCCGATCTTTGCAATCCGCCCGCCCCGCAGGCCGACATCGGCCTTGGTGATGCCGGTCCAGTCGAGGATGAGGGCATTGGTGATGACACTGTCCATCGCCCCCTCGGCGCGGCTTCGCTGCGACTGGCCCATGCCGTCGCGGATCACCTTGCCGCCGCCGAACTTGACCTCTTCGCCATAGGTCGTCAGGTCGCGCTCGACCTCGATCACAAGGTTGGTGTCGCCCAGCCGCACCCGGTCGCCGGTGGTCGGGCCATACATGCCGGCATAGGCGGCACGAGAGATCACCGCCGCCATCAGAGCGCCCCCATGACAGCGCCGTTGAAGCCGAATACCCGCCGGTCGCCGGCGTAGGGGATCAGCCGCACCTCGCGCGACTGGCCCGGCTCGAAGCGGATCGCGGTGCCGGCGGGAATGTCCAGCCGCTGGCCGCGCGCCGCGTCGCGGTCGAAGGCCAGGCCGGGGTTGGTCTCGGCAAAATGATAGTGGCTGCCGACCTGAACCGGCCGGTCGCCGGTATTGGCGACGATCAGCACGGTGACCGCGGCCCCGGCGTTCAGCACGATCTCGCCCTCGGCGCAGAGCACCTCGCCGGGGATCATCCGCGGCGCCGCGCGTAAAGCCAGACCGCCAGCGGCACCAGGACCACCGCCATCAGCGCCAGCGCATGATCGGGCGCGGCAAGCGCATGGGCGACCAGATCGCCAGGGCCGGCCCCGGTGTGATCGCCGGCATGGGCAAGCGCCGGCGACGGGATCAGCGACGGCAGCAGCATCGCGGTCAGGACGGCAAGGGCAGGTTTCATCGGGGTCTCCTGGCGGATCGGATGGTGAACGGTGACAAGCTTGGTGCCGTCGGGAAAGGTCGCCTCGACCTGGATGGTGTGGATCATCTCGGGCACGCCCTGCATGCACTGCCCGGCGGTGACGACATGGGCGCCGGCCGCCATCAGGTCGGCGACGCTGCGGCCGTCGCGCGCGCCCTCGACGACGAAATCGCTGATCAGCGCCACCACCTCGGGATGGTTCAGCTTGACCCCCCGCGCCAGCCTGCCGCGGGCGACCATCGCCGCCAGGCTGACCAGAAGCTTGTCCTTCTCGCGTGGTGTCAGGTTCATCGTTTCTCCCTCAGTTCTGCCAGACCCGCGGCAGCGGTCCGTCGCGCAGCACCGCCAGGCAACGCGCGACCTGCCGGCGCAGGGCGAAGCCGTCGGCGGCCATGACCCGGCAGACCAGCCGGCCGGGCAGCGCCGATGCCGCCCAGTCGACGCCCGGTTCCGGGCTGGTTTCCGGGCCCGTTTCCGGCAACAGCGCGCGCAACCGGCCAAGCCGGTCGGCCGCGTCCGCAGCGACGAGGACGATCGAGGCAAAGGCCCGCGCCCCGTCCAGCGCCGCCGCCCCGCGCCGCAGCGTCGCATCGGTGATCGACAGCGGTTCGGTGAAGACCGGCCGGCCGTCGCGACTGATCTCGCGCCGGTCGCGAAGCGCGATCCGCGCCAGCGTCTCGCCCATCGCCGCGCGGCCAAGGATGATCGTCTCGAGCATCAGGCAGCCGGCGCCCTCGGCAAGCTCGATCCGGGTGCGGCGGTCAAGCCTGGCGCCGTCGAAGAGGATGGTTTCCTGCGGCAGCCAGTCAAGCCAGCCGCCGGCGCCGACCCGGAAGCCGGCCTCGACCAGCGCCGCCGCGCCCTCGGCCCGGTAGGCGCGCTCGGCGGTCTGGGTCGTCGCCACCGCCCGCACCCCGGGCCCGAGGTCGAGCCGGTAGGCCAGCCGGTCGCCCGAGGCGAGCCCGCCCGAGGTGTTGAGAAACACCACCTCGGGCAGATCGCCGCCGACCCGGGGCAGGATGGCCTTGGCGGAGCCTTGCTGGTGCAACTCGCCAAGCCGCGCCCGGCCGCCGGCAAGGACAAGGCTGGCCCGGGCGGCACCCTGGCTGCGCTGATGGCTGATCTGGCGGAACTCTTTCGACACAGGCATTTCCCGGGCGGTTCGGGGAAACATCCCGACCGGGCGGTGGTCATGGCAATCGCGGCACCCGAAATCGCTGGCCGCCGGTCCGGGAAATGGCGCGCTTTGCCCACAAAGCGGGCGGATTGCCCGGAAATCGCGCAGATCCGAGGCGGCGCCCGGGGTCGCTGCGGCGTCAGGGGGCGGCGTCAGGGGGTGGCGGGAAGGATCGCGATGCGCTGGCGGAGCGCGCCGCTGGCGGCGTCGAGGATCAGGATTTCCTGGCGGTCGGTCACCACGGCGATCCAGCCCGGCCCGAAGGTCACCGCCTCGGCCCGGGTTCCCGCCGGCAGGGTGACGGTCGCGGGCAGGGCGGGGGCGGGTTTTGGCGCGCGGCCGCCCGGCAGGCGGATGACAAGAAGCGCGATCAGCGTTATCAGGCCGAGGATCATCGTGCCGGCGAGCAGGGTGACGAGGCGTTTGAGAAAGCGAAGCTCACGCGGCAGCGCGGGTTGGGGCTCGGGCGGCAGCGCGGGTTGGGGCTCGGTTGCCGGGCCGGGTGGAGCAGGGGAAGGGTTCATGTCCGACATCGCAGGCCCGGTCCTTCGCGTGGTCATCGGCGACGACCCGCCGCCGCGCCTTGATAAGGCGCTGGCGCGCGATGTGCCAGAGGCGGCGGCGCTGTCGCGCTCGCGCCTGGCCCGGCTGATCGCCGAGGGCGCGGTCAGCCGCGACGGCGTCGCGGTGACCGATGCGCGCCGGCACCCGCTGGCGGGCGAGGTCTATGAGGTCGCCGCCCCCGGCCCGGCGCCGGCCCAGGCCGACCCCGAGGATATCGCCCTGAGCGTGGTCTGGGAGGACGGCGACCTGATCGTCATCGACAAGCCCGCCGGCCTCGTCGTCCATCCGGCGCCGGGATCGGCGCGCGGCACCCTGGTCAATGCGCTGGTGCATCATTTCGGCGCCGGCCTGTCGGGGCTGGGCGGCGCGTTGCGCCCCGGCATCGTCCACCGCATCGACAAGGACACCAGCGGCCTTCTGGTGGTGGCCAAGAGCGACCGCGCCCATCACGGCCTTGCCCGCCAGTTCGAGGCGCACAGCGTCGAGCGGCGCTATCTGGCGGTGGTGCACGGGATGCCCTCGGCGGCCGAACCGCGGCTGGCCGGGCTGGCCGGCGTCGGGTTCGAGCCGGGCGGGGTGATCCGCATCGCCACCGGCATCGCCCGCCACCGCACCGACCGTCAGCGCCAGGCGGTGACGATGGATGGCGGGCGCCATGCGGTGACCCGGGTGCGGGTGCTGCGCGGCTTCGGCCGGCCGCCGGCCGCGGCGCTGGTCGAATGCCGGCTGGAGACCGGGCGCACCCATCAGATCCGCGTCCATCTGACCCATGTCGGCCACGCCCTGATCGGCGATCCGACCTATGGCGGGCGGCGGCGGCTGCCCGTGGCGGCGCTCGGCGCCGCGGCGGCCGAGGCGGCGGCGGCCTTCCCGCGCCAGGCACTTCATGCCGCGACGCTGGGCTTTGTCCATCCGGTCACCGGCGCGTCTCTGGCCTTTGAAAGCCCGCTGCCGGCGGACATGGCCGGGCTGGTCACGGCGCTGTCAGCGCCCGGTGCCGGGACCTGACAGCTTGGTGATCGGGCGGTAATGCAGCGTTTTTCGCGACGGAAATCCCTTCATCCGGCGTTAAACTGGCAATGACAGGCTCTGCCCTTGCGCAGCGCCACCGGGGGCCATAGATTGCATGGCCCTCGGCCAGACGGCCAACAGAGGAGGTCCGACATGACGAGCTATGCCAACCTTCCGGCGCCAAGCCCCGAGCAGGGGCTGAACCGTTATCTGCAGGAGATCCGCAAGTTTCCGCTTCTCGAACCGGAAGAGGAATACATGCTGGCGAAAAGCTGGGTTGACCATCAGGAGGCCGGCGCCGCGCACCGGCTGGTGACCTCGCACCTGCGGCTCGCGGCCAAGATCGCCATGGGCTACCGCGGCTACGGGCTGCCGCAGGCCGAGGTGATTTCCGAGGCCAATGTCGGGCTGATGCAGGCGGTCAAGCGCTTCGATCCCGAAAAGGGCTTTCGTCTTGCGACCTATGCGATGTGGTGGATCCGCGCCTCGATCCAGGAATACATCCTGCGGTCATGGTCGCTGGTCAAGCTTGGCACCACCTCGGCGCAGAAGAAGCTTTTCTTCAACCTGCGCAAGGCCAAGTCGAAGATCGGCGCGCTGGAAGAGGGGGATCTGCGCCCCGAGAACGTGGCGAAGATCGCCCATGACCTCAACGTCTCCGAGGAAGAGGTGGTCAACATGAACCGCCGCCTGTCGGGCGGCGATGCCTCGCTGAATGCGACGGTCGGGTCGGATGGCGAGGGCACCGGCCAGTGGCAGGACTGGCTTGAGGACGAGGATGCCGATCAGGCGGTCGCCTATGAGGAGGCCGACGAATTGTCGGCGCGCCGCGCCCTGCTGGACAGCGCGATGTCGGTCCTGAACGAGCGCGAGCGCGCGATCCTGATGCAGCGCCGGCTCCGCGACGATCCGGCGACGCTGGAAGAACTGTCGGCGCAATACGAGGTCAGCCGCGAGCGGATTCGCCAGATCGAGGTGCGCGCCTTCGAGAAGCTGCAGGCGAAGATGCGCGGCCTCGCCCGCGAGAAGGGCATGCTGGGGGGCGCCTGACCGCCCCCTTGCGGTGCCTTGCGGTTGTCTTGCGGGGGCGTGGCCTGCCCTTGACAGGTCGCTGAAAAAGTCTCACGCCCCGCCGCTTTCAACATTGAGATCGGCAAACCGTTCCTCGCCACGCTTTCCACAATCTCGGGCCCGGGCGACCAGCCCGGGCCGCGCCCGACCCTCCCGGCGGGAGGGCGCATGGCAACCATGCAAATTGCTCGACGGTTTGACTAACTTGGCTACCATAAAGCACCGCAGCCCCAACGTGCCAAAGCGCCCCCCCCAGGGTCGGGCGCGTCCCTCGGTGCCAGGATCAGATGGCGGGACAGGAAAAGTTTCCCCGCCAGACACTGCACGAGATCCTTTTTCGGCAGCCTGTTAAGGCCCAACCGCGCCAACGCCTGCCCGCCCGAACGTCCTGCCGTCCGAACGTCATCCCGAACGCCCGCCGGGCCGGGACCGGCGGTTGTCTTTCCCCGGCCTGGCCGTTAGCGTTAGCAGCGACAGCGGACCGGAGCGGAGGAGACCAGCCATGCAG
Source organism: Alphaproteobacteria bacterium HGW-Alphaproteobacteria-6 (assembly GCA_002841115.1). GTDB lineage: Bacteria > Pseudomonadota > Alphaproteobacteria > Rhodobacterales > Rhodobacteraceae > Albidovulum. The sequence goes on along the minus strand of PHEC01000071.1, from coordinate 13,480 downwards.
ACAGTCAACTGGGGGGTGCTCGGCGCCTCGAATTTCGCGCTTCAGCACATGGCGCGGGCGATTCACGAGGCCGAGGGCGCGCGCTTTGCGGCGCTGGCGACATCCGATGCCGCCAAGGCCGCGCCGTTTCAGGCCTTCTGCCCGGATCTCAGGGTTCACGGCAGCTATGAGGCGCTGCTCGCCGATCCGGGGATCGATGCGGTCTATGTGCCGCTGCCCAACCACCTGCATGCCGAATGGACGAAGAAGGCGCTGGCGGCGGGCAAGCATGTGCTGACCGAAAAGCCGATCGCGATGACGGCGGACGAGATCGACGGGCTGATCGCGGCGCGTGACAGCACCGGGCTTTTCGCCACCGAGGCCTATATGATCGTCCATCACCCGCAATGGCAGCGCGCCCGCCAGCTGGTGGCCGAAGGGGCGATCGGGCGCATCCTTCACGCCGACAGCGCCTTCAGCTACGACAACCGCGCCGACCCCGGCAATATCCGCAACCGGCCCGAGGCCGGCGGCGGCTCGGTGCCCGATATCGGCGTCTATGCCTATGGCTCGATCCGCTGGGTGACCGGGGCCGAGCCGGTCGCACTTTCGGCGCGGATCACTCGCGAGGGCGGGCTTGAGACCTTCGCCGAGGTGACCGGCACGATGGCAATCCCGGGGACCGCCGCGGCGGGCGGGTTCAGCTTTCGCGCGATGACCTCGATGCGGCTCTTCCCGCGCCAGGAAGTGGTGTTTCAGGGCGAGACCGGGCTGATCCGGATGACCGGCCCGTTCAACGCCGGGCTTTTCGCCGAGGCGCAATTGCACCTCTTTCGCGCCGGCCAGGCCGACCATATCGAGCGTTTCCCCGGCGCGCGGCAGTATCGCAACCAGGTCGAGGCTTTCGGCCGCACCATCCGCGACGGCGCGCCCTATCCCTGGCACCTTGAGGATGCGAAGGGCACCCAGGCGATGATTGACAGGGTCTGGGCGGCCGAGAACGCCTGACGCGGTTGATGCAGGTCATGGCGCCGCGGCGCGCGGCTTGCCATGTCGAGGCTGTCGCCCTGACACGGAGAGATGCGATGAAACCGATCACGACACTGGTTCTGCTGGCCGATGACGCCTCGGCGCGGATTCTGATCAACCAGGGTATCGGCAAGGGACTGCGCGATCACGCGGAACTGTCGCTGAAACAGTTCGCCGACGCGCAGATCGAATACGGCGACCGGCCCGGCCGCCAGACCGGCGGCCCGGCCGGGGCCGCGCGTCACGGGTTCGATCCGCACGAGACCGCCGATGTGCAGTCGCGCGCCCGCTTTGCCCGGCATCTGGCCGAGGCGCTGGAGCAGGAATGGGCGCAATTGCGGCCCGACCGGTTGATCATCGCCGCCGCCCCGAAGATGCTGGGCGCGCTGCGCGGCGCCATCACCGGCGCGCCGGCCGCCGCCCTTCACGCCGATCTGGCCAAGGACCTGATCAAGGTCGCGCTGCGCGACCTGCCGGCGCATTTCGCCGATATCCAGCCGATGTGAGCGGGCTCAGCCCTCGGGCAGGGCGCGGGCGAGAAAACGCAGCCCATTGCCGCCCATGACGCTGGCGATCACCGGCTCGTCCAGGCCTGTGTCGATCAGCGCCTGGGTCAGGGCGGCCAGTTCGGCGGCATCGAAGGTGGTCTCGATGGCGCCGTCGAAATCCGAGCCGAGTGCCACATGATCGGCGCCGACCAGATCGATGGCCGCGGTGATCGCGCCGGCGATGCCGGCCGGCGTCGCGTCGCAGGTCGCGGCCTCCCAGTAGCCGATGCCGATCAGGCCACCCTTCGCGGCGATCTCGCGGATCAGATCATCAGGGATGTTGCGCGGACCCGGGCAATGGCCATGGGTGCCGGTATGGCTGATCAGGACCGGGGCGTCGGTGATCGCCAGCACCTCGCGCACCACCCCGGGGCCGGCATGGGCGAGATCGATGATCATCCGCTTCTCGGCCATCCGCGCCACCACCGCGCGGCCGAAATCGGTCAGTCCCACCTCGCCCCCCACCTCGCCCCGCGCCTCGCCGTGCAGCGAGGCGCCAAGCGCGTTGTCGAAGAAATGCGTCAGCCCGATCAGCCGGAAGCCGGCGTCAAAAAGCCGGTCGAGATTGGCCAGGTCGCCCGAAAGCGCATGGCCGCCCTCGGCGCCGAGGATCGCGCCGACGCTGCGCGCGCCCTCGGCCCGCGCCGCGAGATGCGCCGTCAGATCGGCGCGACTGCGGATGATGCGCAGCGCCTCGGGTGCCTTGGCCTCGGCCGCCGCCAGGGCTTCGGCCTGCACCAGCGCCCGTTCGGTCAGGTCGAACCAGGCGCGCCAGGGCCGCAGTTGCGCGATCGACAGCAGGGTGATGTCGTCGCGCGCCGCGGCCGCGTTCTGCTCATGGTTCAGCCCGGCCGGGCTTTTCGTCACCGTGGTGAAGACCTGCACCGCGACATTGCCGTCGATCAGCCTTGGCAGGTCGACATGGCCGCGACCCCAGCGCCGGGTCAGGTCGCGGTCCCACAAGAGGCTGTCGGCATGCAGGTCGGCGATGACCAGCCGCTCGTGCATCGCCCGCGCCGCCGGGCTGACCGGCCAGGGATCATGCGCGGTGACGCGGTTCAGCCGGCGCTCGACCATGCCGGGGCCAAAGGCGAAGAGGCCGGCGCCACCGACCAGGATCAGGACCGCGGACAAGCGCAGGATCAGCCGGCGCATGGTGCCCCCCCGTTTCGCCCGATAGTAGCGCGACGGGGGGGCGAGGCAAGCCCCGGCGCCAGAGCCTCGCCGGGCCGGCGGCGGTTCAGTCCTCCATCGCCTCCAGTTCGTCGATCATCGCCCCGATCATGCCCAGCCCCTTGTCCCAGAACGCCGGGTCCGAGGCGTCAAGCCCGAAGGGCGCCAGAAGATCCTTGTGGTGCTTCGAGCCGCCGGCCTTCAGCATGGCGAAATATTTCTCCTCGAAATCCGGCAGGCCGTCCTCGTAGGCGGCATAGAGCGCGTTGACCAGACCGTCGCCGAAAGCATAGGCATAGACATAGAAGGGCGAATGGACGAAATGCGGCACATAGGCCCAGAACGTCTCGTATCCATCCATGAAATCGAAAGCGTCGCCAAGGCTTTGCGCCTGGACGCTCATCCAGAGCGCGTTGATGTCATCCGGCGTCAACTCGCCCTCGGCGCGGGCCGCGTGCAGCTTGCATTCAAAATCGTAGAAGGCGATCTGGCGGACCACGGTGTTGATCATGTCCTCGACCTTGCCGGCCAGCAGCACCTTGCGCGCCGCCTTGTCCTTTGCCCCGGCCAGCAGGCGGCGGAAGGTCAGCATTTCGCCGAAGACGCTGGCGGTCTCGGCCAGCGTCAGCGGCGTCGAGGCCAGCATCTCGCCCTGCGGGGCGGCCAGAACCTGATGAACGCCGTGGCCAAGTTCATGCGCCAGCGTCATCACGTCGCGCGGCTTGCCGAGGTAGTTGAGCATGACGTAGGGGTGAACCTCGGTCACCGTCGGATGGGCGAAGGCGCCGGGCGCCTTGCCGGGTTTCACCGCGGCGTCGATCCAGCCCCGCTCGAAGAACGGCTGTGCAATCCCCGCCATCGCCGGGGCGAAGGCGGCATAGGCGCCGAGCACCGTGTCGCGCGCCTCAAGCCAGCCGATGGTGCGCTTTTCCTCGATCGGCAAGGGCGCGTTGCGGTCCCAGACCTGCAAGCGCTCCAGCCCCAGCCATTTCGCCTTCAGCCGGTAGTAGCGGTGGCTGAGCCGCGGATAGGCGGCGACCACGGCATCGCGCAGCGCCGCGACCACCTCGGGCTCGACATGGTTGGCAAGGTGGCGGCCGTATTGCGGATCGGGCATCTTGCGCCAGCGATCCTCGATCTGCTTTTCCTTGGCCAGCGTGTTGTGAACCCGCGCGAAAAGCTTGATATCGCGCTGGAAAACCTCGGCCAGCGCGCGCGCCCCGGCCTCGCGGCGCGGGCGGTCTGGGTCGCTCATCAGGTTCAAGGTCGCCTCGAGGCTGAAGGGCTCGTCCTCGCCCGCGACGGTGAATTCCAGCCCGGCCATGGTCTCGTCGAAAAGCCGGTTCCAGGCCGCGGCGCCGACCACCGACTGATCATGCAAGAAGCGCTCCAGTTCGTCGGAAAGCTGATGCGGGCGCATCGCGCGCATCCGGTCGAACACCGGCTTGTAGCGGGCAATCTCGGCGGTGGCGGCGAAGAGGGTCTTGTAAGCCTCGTCGTCGATCCGGTTGAATTCAAGCGAGAAAAAAACCAGCGGCGTGGTGTCGTTGGTGACCTTGTCCTGGCAGTCGGACAGGAACTTGGCGCGATCGGCGTCGAGCGTGTTCTGGTAATAGCGCAGGCCGGCATAGGACATCAGCCGCCCGGCCACCGCCTCGATCCGCTCGTAGCGGCGGATGCATTCCAGCATCGCGCCGGCATCGAGGCCGGCCAGCTTGCCCTCATAATCGGCCGCAAAGGCAGCGCATTCGCCCTCCAGCCAGTGCAGGTCGCGGGCCACTTCGGGCGCGTCGGGGGCGGCGTAGAGGTCGGACAGGTCCCATTGCGGCAGATCGCCCAGACCGCCGGCGCGGGCGTCGGCATCGAAGGCGGGGCGGGCAAGGCGGATCGGCATCGGGCAACTCCTGCGATTGTCTGGCCCTGACATAGGCCGCGGGCGGGGGCGGTTGCAAGCCATGCGCGCCGCCGCCCGGCCGCCCGAAAAAGCGGCAACTGCCCGCGAAAACGCGAAAATAACTCCGGACCCGGTGCCATCGAGGCTTTCGCGATGCCGGCCGGTGGTCAATACTCGGGTCACGGGGAAGAGTCGGGGCGCGATGGCGGACAGCATTTTCAACGAGATGTATGACGACGGCCGGGTGCGGCCGCCCTATGCCCGTCTGGAAGACTGGGTGAGGGCGATGCCGGCCGCGTTGCGGGCGATGAAGCAGGCCGAGGCCGAGGCGCTCTTTCGCCGCATCGGCATCACCTTCGCGGTCTACGGCGAGGGCGGCGACCCCGACCGGCTGATCCCCTTCGACATGTTCCCGCGGGTCTTCACGCAAGGAGAATGGCTGCGCCTGGAACGCGGCATCAAGCAGCGCGCCCGTGCGCTCAACGCTTTCCTGCTTGATGTCTACGGTCGCGGCGAGATCATCCGGGCGGGCCGGGTGCCGGCCCGGCTGGTCTATGGCAACGAGGCCTATGAGAAGGCGGTGGTCGGGTTCCGCCCGCCGCGCGGCGTCTACAGCCATATCGTCGGCATCGATCTGGTCTGCACCGGCCCGGGCGAGTTCTTCGTGCTCGAGGACAATTGCCGCACGCCCTCCGGCGTCAGCTACATGCTGGAGAACCGCGAGATCATGATGCGGATGTTTCCCGCGCTTTTCCGCGAGATGCGGATCGAGCCGGTCGACGGCTATCCCGAACTGCTGCGCCAGACGCTCGCCTCGGTCGCGCCGGCGCGCTGCGAGGACGAGCCGACAGTGGTGATCCTGACGCCCGGCCATTTCAACTCGGCCTATTACGAGCACAGCTTTCTCGCCGATCTGATGGGGGTCGAACTGGTCGAGGGCGCCGATCTTTTCGTCGAGAACGGGCTGTGCTACATGCGCACCACCGAAGGGCCGCGCCGGGTCGACGTGATCTATCGGCGCATCGATGACGCCTTCCTCGATCCCTTGTGTTTCCGCCCCGATTCGATGCTGGGCGTGGCCGGGCTGATGGATGTCTACCGCTCGGGCGGGGTGACGATCGCCTCGGCGCCCGGTGCCGGGGTTGCCGACGACAAGGCGATCTATACCTATGTGCCCGAGATGATCCGCTTCTACCTCGGCGAGGAGCCGGTCTTGCGCAACGTGCCGACCTGGCAATGCGCCAAGCCCGACGACTGCGCCCATGTGCTGGCCAATCTCGGCGATCTGGTGGTCAAGGAGGTGCATGGCTCGGGCGGCTACGGCATGCTGGTCGGGCCGAAATCGACCCGCGCACAGATCGCCGCCTTCGCCGAGCGCCTGCGCGCCGAGCCGGGCAAGTATATCGCCCAGCCGACGCTGGCGTTGTCGGCCTGTCCGACCTTCGTCGCCGAGGGGGTGGCGCCCCGCCATGTCGATCTGCGGCCCTATTGCCTGGTCGGCGAACAGACCCTGCTGGTGCCCGGCGGGCTGACCCGGGTGGCGCTGAGCGAAGGCTCGCTGGTGGTCAATTCAAGCCAGGGCGGCGGGGTCAAGGATACCTGGGTGCTGGCGGAATGACCGGCGCCGCGATCAGAGGCAGGGGCCGGGGCGGGGCTCGGGGCAGGGGGGCGCGATGCTGAGCCGGACCGCCGAGAACCTCTTCTGGATCGGCCGCTACATGGAGCGGGCCGAGACCATGGCGCGGCTTCTGGAGGTTGGCGCGCGGATCGCGCTTCTGCCCTCGGTCGGGCATGGCTACCGCAGCGAATGGGACAGCCTGTTGCAGGCCTCGGGCACGGCGGCGGGCTTTGCCGCGAAATACGGCGATCCGGTGCAGCGCAACATCGAAAGCTATCTCTTCTTCGACCGCGACAACCCCTCGTCGGTCGCCTCCTGTCTTGAACGCGCGCGCGAGAACGGCCGGATCGTGCGCACCGCGCTGACCAGCCAGGTCTGGGATGCGCTCAACACCGCCTTTCAGGAATTGCGCCAGCTTGAGCGCCAGCCGCGCAGCGAACTGGACCTCGGCCGGATGACCGAATGGACGACGCGCCACACCGCGATGATGCGCGGCGCGATCGAGGCGACGCAGCTGCGCCAGGACGGCTATGATTTCCTCGGGATCGGCTACAACCTGGAACGCGCCGACAACACCGCGCGGCTTACGGATGTGAAATACTACGTCCTGCTGCCGCGCGCCGATTTCGTCGGCTCGGGCCTCGACACCTTCCAGTGGACGACGCTTTTGCGCGCGATGTCGGCGCAGCGCGCCTTTCACTGGGCCTACGGCGGCGCCTTCACTGCCGCCAAGGTGATGCATTTCCTGATCCTCAACCCGGCCTGTCCGCGCGCGCTGATCACCTCGGCGAAGGCCACCACCGATCACCTCGACCGGCTGGCGCAGCGCTATGGCCAGGCGACTACGGCGCAGGACCGGGCCCGCGCCCAGCTTGACGCCCTGCGCGCCACCACCGTCGAGGCGATCATCGACGAGGGCCTGCACGAGTTCCTGACCCGCTTCATCCTCGAGACCGGCGAGATCGCGCAATCGGTCCATGACACCTATCTCAGCGGCGAGGCCCGATGATCCTCAGCGTCTCTCATGTCACGCAGTATCGCTATGGAAGCCCGGTGCGCAGCCTGGTGCAAAGCCTGCGGCTGACGCCTTCGGTCTTTGCCGGCCAGCGGGTGATCGACTGGGCGATCAGCGTCGAGGGCGCCAGCCGGGGGGCAAGTTTCCGTGACGGTGCCGGCGATCTGGTCGAAAGCTGGTCGCTGCGCGGCCCGGCCGAGGCGGTCGTGGTCCGGGTCGAGGGGCGGGTCGAGACCACCGACCTCAACGGCGTGCTGCAGGGCCACCGCGAGACGGTGCCGCCCGAGGTCTATCTGCGCGCCACCCGCCCGACGCTGGCCGATGCGGCGATCGTCGTGCTGGCGCGTCAGGTCGCCGATCAGGGCGGCGAGCCCCTGGCGCTGGCGCACCGGTTGTCGGCGGCGATCAGCGAGGCCATCGCCTACCGGCCCGGCGTCACCCATGCCCATACCACCGCCGCCGAGGCGCTGGCGCAGGGCGAGGGGGTCTGTCAGGACCATGCCCATGCGCTGATTGCCGCGGCGCGGGTGCTTGATCTGCCGGCGCGCTATGTCTCGGGCTATCTGTTCTCCGATGCCGAGGGCGATGCGCATGAGGCGGCCCATGCCTGGGCCGAGATCCGGCTGCCTGGCCTCGGCTGGGTCGGTTTCGACCCGGCCAACCGCTGCTGCCCGGATGCGCGCTATATCCGGCTTGCCTCGGGGTTTGACGCGCAGGACGCGGCACCGATCCGCGGCATCGCCCGCGGCATGGTGCCGGGGGCGGGCGGCGAAAGCCTTGATGTCACGGTTGCGATCCAGTCGGTGCAGCAATAGTGTCGCGCCGATCGGCGGCGGACAGGCGGATGCGATGACCTATTGCGTGGGACTTTTGCTGAACCAGGGCATGGTGATGCTGTCGGATACCAGGACCAATGCCGGGCTCGACAATATCGCCACCTATCGCAAGATGTTCAGCTTTTCGGTGCCGGACGAGCGGGTGATCGTGATCATGACCGCCGGCAGCCTGTCGATCAGCCAGACCGCGATCGCGCGGCTGACCGAGGCGGTCGAGGACGCCGAGGCGACGGCCGAGACCTCGATCCTCATGGCGCCGACCATGCTGAAGGTCGCCGAGATCGTCGGCGCGACCCTGGCGCGGGTCCGTGCCGAGGTCGACGACAAGCTGGCGGCGATGCGCCAGAACGCGCTGGCCTCGATGATCGTCGGCGGCCAGCGCAGGGGCGGCGCGATGCGGATGTTCCTGATCTACCCCGAGGGCAACTTCATCGAGGCGACCGAGGACACGCCGTTCCTGCAGATCGGCGAGCACAAATACGGCAAGCCGATCCTGGACCGGGTGGTGCGGCCCGACACCTCGCTTGCCGATGCGCAGAAGGCGGTGCTCTTGTCGATGGATTCGACGCTGCGATCGAACCTGTCGGTCGGCATGCCGCTGGATCTGGCGGTGATCCTGGCCGATGAATGCCGCATCGGCCTGCAGCGCCGGATCGAGGCCGGCGACGAGGATTTCCGCGCGATGAGCGAGGCCTGGTCGGCCGCATTGCGCGACAGTTTCGCGCGGATGCCGATGTGAGCCAGAGGCCTTGAAAGCCGCTCAGCGTTCTGCGTCAAAGAGCGCCACGGCGGCGTCGTAGAACCGCGCCCGGATCGCCGGGCCCTCCATCATCAACTCGTGTTCGGCATCCGCCACCAGATCGAGCCGCCCGCCCGGCCAGCGCGCCATCAGGGCCCGGATCGCCGGAATGTCGACCACCCGCTCGGCGGCGGCCAGCCGCGCCAGCGCCCGGGTCTCGCACAGCGCCTCGCGCAGCCATTGCACCGTCGGCCCGCCGATGGCGAGGTCGGGGTGGGCGGCAAGCTGGCGCTGCATGAAGGCCCACATCGCCGGGTCGCGGGTCAGCACGTTGCCGGCGAAGGCGGCGGTCGCGACATAGCTCGCCGCATCGGTCGAGGGCGCAAGCCGGCTGCCCATCCCGACCAGCGGCAGAAGCGTCGCCAGCCCCCAGGCCAGCGGCCGCAGCGCGGGATGCATGCGGATCCCCCACATCGGCGCCGAAAAGACCGCCGTGCGCACCGGCAGGCCATCATGCAGCGCGCGCAGGCCGATGGCGGCGCCCATCGAATGGCCGACAAGGTGGAAAGGCTCGGGCAGCCCCTCGGCGCGGGCGAGTGCGATGACCGCCGCCACATCGCGCTGATAATCGCCGAAGCGTCCGACATGGCCCGGCGCGCGGTCGGGCAGAAGCCGGTCGGCCAGACCCTGGCCGCGCCAGTCGACCGCCAGCATCGCATAGCCGCGCTGCGCGAATTCGCCGGCGGCGGGGCCGTATTTCTCGACATATTCGGTGCGGCCGGGAAACAGCAGCACCGTGCCCTTGGCCCCGGCCGGCCACAGGCCGACCCTGATCCGCACCCCGTCATCGGTGCGCAGCCAGACCGCCCGCCCGCCGGCCGGCGCCTCGGCGATATCGTGATAAAGCGGCGCCGCCTCGGCCATGATCAGGCCAGAACCGCGCCAAGCTGCATCGCCAGCCCCATGTCGCCGTCGACGGCGAGCTTGCCCTGCATGAAGGCCGCGGTCGGGTTGACGCTGCCATCCATCATGCCCTGGAAGGTCTCGGTATCGGCGGTCAGGGTGACATCCGCCGCCTCGTCGCCGGCGCGCACGCCGCTGCCGTCGACCATGATCGCGCCCTCGCCCTCGATGACGAACTTCGCCACGCCGGAAAATCCGTCCGACAGTTTTCCGCTCAGCGCGGCCACCGCCGCGTCAATCACATCGCTCATCGCGTCCTCCAAAAGTGTTCCGCCGCGCCTTCGCATCGCGGCGCGCTTGCGCTACACTGTGACCTGTCATGACCGATTTCGCCAGCCCCACCCGGATTTTCGTTGCGGCATTTCTGGCCGCGGGGATCTGCGCGGCGCCGCTGCGTGCCGCCGATACCGCGCTGGACGAGTTGTACCGCCGCCTTGCCGACCCCGACAATGGCGAATGGAGCCGGGCGCAGTCGGATATCCTGCGCGCATGGTCGAAGTCGGGCTCGGCGCTGATGGATCTGCTGCTCAGGCGCGGGCAGGAGGCGATCGAGGCCGGCGACTACCCGGCCGCGATCGACCATCTGACCGCGCTGACCGACCATGCGCCGGATTTCGCCGAGGGCTGGAATGCGCGTGCCACCGCCTTCTTCCTGGCCGGGCAGTTCGGCCCATCGGTGGCCGATATCGGCCGGGCGCTGGCGCTCAACCCGCATCACTTCCAGGCGCTGGCCGGGCTTGGGATGATCTTTCAGCAGACCGGCCGCGATGCCGAGGCGATCGCCGCCTATCGCGCCTCGCTTGCTATACATCCCCATCAGGAGCGCATAAGAAGCGCGCTGGATCAGCTTGAGCGGGAAGGCTCCGGCACCGAACTCTAGGAGCGCCGGAAATGGCCGCCGAAGCGAGGATCAGCGCGGTCCTCGGCCCGACCAACACGGGCAAGACCCATTATGCGATCGAGCGGATGCTGGCGCACCGGACCGGCGTCATCGGCCTGCCGCTCAGGCTTCTCGCGCGCGAGGTCTATGATCGGGTGGTGGCGGCGCGCGGGCCCGCGGTCGCCGCCCTGGTCACCGGCGAGGAGCGCATCGTCGGCGAGCGCGCGCAATACTGGATCTGCACCACCGAGGCGATGCCGGTCGGTATCGGCGCCGATTTCCTTGCCGTCGACGAGATCCAGCTTTGCGCCGATCCCGACCGCGGCCATGTCTTCACCGACCGGCTGCTGAACGCCCGCGGCCTGGTCGAGACGATGTTCCTTGGCGCGGCGACGATGCGCGGCGCGATTGCGGCGCTGGTGCCGGGGGTGCAGTTCACGGCCCGAGAGCGGTTTTCCGAACTGAGTTATACAGGTTCGAAAAAGATAAGCCGGATGCCGCCGCGCAGCGCAATCGTCAGCTTTTCGGTTGAAAATCTCTATGCTATCGCCGAACTGATCCGCCGCCAGAAGGGCGGCTGCGCGGTGGTGATGGGGGCGCTTTCCCCACGCACCCGCAACGCCCAGGTGGCGCTTTACCAGAACGGCGATGTCGATTTCCTGGTTGCCACCGATGCGATCGGCATGGGGCTGAACCTCGATATCGGCCATGTCGCCTTTTCCGCCACGGCGAAGTTCGACGGCCACCGGATGCGCGGGCTTTACCCGCACGAGATCGGCCAGATCGCCGGCCGCGCCGGGCGCTACCTCAGCCCCGGCAGCTTCGGTGTCACCGGCGAGGCGCGACCCCTGGACGCGGGCCTTGCCGAGGCGGTCGAGAACCACCGCTTCAGCCCGATCCAGCGGCTGAGCTGGCGCGCGCCCGAAACCGGCTTTGCCAGCGCCGAGCGGCTGATCGCGGCGCTCGAGACCGCGCCGGACAGCGACTGGCTGACCCGCGGCCGCGAGGCCGACGATCTGCGCGCGCTGAAGACCATGGCGCCGATGCCCGAGATCCGCGACCGGCTCGGCGGCCCGGTTGATGTGCGGCTTTTGTGGGATGTCTGCCGGATCCCTGACTTCCGCGCCATCTCGGGGCAGGAGCATGCGACGCTGCTGGCCCGCCTCTTCGGCTTCCTGCAGGATGCCGGCCGGGTGCCCGACGACTGGCTTGCCGGCCAGATCCGCCGCATCGACCGGACCGAGGGCGACATCGACACGCTGTCGCGGCGGCTGGCCCATATCCGCACCTGGACCTATGTCGCCCAGCGTCAGGGCTGGGTCGGTGACGAAAACCATTGGCGCGGCGAGACGCGCGCGGTAGAAGACCGACTGTCGGATGCGCTCCATGCGCGGCTGACCCAGGCATTCGTGGACCGGCGCACCTCGGTGCTGATGCGCCGGCTGAAGCAGAAGGAGAGCCTCGTGGTCGAGGTCAACGACAAGGGCGAGGTGACGGTCGAGGGCGAATTCGTCGGCCGTCTCGAAGGCTTCCGCTTCCGCCATGACGCGGCGGCCGATGCCGAACAGGCGCGCACCCTGCGCCAGGCCGCCTACGAGGCGCTGCGCCCCGAGTTCCATCTGCGCGCCGACCGCTTCTACAACGCCCCCGATACCGAGTTCGACTTTACCGAACAGGGCGGGCTGATGTGGGGCGCGAACGCGGTCGGCAAGCTGGTCCGCGGCGCCGAGGCGCTGCGCCCCGGGGTCGAGGCCTTCGTCGACGACGAGGCCGGCGCCGAGGTCGCCGAGAAGGTGCGCCGGCGGTTGCAGCATTTCATCGACCGCAAGGTCGCGGCGCTGTTCGAGCCCTTGCTGGCGCTGACCCGCGACGAGGCGCTGACCGGGCTGGCGCGCGGCTTCGCCTTCCGGCTTGGCGAGGCGCTCGGGGTCTTGCCGCGCGAGGGTGTCGCGGCCGAGGTCAAGGCGCTGGACCAGGAGGCGCGCGGCGCGCTGCGCCGGCATGGCGTGCGTTTCGGCCAGTATACCGTCTTTCTGCCGGCGCTTCTGAAACCGGCGCCGACCCGGCTCAGGCTGGTGCTCTGGTCGCTGCATGCCGGGCTCGACGAGTTTCCCGAAAGCCCGCCGCCGGGGCTGGTGACGATCCCCAACCTCGCCGAGGTGCCGGCCGGGCATTACACGCTGTCGGGCTACCATCCGGCCGGGTCGCGGGCGATCCGCATCGACATGCTGGAACGGCTGGCCGACATCCTGCGCAACCGCGACAGCCGCGCCGGCTTCGAGGCGGTGCCCGAGATGCTGTCGATCACCGGCATGACGCTGGAGCAGTTCGCCGACCTGATGACCGGGCTGGGCTACCGCGCCGAACGCGGCGAGCGCGAGAAGACCCGGGCCGAGCCGGGGGCGGCGGTGGCAGTTGCCGAGGCGGCGGCAGAGGTGGCGGCAGAGGCCCCGGCAGAGGCGGCGGCCGAAGTGGTGGCAGAGGCGGCGGTCGAAACTCCGGCAGAGGCTCCGGCACAGGCCCCGGCAGAGGCTCCGGCTGAAACCCCGGCCGAGGCTCCGGCCGAAGCCCCGGCCGAGGCTCCGGCCGAAGCCCCGGCCGAGGTTCCGGCTGATACCCCGGCCGAGACCCCGGCGCCGGCTGTTGCCGTTGCCGCCCCCAACCCGATCCCCGAAGGCGAATCCGCCCTGTCCATCGTGACCGAGACCGAGGTCTTTTATACCTTCACCTGGGCGCCGCGGCCGCGCGGTCCGCGCGGCGAGGGGCGCGGCGAGGGTGGCGGGCATGCCGGCGGCGGCCGCGACGG
>PHEC01000242.1 GCA_002841115.1 Alphaproteobacteria bacterium HGW-Alphaproteobacteria-6 | reverse complement strand
GAGGCGCTGGCCGAGGCGCTGGCCGGGGCCGCCGCCGACACCCCGGCGCCCGGCACCGGCACCGCGCCCTCGGGCCCGCCGATGACCGGCGGCGAGAAGGACGCGCTGGTGGTCGCGGTCAAGCAGTGCTGGAACGTCGGCGCGCTGTCCACCGACGCCCAGCACACCGTCGTCACCATCGGCGTCAGCATGGACCCTTCCGGGCGGCCGGTCGATGGCTCGATCCGGCTTCTGGGCTATGAGGGCGGCGACGAGACCGCCGCGCGCAGCGCCTTTGATGCCGGCCGCCGGGCGATCCAGCGCTGTGCCCGCGACGGCTATCCCTTGCCGGCCGAGAAATACGACCAGTGGCGCGAGGTTGAAATCGTCTTCAATCCTGAAAGGATGCGGATGAAATGACCGATGCCACCCCGCCGATGCCCCGCCCGACCCCGAACCCCGAACGACCTGAAGGGAACGTCATGACCATCCTTCGCAGCCTCTGCCTTGCCCTGGCGCTGGCGCCCGGCCTTGGCGTCCTGGCCATGTCCGACGCACGGGCCCAGAGCGGCCCTTTGCGCATCACCATCGACGAGGGCGTGATCGAGCCCTTGCCCTTCGCCGCGCCGCGCTTCATCGCCGAGACCGCCGGCGCCGCCGACATCTCTGCTGCGATCACCGGGGTGGTGGCCGCCGATCTGGCCGGCACCGGGCTGTTTCGCGAGATCCCGGCGGCGGCCCATATCGCGCAGGTGACCGGGTTCGACGCGCCGGTCGCCTATGCCGACTGGAAGGCGATCAACGCCCAGGCACTGATCACCGGCGCGGTTTCGGCCGGCGGCGACGGGCGGATCACCGTCAAGTTCCGCCTCTACGATGTCTTTTCCGGTGCCCCGCTCGGTGACGGGCTGCAATTCGGCGGCGGCCAGGGTGACTGGCGGCGCATCGCCCACAAGGTCGCCGATCAGGTCTACAGCCGGATCACCGGCGAGGCCGGCTATTTCGACAGCCGCGTCGTCTATGTCGCCGAAAGCGGGCCGAAGGACGCTCGGCTGAAGCGGCTGGCGATCATGGATTATGACGGGGCGGGCGTGCAGTATCTGACCGACAGCTCGACCATCGTGCTGGCGCCGCGCTTCTCGCCGGGTGGCGAGCGGGTGCTCTATACCTCGTTCGAGACCGGCTTTCCGCGCATCCGGCTGCTGGACCTGGCCAGCGTCAGCACCCGGCCCCTGGCCGAGCTTTCGGGCAACATGACCTTCGCGCCGCGCTTCTCGCCGGATGGCGGGACGGTGGTGTTCTCGCTGGAACAGGGCGGCAATACCGACATCTACGCGATGGCGCTGGGCTCGGCCCAGGTCAGCCGGCTGACCAATGCGCCGTCGATCGAGACCGCGCCCTCCTATTCGCCCGACGGCAGCCGGATCGTCTTTGAAAGCGACCGCTCGGGCAACCAGCAGCTTTACGTCATGGCGGCGGGCGGCGGCGAGCCGACGCGGATCAGCTTCGGCGAGGGGCGCTATGGCACCCCGGTCTGGTCGCCGCGCGGCGACCTCATCGCCTTCACCAAGCAGAACGCCGGGCGTTTCCACATCGGGGTGATGCGGTCGGACGGCTCCGAAGAGCGGCTTCTGACCGCGTCGTTTCTTGACGAGGGGCCGACCTGGGCGCCGAACGGCCGGGTGATCATGTTCACCCGCGAAAGTGCCGGGGCGGCCGGCGGCGCGCAGCTTTATTCGGTCGACATCTCGGGGCGCAACCTGCGCGCGGTGCCGACCGAGGGCGCCGCCTCGGACCCGGCCTGGTCGCCCCTGCTGCAATGAGAGTGGCGATTTTCAAGAAGAACCGAGAGTGCTAAGGTAACGGCCATCGAGCCAAGAACAGAAGGCGGACAACGCAATGATGAAACTTTCGACGATGCTTCTGGTCGCCGGCGCCCTGGCGCTTGCAGCCTGCAACAATCCTGACCGCTACGGCGCGGGTGGGGCCGGTGCCGGCGGCGCCGGCGGGATCAGCCAGGGCGGCCTTGGCGATCCGAGCAACCCCGCCTCGCCGGCCTATTTCGCCCAGACCATCGGCGACCGGGTGCTTTTCGCCGTCGATCAGTCGGTGCTGAGCCCCGAGGCCCGCGCGACGCTGACCGCCCAGGCCGGCTGGCTGGCGCAGAACCCGCAGTATACCGTGATCGTCGAGGGCCATGCCGACGAACAGGGCACCCGCGAATACAACCTTGCGCTGGGTGCGCGGCGTGCCAGCGCGGTGCAGGATTTCCTGATCGCGCAAGGGGTGGCCGGCAACCGGCTGCGCACCGTATCCTACGGCAAGGAGCGCCCGCTGGCGGTCTGTTCCGAGGAAAGCTGCTATGCGCAGAACCGCCGTGCGGTCAGCGTGATCTCGACCGGCGCCGGCGTCTAGGGCGGGGCGGCGATGACCTTCGGGCAGGCCTTGCGCGGAACGGTCCTGATGGCGGCGGCGGCGCTGGTTGCGCCGCCGCTCGGCGCCCAGGACCGGCCAGGCGAACTGGCCGCGATCCGTGCCGAACTGGCGGCGCTGGCCAGTGATCTTCAGGCGCTGCGCTCTGCCACCCAGGCCGGCGGCGCCGCGGCGGTCCAGGCCGCCGGCGGTGCCTCGGCGCTGGAGCGGATGGACGCGATCGAGGCGCGGCTGGTGCAGCTGACCG
>PHEC01000241.1 GCA_002841115.1 Alphaproteobacteria bacterium HGW-Alphaproteobacteria-6 | reverse complement strand
CCAGCACCTCGAAACCGAAATGTTCGAGCGCGGGGACCATGGCGGACAGCGGCAGCGGGCCGACCGCGCTATAGACCTTCAGCCGCAGGCGGTCGTCGCCGTTGAGGCTCTTTTTCGCCAGCCGGACGCTGCGCGGGCGGTCGGCGTCCAGGTCGCGCAGGCGCAAGATGTCGTGCGCCGCCTCTTCGGGTGCATAGAGGTTGCGGTAATTGGCGGGCATCAGCGGCGCGAAGCGCGCCGTCAGCGCCGCCGCGCGGCCCGCGTCGCCGACCCCCATATGCCGCGCGAGCGCCGCCTCGACTTCGGGCTGCCAGCCGCGCACCATCAGTTCGAGCTGCGCGTTCAGTTCGGCGGCATCGGGCACCACGCCGTCGGCGCGCAGGTCGAGCGTATAGCGGATCAGCGCCGCACCGCCGTCCTCCAGCGCCATCGTCCAGCCGATCACGCCCGCCTGCGCCGCGCGCGCCAGCATCGCCTCTATGGCGAGGCGGCGGCCCGTCGACACATCGTCGCGCGGCAGCCAGACAAAGGCGAACAAATGCCGCCCCAGCGCGCTGCGCACCATCACCAGCTTGGGACGCGGGCGATCCGTGATCGACATCGACGTCAGCGCCAGCCGTTCGAGCGACGCCGCGTCGAAGGCGATCAGCAGGTCGTGCGGCAGCGCGGTCAGCGCGTGCGCGAGCGCCTTGCCCGCATGGCCCGCCGGATCGAAACCGAACTTGGTCATCAGCGCGTCGAGCCGGGCGCGCAGCACCGGGACTTTCGCGGGCGGCGTCGACAGCGCCTGGCTGGTCCACAGCCCGGCGTGGATCGACAGCCGCGCGATCGCCTTGCCCTGAAATTCGGGGACGATGACGAGATCGAGCAGCACGCGGCGATGGACCGAGGACAGACGGTTCGACTTGATCAGCAGCGGCGCCGTGCCGCCCTTTTCGAACCAGGCGAACGCCGCGTCGAGACCCGCGCGCGACAACAGTTCGCCCGAACCCGACGCCGCGACGCCCAGCGCATCCTGCGCCGCGCCGCCGCGCGCGCGCCATTCATGGCCCAGCTGCGTCATCGCCCCGCCTTCGAACCAGCGCAGCAGGTCCGCGCCTTCGCCCTCGGCCCGCATCGCCGCGTCGGCCAGCAGCGCGGCGCGCATCGCCTTCCAGTCCGTGACGGCGGCGCGCACATCGGCAAGCGCCGCCTCCAGCGCATCGAGCAGGCGGCGGCGAGCGCGGGCGTCGCCGCGCTCCAGCTCCATATAGATGATCGATTCGCGGTGTGCGCTCGCCTTGCCCCCATCCTTTCCGGCATCGACATCGGTCAGCGCCCCCTTGGCATCGCGCGCCGCCGACACCACGGGATGCAGGATGCGATGCACGGCCAGCCCCTGCGCGCCCGCGATCTGCGACGTCGAATCGACCAGGAAGGGCATGTCGTCATTGACGACCGCCAGCCGCATCCGCCGGTCGGTGCCGTCCGCCGACAGCGCCTCAAGCAGCAGCGACGGCGCGCCCGGCGTGCGGACCAGCGCGGCGCGCGCGGCAAAGGCGCCCGCCTCCGCCAGCGCCCTGGCATCGAGACCGTCGCCCTCGCCCGGAAGCGCGCTCTCCTTCAGCGCAGCCTGGAAAGCCCGGGCGAATTTCGCCGGAACGGCGGCACCCGGCGTCGAGGCTTCGACGTCGGCGGCATCGGATTTATTCTGAGGCATAGAGTGGCACATCCCGAACCATGGGCGACGACCTGTCGCCGAGGGTCCGGCCGGTTCGTCCATATCTTCCCACTATGCGCCCGCCGCCCGCGCGGCTCAAGGGGGCCACGCGGCCGCCCGCGAAAAAGATTTGGGCGCCGGAACCGTCGGTTAGCGCATTCCGCGAATTGCCGGGCCTGCGGAGCATCGGCCACGATCCGCAAGATGGCGCCATCGACTTCGATCTCGATCACCGCCATCCCACCACATCAATCAGATATGGAACTCTTCCAACTGCATAGCTCGCCGAACGGACCTAAGTGGCGGAACAGCAGACGGCCTTGCCTTTGACGATATGCTGACCATTCGCAGGAAGGACGCTTTGAGCGCCACGTGATCAACGCCGTCCACCGTCGCATTCGAGGGATATTTTTCTCTCAACCCCGGCATCGACCCGGCGCTCTCCATTATGCGTGTCCTGAGCCGGAGGCCGACAGATAAGCGTATTGGCATGCCCCCCGCGATCTTGATCCAGCAATTCCAGCTTATCCCAAGGCGGCGCATGACATCATGCTGCGAGTCCGCCAGCGGCGCAATATCTTCAACGAGCATTCGGTTGACGATACACATCCGAACCAGCTTAGCCACCAGCCACCCTCCATGCCAATTTTGCGCTTCAGCGCGCCTTAATCCCACAACATGTTCTGCTACGAATAAGAAAATACCTTCGCAATGACAATAATTTCACGCTCAAAGATATGACGGTATATGATATGCGCGATCAATTAGCTCGGATAAATCCTTTTGACTGTAGATTCATAAGAGTTACTGACGCAGCCAATGTGAGTGTCACTTCAGGTGTAATCTCAGATGTTAGTATTTTTTGCCCAGCAACCTGACCGGCCCCCACCTGGTGATCCGTTCGGATTGTTAGTGCATTGACGCCTCCATCGCCAGTGTTGGCCGTAGGTGGAGCGAAGCGGCACCGGAGGGC
>PHEC01000070.1 GCA_002841115.1 Alphaproteobacteria bacterium HGW-Alphaproteobacteria-6 | reverse complement strand
TGTTAAGCACGCCGTTGCGAAGCGCCCGCCAGGCGGCGATCCTGCCCCGGGTCAGCGTCGCCAGTTCGGCGCCGAGCATCCGGTAGCGGACGAAATCCCAGGCAAAGAGCCGGTCGTCGCCGATCAGGGCCGGCCCGGCGCCAAGCGCCGGCAGCGGCAGCAGCAAGGGCTCGGCGCCCTCGCGCAGGGCCAGCGACACCAGCCCGTCAAGCTGATAGACCAGACCCGGCGCCAGCGGGATCAGCCAGCGCGGCCGCGCGCCGGCGGCGACCCAGGGCGCGGTGGCGGTGGCCAGTCCGGCCAGCCAGCCCCGCCCGGCGATCACCGCGCCGGCCACATCGGCGCTGGCACCGATCACCAGGTCGAGATGGCAAGGGACACCCAGCGCCCGGCACGGACCCAGAATCGCCGCGGCGACCCCGGCCAGCGCCGGCCAGGCTTCTGGCCGCGCCGCATCGAGACGGATGTTGACCGCGGCAAGCCCCGGCCGCGCCGCCAGCGCGGCGCCGATCAGCGCCAGATCGCCCGCAGCAGGTTCGCCCCCGGCCAGATCGCCGGCAGCAGGACACCAGCGCCGCGCCGGGACGCAGGGCCGACAGCGCCTCGGCAAGGCCCGCGCCGCGCCAGCCCTGAGCACAATCGATATCGACGCCAACCTGCGTCATCCGCGCCCTTCCGCCCTGCTCGCGGCTGGTTTCGGCCGCGCCTCGGCATAGCCGATGAACTCGCCCAGCGACCAGCAGGCCAAGAGGAACAGCACCATCGGCGCGGCGGCAAGGTAGGTGCCGACATGGCGGCCCTTGGCGATCTGCCGGCGCAGGTGCCGCACGAAAAGCACGAAGGGCAGCACCGGCATCGCCAGGCACAGCTTCAGCCGCTGGCCGGCGCTGATCTCGCGGCCGCGGACCTGGCCGAACATCCGCGCCCAGTGCAGCCGCTCGGCCGCCAGCGCGCGGACCGGGACGGCGGGCCGCATCTGCACGGTAAGTGCTGCATCGCTGAGCATCAGCCCGACGCCGCGGCGCCTGAGTTCCCAGTTGACCTGCGCCTCCTGATACTTGACCTCCCAGAGGTCGCGCACCGCCATGATCGCCTCGCGCTTGTAGGCGATGTTGGTGTCGGTGACATATTCCGGCTCGCGCTCGGCCAGGGGCGGCTGATAGCGGCCAAAGTCGCAAAAGAAGATCGCCCAGTTCCACAGCCGGTCGACGCCGTTCTCGACCGCCCCGCCGATCACCCCCTCGCGGTTCTCGGCGTGCAGGCGGATCATCACCGCCGCCCAGTCCGGCGCCGGCACGCCGCGATCCTCGATGATCGCGATCAGCCGGCCGGTGGCGCGCTTCATCGCCTCGGAGCGGCGGGTGTCGTAGAAGGCGTGCATCTCATAGGGATTGGCCGGGACCATGCCGCCAAGGATCGCCCCGAGGTCGATGAAGCGAAAGCCGGGGTAATCGGCCGCCATCGCGCCGGCCTCGGTTGACATATGGTCATAAGGCACCAGCACCTCGATCGAGGGCGCGCCGGTCTGTGCCGCCAGCGCGTCAAGGCAGCGCCTGAGCGTCGCGCCGCCATCGACGATGGTCATCACCACCGACAGGTCGGGCACGCCTTCCGCCATTCCCGACCCCTGCCCGTCCTGCCCCGCCCCGCCCTGATCCGGCCCGCTCATCAGCGCACCTTGCTCAGCGAATTGCCGGCGCCGAACCAGTAGCCCGCCACCTCGCCCGCCCCCCAGGACAGCACGAACAGGCTCAGAAGCGGCAGCGAGCGCAGAAGATGGCCGATATGCTGGCGCTTGGCGACGATGCGCCGGACCGTGCGCCAGAACATCAAGGGCGGCAGCGCGAAGGCCGCCGCCCCCATCGCCAGCCGCCGCGCCAGGGACGCGCCCGCAACCCGTGCCCCGGCATAGGAGCGCGAGTAGAGAAAGCGCTGCGAGGTATAAAGCCAGACGGTATAATGCATCTTGTGGCCGACCACGATATCGGGGCGCATGATCAGGTCGATCCCGTCGGCGCGCATCGCGTCATGCAGCCGGTTTTCCCATTTGTGCTCGTCGATCACCGCCTGATAGCGGTCCAGCACCGCCTTGCGGTAGACGACATTGTTGCCCGGCACCCCGGCCGAGGGGCCGGCTGGCAGCGGCGGCAGCGAGGCGCTGTATTCACAGAGGAACGCGGCCCAGTCGACATGGCGCGCGGTCGCGGCATTCTCGATCGCGCCGCCGACGACATCATGGCCCTCGGCCAGCGCGGCCAGCATCCGCTCGGCCCAGTCCTCGGGGACGATGACGTGATCCTCGATCACCCCGATCGCCGGCGCCCTTGCGGCGCGAAAGCCGGCGGCCCGCATCGCCGGGATCGGGCAGTCGGCCGGCACCGGCACGATCACCGCCTCGGGAAAGGCGATCGCCAGTTCGGCGCGCACCCGCTCGCCCAACCGGTCGACGACGATCACCTCGACCCGCACCCCGCGCTGGCGCGACAATGCCTTCAGGCAGCCCCTGAGGTCGTCGAGAGAATTGACGGCGGGAACCACCACCGAAATATCACAGCCCTGCAATCTCGCCTCCTCGCGGCCGGCCCGCCACCGGGGCCGCCGGATCGTTTCGCGGCCGAAAATGCGCCGCCGCCTGAAACAAGGATCATATCCGTCGCTCTGGCGCGACTCTTTGCGGTCCGGGCCGGGCTCTGTCAAGCTTGCTGCGCAGGGTCGCGGCGACAGTGGCGCCGGGTGCGGGCGATTGGGCAGGAACCGTCACCGATCGCTTTGAATCCGGGCATTGCCATGCGAAATCTGCCAGTCTCTGCCAAAGCGGGCCGCGCCGTGGCGACCCGCTTTGGCGTATCGGAAAGGATCGAGAGTGTCGCGTTACCTGATCACCGGCGGGGCCGGATTCATCGGCTCGCATCTTGGCGAAAGGCTGCGCGGCGCCGGCTCGGCAGTGGTGGTGATCGACGACCTGTCGACCGGATCGCGCGCGAACCTGTCGCCCGGCACCGCCTTCGTCGAGGGCGACATCAACGACGCCTCGGCCCTTGCCGCGGCCTTCGAAGGGGTCACCGGCTGCTATCACCTCGCCGCGATCGCCTCGGTCCAGCAGTATCGCGACGGCTGGGACGCCGCGGCGATGGTCAACCTGATCGGCAGCCTGCGGGTGATGCAGGCCTGCGCGCGGCGCGGGATTCCGCTGGTCTATGCCTCGTCGGCGGCGGTCTATGGCGACAAGGGCCGCATCCCGCTGGACGAGGCGGCGCCGACCGGCGCGATCTCGGGCTACGGCGCCGACAAGCTGGGCAGCGAGCTGCATGCCGCGGCGATGGCCGGCGCGCTCGGGCTGCGCGCCACCGGCCTGCGCTTCTTCAACGTCTTCGGCCCGCGCCAGGCGCCGGGTTCGGCCTATTCCGGGGTGATCAGCATCTTTCTCGACCGGCTGATGCGGGGCGAGGCGCTGACCGTCTTCGGCGATGGCGGCCAGTCGCGCGACTTCGTCCATGCCGGCGATGTCGCCCGCGCCCTGACCCTGGCGATGGCGGCGACCGAGGCCGGTGGCGCGGGCCGTGTGTTCAACATCTGCCGCGGCGAGGCGGTGACGATCGTCGATCTGGCGCGGCGGCTGGCGCGGATCATCGGCGGCGACTGCGTCATCGACCATGCCCCCGAGCGGGCCGGCGACATCCGCCTGTCGCTCGGCGATCCGCGCCGTGCCGCCGAAGCCCTGGGCTTTGTCGCAGAGATCGGGCTTGACGACGGGTTGCGCGACACCGCGCGCTGGTTCGGCGCCGACATCTGACCCCCGCCCCCGGCCCGGCGCAGGGCGCCGCGCCTCAGCCGGCCGCGGCGGCGCCTTCCTTGGCATAGGCGATGCGTTGCAGGTCGGCCAGAAGCGGCCGCCAGCCAAAGCCGAAGGCCAGCACGAAGGGGCCGAAGGCCAGCGCCGCCGCCGCCGGCCCGCCGGCACCCGACAGCCGCACCAGCGCCAGCCCGGCCAGCGCCGCGCCAAGCGGCACCAGCGACGGGCCGACCACCGCCACCGGTCCGATCAGCCGGACCACCGCGATCTGGGTCAGGACCGCGCTGACGGTGATGCCGGCCAGCAGCGCCAGCGCCGCGCCGATGGCGCCCGCCAAGGCGCCCTGCCCCGGAATCAGCACAAGGCCGGTCACGACCAGCGCCGCCGCCCCGGCGCCCTCGGCCCAGAGCAGCCGGCGCTGCGCCCCCCGCGCGATCAGCGACCAGCGCGCATGGCCGCTTTGCAGGCGCAGGGGAAAGATCCAGGCCAGCACCGCCAGCACCGGCGCCGCCGCGGCAAAGCCCGGCCCGAAGACCGCGACCATGATCGGCCCGGCCAGCGCGCTCAGCGCCAGCGCCACCGCGACCCCGCCCCAGGCGACCAGCCGGGCCGAGGCCGAGACCACCCGCAGCCAGCCGGCGACATCCTCGGCCAGCTTGCGCACCAGCACCGGATAGAGGTTGAAGTGATAAAGGAAGCTGACCGTCAAGAGCGACAGCACGATGCGCTGGCTGGCGCCGAGATGGGCCGGCGCATGGCCATCCGCGCCAAGGCTGCCCAGCATCAGCATCGGCGCCGCCACCATGAAGGCCCACAGGATGTTCGACAGCCCGACCGACAGCCCCTCGCCCAGCAGCCGGATCAGGTCGCCGAAGCGCCAGTTGAAGCCGAAGCGGGTGACCAGCCGCAGCTGCACGACAAGGTAATAGGCCGAGACCGCCGCCACCGCCGCCAGCTCGATCCAGCCGATGGTCGGAAGCGGGGTCCCGGGCCCGACCAGCGCCAGCACCCCGAGCGCGAAGACCAGGGTGCGGATCGGCTGGGCCAGGGCCGCCAGCGCCATCCGCTCGGTGCCCTGCAACAGCCATTCCTGCTTCAGCGTCACCCCGAAGAGGCTGATCGCGAAGATCCAGATCAGCGCCCGCGCCTCGGCGCTGTCCTGGCTCAGCCCGCCGAGGATGCCGACCGCGGGCACCACCACCAGCGCCAGCAGCATCCGCGCCGCCGGCACTGACGCTGCCAGTTCCGGCGCCCGCCCCGGCGCCCGGCCGAGCAACCTGACCCCGATCGCGCCGACCCCGCATTCGATCACGATGCCGGCGAAGGCGGCGATCGCGATGGCATATTCCAGCATCCCGTAGCGAACCGTGTCGAGGCTGCGGGCAAGATAGGCGAAGGTGACAAAGCCGATCACCATGCTCAGCGACTGGCCGCCGACCAGCGAGACGAGATCGCGCAGCAGCTTCGGGCCGCGGTCCGACAGGATATGCGCCAGCCGGCCGGCCAGCCGGGCACGCAGGCTCACGCCGGATCCTCCGCCGCGCCCAGAACCACGATGCCGCCGCCCGACAGGGTGCCGGGAAAATAGCGCCGCTTGACGAAGCCGGCCGCGGCGAGGGCGGCGAAGATATCGGCGTGGCGCCGTTCCAGGACATCGGGGAAGGTATAGACCACCCAGGTCTCGCGGCCGCCTGCCAGCGCCGCCTGCAGCGCCGCAAGATCGGCGATGCCGGTCCAGCCCGGCGCATAATAGTCGGCGAAGGGCATGGTCGTCAGCCCGATCGTCAGCACCTGCGCCCCGGCGCCGCGCCCGGCCTCGACATAATCCCGCGCTCCGGTGAAATCCTGCTTCGGCGCCATGTAGTTGCGCGGCAGGATCACCAGCGAGGCGAGGATCCCGGCCACCGCCAGCAGCGCCCCAAGCCGCCGCCCGGCCAGCCGCGCCCCTGCCGCATCGCCGATGACAAAGGCGCCGTGGATCAGCATGAGGCAGATCAGCCCGATATCGACGAAGAAATAGCGCGGCCAGATACGAAAGCCGAGGCCGGCGAGGATCGCCACCGTCAGCCCGACATGCAAGGCCAGCACCAAGGGCAGCACCGGCGCGCGCCGCGCCAGCGACACCATCGCCACCCCCAGCACCACAAGCACCACCGGCAGCACCGGCGCCAGGACCGGGCCGAGGCTGCCGGCGATCTCGGTGATCATCCACAACGGGCTTTGCCAATGCGCGACCGAGGCCTGCGCCGCCGCCGAGGGCGGCCCCGACTGGACCCGGCCGAAGGTCGCGCCGATCTGGCCCAGCACCGGCGCGTAAAGCAGCAGCGTCAGCCCGACCCCGGCCAGCACCCCGCCAAGCGGGCGCACCAGCACCCCCTCGGGCAGCGCCCGCCGGCGCAGGACCGTCACCGCAAGCACCGCAAGATAGGCAAGCCCGTGCGCCAGGAACAGGAAGGCGCTGGACAGATGGGTATACATCGACAGCGCCAGGCACAGCCCGTAGACCAGCCCGACGCGCCAGGTCGGTCGGCGCAGCCCGGCCAGCAGGCACTGCGTCGCCACCAGCCCGAAGAACAAAAGCCCGGTATAGCCGCGGGCATTCTGCGAAAACCAGACATGGTGATACGAGACCGCCATCAGCAGCGCCGCCAGAAGGGCCTCGCGCGGGCCGCAGACCATCCGTGCCAGCCGCCACAGCGCCCAGATGCTGGCCAGGCCGAAGAGCATCGCCGGCAGCCTGAGCGCCCAGGCGCTTTCGCCGAAAAGCGCCACCGAAAGCTGCGCCTCAAGGCTGAAGAGCATGTGGTTGTTGAGCGAATCGTAGGCGCCGAGCAGATCGGCGGTGGGCAGGCGCACATAGCGGATCAGCGTGTCGATCTCGTCATACCAGAGCGCGCCGTCCAGGCCGACGAGGCGCAGCACCAGCGCCAGGACCAGAATCACCGCCAGCCACGACCACTCGCCGGTCGTCGGCCGGCTGTCGGACAGGGCGGCCGGGAATGACGGCAAAGGGCTCGGCCGGCTGAGGCTCACGATCAAATCCCCTGAACGACTGTCCCGGCGCTGGCTACACCAGGGCGGCGCAAAATTCCAGCGATCCGGCAAGACCTGCGGACAGTGGCGTGCGGGACCGGCCAACTGTTGCCCAATTCGCAACGCCGACGCCATGCCGGCAGGATTGTTGCCGATGTCGTCCGGGGTCGCCGGCCGCCCTCCAGCCGCCTGCACCGCCAGCGAAGCGCCGTTGCATCGCGCCGCGCAATCCCGCACTCTGCCGGCGCATTGCAAAAACCACTGAACCCGAAATCATGAAGCAAAAATCCGTTCACGTCGGCATCGACGCCACGACCTGGTCCAACGATCGCGGCTTCGGCCGCTTCACCCGGGAATTCGTCAAGGCGCTGGTCGCCCGCGACAGCGAGTTCCGCTACACCCTGGTCTTCGACCAGCCGCCGGTGTCGGACTGGCCGCTGCCCGAGGGCGCCGACTGCGTCATCGCCGCCACCGGCGAGGGGCTGAACACCGCCGCGGTCGGCGACCGCTCGCGCTCGCCCGGCTATCTGTGGTCGATGAGCCGGCTGGTCCGTAAAAGCCGGTTCGACCTCTTCTTCTTTCCGGCGGTCTATTCCTATTTCCCGCTGCTCAGCCGGGTGCCTTGCGTGATCTGCTATCACGACACCACCGCCGAACGGATCCCGCATCTGCTGTTTCCGACCCGGATGAACCACCGGCTGTGGCAGGTCAAGACCTGGCTGGCCAAGTGCCAGACCGACCGGGCGATGACGGTGTCGGAAACCTCGGCCGCCGACATGGAGCATTTCCTGCGCATCCCGCGCCGCCGCATCGACGTGGTGACCGAGGCGGCCGACCCGATGTTCCGCCCGCTCGCCGATCCTGCCGCCGCCGCCGCGATCCGCGCCCGGCTGGCGATTGCGGCCGATGCCGAGCTTCTGGTCTATGTCGGCGGCATGAACGCACACAAGAACATCCTCGGCTTTCTCAAGGCGATGCCAATGATCATCGCCGACCGGCCGAAGCTGCATCTGGCGATCGTCGGATCGACCTCGGGCAAGGGGTTCTGGGACAATCTGCCCGAACTTCGGGCCCATATCGCCGCCCATCCGCCGCTGGCCGAGCATGTCACCTTCACCGGCTATCTCGACGATGCCGATCTGGTCAGGCTTTTCGGCTCGACCGCGGCGCTGGTCTTTCCCTCGCTCTGGGAGGGCTTCGGCCTGCCGGCGGTCGAGGCGATGTCCTGCGGCGTGCCGGTGCTGTCGTCGGACCGCGGCAGCCTGCCCGAGGTGGTCGGCGAGGCCGGGCTTTACTTCGACCCCGAGGACGTGCCGGCGATGGCCGCCTGCGTCCTGCGCTTTCTCGGCGACGCCAGCTTGCGCGCCCGGCTGGCGGCGGCGACCCTGCCGCGGGCGGCGACCTTTTCCTGGGACCGCGCCGCCGAACTGGGCGAGGCGAGTTTCCGCCGCTGCCTCGGGCGCGACACCCCGGAGCGATGAAGGCGCCGCGCTGAGGGCGCCCGGCGGGGGCAACCGGCCCCTACCCCCGCCTCAGCCCTTCACCCGAAGGTTTTCCGGGTCATGGAACGGCGCCAGCCCGATCTCGGCCGGCACCACCGCGTTGGCGACCACCAGCGCGTAGCGGCCCGAGCGCAGCCAGTCGTCATCGACCCCTTCGGCGCGCCGGACATAGCCATAGCCGATGCCCTTGCCGATCGTGTAGCCATAGCCGCCCGAGGTCAGGTAGCCGACCGCCTCGCCGTCGCGCAGGATCGTCTCGCGGCCGACCAGAACCGCCTCGGGATCGGCGACGGTGAAGCCGGCCAGACGCTTTTTCAGCGGCCGACCCGCCACCGCCTCAAGCGCCGCCCGGCCGATGAAATCGGTATTGCCGCGCAGCTTGACCGCCCAGCCCAGCCCGGCCTCGAACGGCGTGTCATTGGGGGTGATCTCGGCCGACCAGGCGCGATAGCCCTTCTCGAGCCTCAGCGACTCGATCGCCCGGTAGCCCACCGGGCGGATCCCCTCGCCGGCGCCCGCCGCCATCAGCGCATCGAAAACCGCGCCGGTCTGGCCGAGCGGCACATGCAGCTCCCACCCCAGCTCGCCGACATAGGTCACCCTGAGCGCCCGCACCATCGCCCCGGCCACCGCGATCTCGCGGACATGGCCGAAGGGAAAGCCGGCGTTCGACAGATCCGCCGCGCTTACCCGCGCCAGCACATCGCGCGCCCTCGGCCCCATCAGCGACAACACCCCCCAGTCCTCGGTGATGTCGCGGACCCGGACTTCGCCGGCCGGCAGATGCGCGGTGATCCAGGCCAGGTCATGGCTGCGAAACCCGGTGCCGGTGACGATGTGGAAGCGGTCCTCGCCATCCTCGCCGGGCTCCAGCCGCGCCACCGTCAGGTCGCATTCGATGCCACCCCGGCTGTTCAGAAGCTGGGTATAGCTCAGCCGCCCCGGTGCGCGGGCCACCACATTGGCGCAAAGATGCTCGAGCGCGCCGGCCGCATCCCGCCCGCTCACCTCGTATTTGGCAAAGGACGACTGATCGAAGATCCCCACCGCCTCGCGCACCTGCGCATGCTCGGCGCCGACCGCGGCGAACCAGTTCGCCCGGCCCATCGCCGGGATGTCGCGCGCCTCCATCCCCTCTGGCGCGAACCAGTTCGGCCGCTCCCAGCCCAGTTTCGATCCGAAGACCGCGCGATGATCCTTCAGCCGCTGGTAAAGCGGCGAGGTGATGCGCGGCCGCCCGCTTTGATATTCCTCGTGCGGATAGGCGATGGTGTAATGCTTGCCGTAGGCCTCCAGCGTCCGCTCGCAGACCCATTGCCGGTCGCGGTGCAGCCCGGAAAAGCGCAGGATGTCCACCGCCCAGAGGTCAAGCGGCGCCTCGCCCCGCATCACCCAGTCGGCCAGCACCCAGCCCGCGCCGCCGCCCGAGGCGATGCCGAAGGCGTTGAAGCCGGCGCCGACATACATGTTGGCGCATTCCGGCGCTTGGCCCAGAATGAAATTGCCGTCCGGGGTAAAGCTTTCCGGGCCGTTGATCATCTGCTTGATCCCGGCATCGGCCAGCGCCGGCACCCGGGCGATCGCCTGCACCATATGCTGCTCGAAATGGTCGAAATCATCGTCGAACAGCCGGAACTCCCAGTCGTCGGGCACCTCGCCGCCCGAGGGCGACAGATCCCAGGGCTTCGGATCGGGCTCATAGCCGCCCATCACCAGGCCGCCGACCTCTTCCTTGAAATAGGTCCGCCGGTCGGGGTCGCGCAGCGTCGGCGCATCCGGCGCCAGCCCGGCAATCCTGTCGGTGACGACATACTGGTGGCGGACCGGCTGCAAGGGCACGCTGATGCCGGCCATCGCGCCGAGCTTGCGCGCCCATTGCCCGGCGCAGTTGACCACCCGGTCGCAGGCGACCGCGCCCTTGTCGGTCTCGACATGGGTGATCCGCCCCGCTGCCATGCGGAACCCCGTGACCCGCACCCCCTCGACGATCCGCGCCCCGTGCATCCGCGCGCCCCGGGCCAGGCTCTGGGTGATGTCCGAGGGCGAGGCCTGCCCATCGCTCGGCAACCAGCTTGCGCCAACCAGATCGGCGACATCCATCAGGGGCCACATCGCCTTGACCTCGGCCGGCGTGACCAGGTGCATCTCCATGCCGAAGCTCCTGGCCGTCGTCGCCAGCCGGCGGTATTCGGTCCAGCGCTCGGGATTGGTCGCCAGCCTGAGGCAGCCGGTCATCTTCCAGCCGGTCTCGAGCCCGGTCTCGGCCGCCAGCCCCTTGTAGAGATCGACCGAGTATTTCAGCACCTGGGTGATCCCCGCCGAGGAGCGCAACTGCCCGACCAGCCCGGCCGCATGCCAGGTCGAGCCCGAGGTCAGCCGGCCCTGCTCCAGCAGCAGCACCTCGGCCTTGTGGTCGCGCGCCAGGTGATAGGCGGTGGAACAGCCGATGATGCCGCCGCCGATGACGACGATCTGCGCCTGCGCTGGAATGGTCATGTCATTATCTTTCCGTAGGTTGTCCGGTATTCTTCAAGTTCCACATCAAGCCGGCCGAGATAGTCGCGGGCATGGGCGTCATAGTCGGCCCCGGGTGCAGCCAGGAAGATCTCCGAGACCATCGCCCACATCGCCTCGCGCAGAAGGGCGGCACAGCGCATCGCGGCAAGCGCCCGCAGCATCCCGGCATCCGGCGCCGCGCCGAGATAGGCCTCGACCAGCGCCCGCGCCCCGGCCCGCCCCATCCCGGCATTCGCCGCCACCCCGGCCAGATCGAACATCGCGGTGCCGAAGCCCGCATATTCGTAATCGATCAGCCACAGCCGCCCGGCCCCGTCCTCAAGAAAATTCGCCGGCAGAAGGTCGTGATGGCCAAAGACGATCGGCAGGGGAACCTGCGCCGCCTCCATCTCGCCGGCCAGCGCCCTGAACCGCGCCAGATCGGGCGAAAAGCGGCCGCCCTGCGCGGCCAGGGTCCGGGCATAGTCGCGGATCACATGGAACACCCAGAAGATCGCCCCCGGCCCCGAGACCTCGCCCGGCATCGCCCCATGGAAATCGCGCAGGAACCGGCCGATCCGCTCGGGATCGGCGGCAAGATCGGCCGCGCCCCAGGTCCGCGCCTCGATGAACCGCGACACCATCACCCCCGGGCCGGCATATTCCACCTCGGGCGCAAAGCCCGCCCGATGCGCCGCCCGCGCCGCCATCACCTCGCCGGCGCGGCTGACATGGTGAAAGGGAAAATCCGCACCGAAGCGCACCACATGGGCGCCGGCCTCGTCGACCACCTTCCAGCTTTCGTTGGACAGCCCGCCCCGCAGCGGCTCCGCCCGGATCGCGCCCCGCCAGCAGGGCAGCGCGCGGATACGCTCAAGCCCCATGCGCCCGCCCTTTCATCTTGGCCCAAATACCTCCGCCGGAGGCCTGCGACATCGCCGCCCGCGCGCCGCCCGGCCTCATGCCCCCGCCTCCGCCAGCCCGAGCCGCGCCCGCGCCGCCCGTGCCGCCGCCTGGATCAGCCGGTCGGCGATGATCGCGATGAAGGCGACCGCCAGCCCGGCCACCAGACCGCGCCCCGGATCGGCCTTGGTCAGCGCGATATAGACCTCCTGGCCAAGGTCGCGGGTGCCGACCAGCGCGGTGATCACCAGCATCGACAGCGCGAACATGATCGTCTGGTTGAGGCCGAGCAGGATCTCTGGCAGCGCCAGGCGCAGCCTGATCCGCCACAGGATCTGCACCCCGGTCGCCCCCATCGCCCGCCCCGCCTCGACCAGCCGCGGATCGACACCGGCCAGCCCCAGCACCGTATAGCGGATCGCCGGCGCCACCGCATAGGCGATGACCGCGATCATCGCGGTGAAGTCGCCGACCCGGAACAGCATGACGGCCGGCATCAGGTAGACGAACGAGGGCAGCGTCTGCAACGTGTCGATGACGATCCGCACCACGCTCCAGAGCCGCGCGCGCTCGGCCGCGAGAATGCCGAGCGGCACCCCGATGATCATCGCGAAGAGAACCGAGATGCCGCAGAGATAGACGGTGATCATCGCCTTTTCCCACTGTCCGGTCACCGCGATCAGCGTCGCCAGGGCCGCCACCAGCGCAGCCAGCCGTGCCCCGCCCAGCCGCCAGCCGGCAACCCCCAGAAGCCCCGCCACCCCGATCCAGGGCAGGCCGAGCAGGAAGCGCTTGAACGGCACCAGCACATTCAGAAGGATCGCGTTCTTGACCGCCTCGATCGTGTCGAAATAGTTGACGTTGATCCATTCGACGACCCGGCTCCAGAAACTGCCGGTCGAAAGCTCCCAGGCCACCGGCCAGCGCTGCAACGCCGGCACCATCAGCCCGGCCAGCACCGCGACCAGAACCGTGGCAACGCCGCCGGCCAGATATGGGTGGCGCGCCAGCCAGCCGCCCGGGCGCGGATCTCCGCGCCGCCGCGCCGCCGCCTGGCTCAGCCGGTCAAGCACCACCGCCAGCGCCACGATCGCCAGCCCCGCCTCCAGCCCGGCGCCGAAATCAAGCTTCCTGAGCGCCGCCAGCACGTCAAAGCCCAGCCCGCCGGCGCCGATCATCGAGGCGATGATCACCATGTTCAGCGACAGCATGATCACCTGGTTGACCCCGACCATCAGCCCGTCACGGGCCGAGGGCACCACCACCCGCCAGAGCATCTGGCGCGGCGTGCAGCCGACCATGCGGCCAAGGTCTGTCAGCTCGGCCGGCACCCGCGACAGTGCCAGCTCGGCCACCCGCGTCATCGGCGGCATGGCATAGATCAGCGTCGCCACCACCGCGGCCGTCGGCCCGAAGCCGAACAGGAAAAGGATCGGCACCAGATAGGCAAAGACCGGGATCGTCTGCATCAGGTCAAGAACCGGCCGGATGGCGCGCGAAAACCACGGATGCCGCCAGGCGAGGATGCCAAGCGTCACCCCGCCGGCCACCCCCATGGGCACCGCGACCAGGATCGAGGCCAGCGTCACCATGGCGCTTTGCCACTGGCCGAAGGCCAGGATGAAGACGAAACACCCCAGCACCAGCAGCCCGAGCGCCCGCCCCCCGGCCCAGAGCCCGAACAGCGCGAAGACGAGCGCAACACCAAGCCAGGGCAGCGGCGGCAGAAGAACGATCGCCGCCGAGCCGCGCCCGCTCAGAACCCCGGTCGACAGCACCGACAGCGCGACCCGGTAGGGCACATCGATCACCGCGGCGATGAAGCGGGTGAGCTCGGCGAAAGTGAAAAGCCCGAAGCTCGCCTCGTTCAGCAGCCATTTGGTGAAACCGGTGATCCAGCGCGCCGCCGGCAGGGTCCAGCCCTTCGGCACCTCGAAGGCCCAGGGCAGCGCCGTCGCCCCGACCTGCCAGACCAGGGCGAAAAGCCCCAGCGCCAGTGCCCAGACCGCGATGCCGCGCCCCGCCATCTCAGCCCCCGAGCATCAGGCGCACCACGTCGTCGCGGTGCAGATGGCCGACCACCCCGCCGGCGTCATCGGTCGCCGCCAGCACCGTGGTCCCGTCGAGAAAGAGCGCCGCCGCCTCGGCCACGCTCGCCCGCGCCGCAACCGAAACACCCGGCGCCGCGCCCTCGGGCGGGCGCATCGCGCGGGCGACCCGCACCACCTTGGCGCGCGGCACCGAACGGGTGAACTCGCGCACATAATCGGTCGCGGGGTGCAGCACGATCTCTTCCGGCGTGCCTTCCTGCACCACCGCGCCATCCTTCATGATGGCGATCCGGTCGGCCAGCCGTATCGCCTCGTCGAAATCATGGGTGATGAAGACGATGGTCTTTCGCAGCACCGATTGCAGGCGGATGAACTCGTCCTGCATCTCGCGGCGAATGAGCGGGTCGAGCGCCGAGAAGGGCTCGTCGAGGAACCACAGTTCCGGCTCGACCGCGAGGCTGCGGGCGATGCCGACCCTTTGCTGCTGGCCGCCCGACAACTGGCGCGGCATCGCGCCCTCGCGCCCGGCAAGCCCGACAAGCGCCACCATTGCCCGCGCCCGTTCCTCGCGCAGACCGCGCGCCACGCCCTGGACCTGCAAGGGAAAGGCGACGTTGTCGAGCACCGACAGATGCGGCAGCAGCGCGAAATGCTGGAACACCATGCCCATCTTGTGGCGGCGGATTTCCACCATCTCGCGGTCACTGGCGGTCAGCAGGTTCTGGCCGTTGAAGAGGATCTCGCCCGCCGTCGGCTCGATCAGCCGCGACATCAGCCGCACCAGTGTCGACTTGCCCGACCCCGACAGACCCATGATGACGAAGATCTCGCCCTCCCGGACCGAGAGCGTGACATCGCGCACCGCCGGCACCAGACCCGCCGCCTGAAGCCGTTCGCCATCCGCTTCGGGCCCGAGGTCGGCCAGCACCTCGGCCGCGCGGGCGCCGAAAAGTTTCCAGACATGGCGGCAGACAAGTTTCGCGGGCGGGGTGGCGGGATCGGTCATGGGGACTTCGCGACAGGGGACAGGGCCGCCGCCCGTGCGGTCCGGGCGGCGGTGGCGATCAGAGCCGGCGGGCGGCCTGACGGGCGCGGGGCCTACTGGCCGATCCAGCCTTTCCAGCGCGCCTCGTTGGCGCCCATCCAGGCGGCGGTGACCTCGTCGACGGTCTTGCCGTTCAGGTCGACCTCGGTGATCATCGCGCCCATCTCGTCGTTGTCGATGGTGAAGGCGGTGATCGCGGCATGGGCGCCGGGCCACTTGTCCTTGACCCCGGCCCAGCCGACTTTCCAGATCTCGCCGAAGGGCTTGCCGCAGTCATAGGCCGCGTCGGGGTTTCCGCCCCAGGCCGGATCGTTGTAGCACTCGGCGGTGTATTCGGGAAACTCGACCCAGGCGCCATCGTATTTCGCCGGCGCCCAGTGCGGCGCATAGATCCACAGCATCACCGGCGCCTGGCGCTGATAGGCGCTTTCCAGTTCGGCGAAAAGCGCCGCATCGGTGCCGGCATGGATCACCTCGAAGGGCAGGTCCAGCGCCTCGACCCGTTCGTCGTCAAAGCCGCCCCAGGTCACCGGCCCGCCCAGATAGCGGCCCTTCGGCGCGGTCTCGGCGGTGGAAAAGGCTTCGGCACAGGCCGGCTCCTTCAGCGCTTCCCAGTTCGGCAGGCCGGGGCATTTCTCGGCCATATAGGCGGGATACCACCATTCCTCCTTGGCCTTCATCCCGGTCGGGCCGAAATTCTCGACCTTGCCGGTGGCGGTGGCGGCATCCATCGCCTCGCGCCCCGTCGTCTCCCACATCTCCATCGCGACATGCAGATCGCCGGTCTCAAGGCCCGCGAATTGCGCGAGGTAGTCGGCCTGGACATATTCGACGCTGTAGCCGGCCTGTTTCAGCACCTCGCCCATCAGCTGGGTGGTGATCAGCTGCCCGGTCCAGTCGTGCAGCGTCAGCCGGATCGGATCGGCGGAGTCCTGGGCCAGGGCCCCCGAGGCGATCAGCGTCAGGACCGAAGCGGCAATCCCGCCCCGGACGCGAAAACTTGTCTTGTCGGTCATTGTGAACTCCCTGTTCGGCCGGCTCAGCCGGTCTGGTGGGAACGATCGCACGGCTGCGCTGGCGGCACCCGGCCCCGTCCCGTGACCGCAGGGTGCGGCGCGCAGGCGATTCCTGTCAATCGCCTTTGTGGGAGTTTGCATCTTTTCTGCCCGTTTCATGCCCGTTTCTTGCGAAAGCCCCGCTACGCGCCTAAGATCGACGCCAGGAGGGTCCCAATGCTGTCCAGACGCCATGCCGATATCCTGCGGATCCTCGATGCCGAGGGGCCGGTGACCATCGCGGCACTGGCCCGGCGGCTGGCGGTGTCGCTGGAAACCGTGCGCCGCGACCTGCGCCCGCTCAGCGCGACCGGCCGGGTGCTGCGAACCCATGGCGCGGTCGGGCTGACCGGCCAGATCGGCGAGGCGCCATTCCTGAAACGGATGCGCGAGAATGCCGCCGCCAAGCAGGCGATCGCGCGGGCGCTGGCGGCGACGATCCGCGACGGCGATGCGGTGATGTTCGACACCGGCACCACCACCAGCTTCGCCGCGCGCGAGTTGATCGGCCACCGCCGGCTGACGGTGGTCACCAATTCCTCCGACATCGCCCGCACGCTCGCCGGCGTCAACGGCAACCGGGTCTATATGGCGGGGGGCGAGTTGCGGCCCGATTCGGGTGCCGCCTTCGGCAAGTCGGCGCTGGATTTCATCGCGCGCTTCTCGGTCCGCCATGCGGTGATCTCGGCCGGCGCGGTGGACGAGGGCGGGGTGATGGACCACGACCTCGAAGAGGCCGAGTTTGCCCGCCTCGTGCTGGAGTGCGGCGAGCGGCGGGTGGTGGTGACCGATGCGGCCAAGTTCGGCCGCCGCGGCCTGACCGCGGTCGCCGGCTGGGACCGGATCGACACGGTCATCACCGACCGCGCGCCGGCGGACCGGATCGGCGCCGCGATCGCCGCCGGTGGCGGCACGCTGCAGATCGCGGCGCCCCGGGACGCGATCACCGCGGCGCCGCTCGCCCGAGGATGATCCGCGGATGACGGCTACCTGAAGGCGGTCACTTGATGATGATCACTTGATGATGATCTCTGGCCCCATCATCAGCGTCGGCAGCCAGGTCGAGAGAAACGGCACATAGGTGATCAGGATAAGCAGCGCGAAAAGCACGCCGAGGAACGGCAGCGCCGCGCGCACCACCCGCATCACCGGCATCCCCGCGACACCCGAGGTGACGAAAAGATTGAGCCCGACCGGCGGGGTGATCATCCCGATCTCCATGTTCACCACCATGATGATGCCGAGATGGATCGGATCGACGCCAAGCGCGATGGCGATCGGAAAGACGATCGGTGCGACGATGACGATCAGGCCCGAGGGCTCCATGAACTGACCGCCGATCAGCAGGATCACGTTGACCACGACCAGGAACATGATCTTGCCGAGGCCGGCATCGAGCATCGCCGTAGCGATCGCCTGCGGCACCTGCTGTTCGGTCAGCACCTGCTTGAGCAGCAGGGCATTGGCGATGATGAACATCAAGGTGATGGTCAGCTTGCCGGCATCATAAAGCGT
>PHEC01000240.1 GCA_002841115.1 Alphaproteobacteria bacterium HGW-Alphaproteobacteria-6 | reverse complement strand
CCCGCCGATGGATCCCGGCCGGGTCGCGGCAGGGCTTGCCGCCCAGGGTGTCGCGGTCGCGGCAACCGCCCGCGCGCCGGCGCCGCACGAGCCATGGGCCGTGCAGCGCGGCGTCCTGCTGGCGCTTCTGGCCGGCGCCCGCCACCCGGCCGATCAGGTCCTGCTGATCGG
Organism: Alphaproteobacteria bacterium HGW-Alphaproteobacteria-6; assembly: GCA_002841115.1. GTDB lineage: Bacteria > Pseudomonadota > Alphaproteobacteria > Rhodobacterales > Rhodobacteraceae > Albidovulum. Next base: position 2,518 of record PHEC01000240.1, on the reverse strand, counting down.
CGACGGCCCGGCTGAGCGCGACTGGGCCGGGGCCGCCCGGCTGGCCGGCTACCTGCCGGCCGAGCGCTATTTCGCCCCGCCCGGCGCCTGACGAATCCGCCGCCTGGGCCGGCCGGCTGTCGCGCCCGCTCTGGTCAAGCCGGCGGGCTTGCGCTAAGCGGCAGGCAGCAGCGAAACCGAAGGCAGGACGGATCCGATGGCCGAGGCCGATTTCAGCGATTTCAAGCGGGCGATCTCGCCCACCGAAGAGATCATCGAAGAGGCGCGCCGCGGCCGCATGTTCATCCTGGTCGATCACGAGGACCGCGAGAACGAGGGCGATCTGGTGATCCCGGCCGAGATGGCCACCCCCGAGATCGTCAACTTCATGGCGACCCATGGCCGCGGGCTGATCTGCCTGTCGATGCCGGGGCCGCGGATCGACGCGCTGGGCCTGCCGCTGATGTCGACCAAGAACGCGTCCCGCCACGAGACCGCCTTTACCCTGTCGATCGAGGCGCGCGAGGGGGTGACCACCGGCATCTCGGCGCCCGACCGGGCGCGCACCATCGCCGTCGCCATCGATCCTTCCTGCGGCGCCGCCGATATCGCGACGCCCGGCCATGTCTTTCCGCTGCGCGCCCGCGAGGGCGGCGTTCTGGTCCGCGCCGGCCATACCGAGGCCGCGGTCGATATCAGCCGGCTCGCCGGGCTGAACCCCTCGGGGGTGATCTGCGAGATCATGAACGACGACGGCACCATGGCGCGGCTGCCCGACCTTGTCGCCTTCGCCCAGCGCCACGCGCTGAAGATCGGCACCATCTCGGACCTGATCGCCTACCGGCTGCGCCATGACAGCCTGGTGCGCGAGATCGCCGGCCGGCCGGTGACCTCGATCCATGGTGGCGAGTGGATGATGCGGGTCTTCGCCGACGACACCCAGGGCGCCGAGCATATCGTGCTGTCGCGCGGCGATCTTTCGGCACCCGGTCCGGTGCTGGTCAGGATGCATGCGCTCAACCCGCTGGAAGACGTGCTCGGGCTGCATCCCGGCCATGCCGGGCAGATGCCGGCGGCGATGCGCGCGATCGCCGCCGAGGGGCGCGGCGCGGTGGTGCTCTTGCGCGACACCGCGATGAAGCTGGCGCTGGACGAGGCGGCGGCACCGCACAAGCTGCGCCAATACGGGCTTGGCGCGCAGATCCTCGCCGCCCTCGGGCTGCGCGAGATCGAGCTTCTGACCAATTCCGGGGTGCCGAAGATGGTCGGGCTGGATGCCTACGGGCTGACCATCACCGGCACCCGGCCGATCGCGAGGGACTGACAATGGCGACGCATGACACCCATGCCACGCTGCCCCTGCCGCGCTTCGAGGCACCGGTGCGGCTGCTGATCGTGGTGGCGCCCTATTACCGCGACATCGCCGATGCGCTGATCGCCGGGGCGCGGGCGATGGCCGAACGCGCCGGGGCCAGCGTCGATCTGGTCGAGGTGCCCGGCGCGCTCGAGGTGCCGGCGGCGATCGGCATGGCAGCACGGCTGGCCGATTACGACGGCTTCGTCGCACTCGGCTGCGTGATCCGCGGCGAGACCACGCATTACGACACGGTCTGCAACGATTCATCGCGCGGCCTGACGCTACTGGGGTTGCAGGGGGTCTGCATCGGCAACGGCATCCTGACGGTGGAAAACCGCGACCAGGCGGTGGTGCGTGCCGATCCGGCCGGCCAGGACAAGGGCGGCGGGGCGGCGGCGGCGGCGCTGCATCTGGTGGCGCTGTCGCGGCAATGGGCGCGCAAGACCAAGGGCATCGGCTTTCGCCCCGAGGGCGGCAGTTTCCGCATTGCCGAAGGGCCGGCGGGCGAAGGACCGTCGCGCACATGACCGGCACCGATCGCAAGCCCGGCAAGGATGACAAGCGGCGGATGAAGTCGGCCGCCCGGCTTTACGCCGTGCAGGCGCTATTCCAGATGGAGGCGGCCGGGCAGAGTGTCGACGCGGTGATGCGCGAGTTCGAGAGCCACCGCTTCGGCGCGACCTACGACGAGGACGAGATGGCCGAGGGCGATCCGCTGCTGTTTCGCCGCGTCATCGCGGCGGCGGTCAACCTTCAGGCGTCGATCGACCAGATGACCGACCGCGCGCTGGTGGCGAAATGGCCGATCGACCGGATCGACCCGGTGCTGCGCGCGCTGTTCCGCGCCGCCGGGGCCGAGTTGTCCGGCCCCGAGGTGCCACCGAAGGTGGTGATCAACGAATATGTCGATATCGCGCATGCCTTCTTTCCCGAGGGACGCGAGCCGAAATTCGTCAATGCGGTTCTCGATCACATGGCGCGCGAGGCCCGGCCCGAGGCGTTCTGAGCCGCGGGCGGCGGACGGGTGCGACAGTCTGCCGTGCTGCGGAAGGCGGCGGCCCGTGCGACAGTGATCGCCGGTCAACCCGCCGGAAGGTCCGCGCCGATGCCCGCCCTTGTCCGTCTCTACATCCGCAATGTCGCCTGGGGCTTCGTGCTGTCGGCGGTCTTCGTCGGGCTGCT
>PHEC01000069.1 GCA_002841115.1 Alphaproteobacteria bacterium HGW-Alphaproteobacteria-6 | reverse complement strand
ATTGAACCGCTGAGATGAGAGAAAGCCGATGACGGTACATCCCGCCCGCTCGGCTATCTGCAGGCCGAGATGAGTGGGAGCGGCGAGCGAGGCGATGACGGGGATGCCCACCCTTACCGCCTTCATGGCCATCTCGTAGCTGACCCGTCCGGAGAGCACCAGCACCTTATCCTCGAGATCTATCCCCATGAGGGCACAGGAACCGACCGCCTTGTCCAGGGCGTTATGGCGTCCGACGTCCTCGGCCACGACGATGCACGCCCCGGCAGCGTCGAAGATGCCCGCGCCGTGGGTGCCTCCGGTGCCGTTGAAGATGGGCTGCCGCGACGTGAGTTCCTCGGCCAGGCCGAGGAGGACGCTGCCCCTGACGGTCATCTCGCTCACGATGGCCCCGTCTATATCGGCGCCGATCTGCGCCAGGTCAGCTCCGCCGCAGCCGGTGCGAACGACGAAGGTCTCGCTGAACCGCCCGGTGTTCTCCACCGAGCCCACCTGCATCTCCACGACGTCTCCGCTGGTGAGAGAGTCGGGCGACTCCGTTAGTGCGTTCAGGTCGCGCGGCCGTGCCGCATCGGCGCCGCAATGCCGGATCAGCTCGATGGCGCCGGCCGAGGGGATGACGCGTTCGGTGAGGCAGAAGCCGGCAGCCAGTTCCTTCTCCTGGCCGGGAAGGCGCATGAGGGCGACCAGCGGCATGCCGTTGACCCGTATCTCGAGCGGCGCTTCCTGCACCACCCGGTCGTCGAGGTCGCGAAACTCGCGCCGGTCCCAGACCTTGACGGCGCGCCGGTGGCGGCTGGCATCCTGGCCGATCCGCACCCCCTCGGGGTTGTAGCCATGGGCGCCGAAGGGCGAGGTGCCGGCCGTGCCGATCCATTTCGATCCGCCCTGATGGCGGCCCTTCTGCTCTGCAAGCCGCTGCTTCAGCGTCTCCATCAGCCGCTCGAATCCGCCCATGGCTTCGACCTCGGCCATCTCGGCCGGGCTCAGGCGCCGCTCGAGGATCCTTTCCAGCCAGTCGCGCGGCAGGTCGATCGCCGCCAGCACCGCCTCGGGGCTGATCTCGCCCAGCCCCTCGAAGGCCTCGGCAAAGGCGCGGTCGAAACGGTCGAGGTGGCGCTCGTCCTTGACCATCGTCGCCCGTGCGAGATGATAGAAGGTCTCGACCTCCTGGTTCGCAAGCCCGACCCTCACCGCCTCGAGAAAGCCGAGGTATTCGCGCAGGCTGACCGGCACCCCGACCCGCCGCAACGCCGCGAGGAAGGGCAGGAACACCGGGTCAGTCCAGCCGGTCGATCATCAGCGTCACGATCAGGCCGAGGATGGTGAAGGCGATGGCGTGGATGGCGGCATAATGCAGCCGGTCCTTGGTGTTGCCGCCCCGCCGGCCGGCCCGGACCCAACCGGTCAGCATGCCGGCAATCGCGCTTGCGATGATGATCATCCGTCGCTTTCCACCCCTGTTCCGGCCTGCCCCGCGGTTTCGGCCGGCCCCGCGCCGCCGGCCCGCACCAGCGGCGACAGCGCCGCGACCGCGTTCAGCCGGTCGGCCACCTCGGCCTCCGATCCGAAGCCATAGCGGGCCCAACCGAGGCTGTCGAGCCGGACCCGGTCGGCCTCGGCCTTGCGGCCGAGAAGGTCGAGCGCCTCGGCGCGGATCATCAGGAAGCTGGCGGCAAGGGCGGCGTTTTCGGCCGCCAGCACCACCGGCAACGCGCGATCCGCCAGCCCGATCGCCGCCGAGGCGTCGCCCCGCGACAGCGCGAAGGCGGCCAACTGCATCTCGGCATGGGCGGCATGCAGCACCGTGTCCGGGCGGCTGCGGTAGATCTCGCTGGCCCGGCGAAAGGCGGTCAGCGCGGTCTCGGGGTCGCTTGACTGCGTCAGCCGGCCGAGCGCCATCCAGGCAAAGCCGGTGCGGCTGTCGTTCCAGCCCTGCGCCAGCGCGATCGCCAGCGCATCCGCGGCCGCGCTGCGCCGCCGCGTCGGGGCGGTGCCGGGGCCAAGGGCGGTCTCGATCGCGCGGGCATAGGACGGCGGCGTCGGGGCGGACCGGCCGGCCGGGCGCTGGCCCGCGGGATTGAGTGCGGCCAGGATCGCCGGCAGGTGGCGCGCGACCTCGGCCCGGCTCATCCCGGCGCCGAGCACCGGCGAATGATAGGTCCGCAGCATCAGCATGTCGAACCCGGTCAGGACGGTATGGATATTGTCGTCGTTGAAGACCGAATCCGGCAGCCGGTAAAGGTCGTTGAGCGGGCCGAGCGCCTGCGCCAGTTCCTCGTGCAGGCAGTCGCGGATCTCTTGCGGGGCGGTGTCGAAGGGGATGAAGATCGCCGCGCTCTCGCGCCGCACCAGCGTCGTCCAGTCCAGCGTCGCGCGCCGGGCGCGGCGGTATTCGGCCCAGGAACTGACCCGGGGTGCGACGAAACAGGCCGCCCGCGGCACCCGCGCCTGCATCACCTGGCGCGGCAGGAACTCGATGGTGATCGCCGCCGGCCGGATGTCGATCCCCGCCTCGGTCCGCAGCCGCGCCAGCAGCCGATCGAGATCGCCGGCCGCCGTCGCCGGCACCGGCCCGGTCAGGCGCAGCGTCACCGGCCCCTCGAAGCGGCTCAGCACCGGCAGTTCGCGGCCGCCTTCAAGCTGGAAGGACAGGTCAAGGAAATCCTGCGCCATCTCGGTATTGCTGCGCTGCGGCGGGGCCGGGCGGGTCGCGGCGAAGCGGTGCATCGGCGGCATCGCCAGCACCCGGGCGCGGCTTGCCGGGTCGGTCGCCGCCGTCTCGGCCGCGCAGCCGACCAGCGCCAGAAGGGCAAGCGACACGGCGGCGATCCGGCGGCAGGGCCGCGATGCCGGCAGGGGCGCGATCCGCACCGCTCAGCCCCGCCGATACTTGACGAAGGGCGTCAGCGTGCCGATCCGGTCATAAAGCCGCCGCGCGGTGGTGTTGTCCGCCTGTGTCAGCCAGTAGACCCCGGCGGCGCCATGGGCATCGGCGGCGGCATAGACCGCCTCGATCAGCACCCGCCCGATTCCTTGCCCGCGCACCGCCGGATCGGCGTAGAGGTCTTGCAGATAGCAGGTATCATCGATCGCCCAGCAGGTCCGGTGAAAGAGGTAATGCACCAGCCCGACGGCGCGGCCGTCGATCCGCGCGATCAGGCCGCGAAACTCGGCCCCCTCATTGCCGATGAGGCGGGAAAAGGTGGTGTCATAGACCTCGGCCGGCAGCCGGGTCTGGTAGAAATCGAGGTAGGCGCGCCACAGCCGCTGCCAGTCGGCGCGGTCGGTGGCGGCGATCGGGCGCAGCGTCAGGGCCTCGGTCGCAGCGGTCATGCCTGGCGTCTCCCCGTTCCGTTTCGGGCGAAGGTTACGCCGCGCGGCGCGAAACGACCAGTGCCGGCACGGTCAATTCTTTGCCAGCCGGTCGCCGCAGGGCCCGGCCACGCGCTCAGCGTCGTGCCGGCCACCGGCTCAGCGCCGGGCGCGGTCGAGAAAGGCGAGGCGCTCGAACAGGTGCACGTCCTGCTCGTTCTTCAAAAGCGCGCCATGCAGCCGCGGCAACAGGCTGCCGGTGTCGCGCCGCAAATCCTCGGCGGTCAGATCCTCGGCCAGGATAAGCCGCAGCCAGTCGAGCACCTCCGAGGTCGAGGGCCGCTTCTTCAGCCCCGGCGTCTCGCGGATCTCGAAGAACCGGGTCAGCGCGGTGGCCAGAAGATCGGGCTTGATGGCCGGGAAATGCACATCGACGATGCGTTTCAGCGTCTCGGCGTCGGGAAAGCGGATGAAGTGGAAAAAGCAGCGGCGCAGGAAGGCGTCGGGCAGTTCCTTTTCGTTGTTCGAGGTGATGATGATCACCGGCCGGTGGCGGGCGCGGATCGTCTCTCCGGTCTCGTAGACGTGAAACTCCATCCGGTCGAGTTCCTGCAGAAGGTCGTTGGGGAACTCGATATCGGCCTTGTCGATCTCGTCGATCAACAGGACCACCCGGGTCTCGGCCTCGAAGGCCTGCCAGAGCTTGCCCTTGCGGATGTAGTTGGCGACATCGTTGACCCGCGCATCGCCAAGCTGGCTGTCGCGAAGCCGGCTGACCGCATCGTATTCGTAAAGCCCCTGGGCGGCCCGGGTCGTCGATTTGACATGCCATTCGACCATCGGCAGGCCGAGCGAGGATGCCACCTGGCGCGCCAGTTCGGTCTTGCCGGTTCCGGGCTCGCCTTTCACCAGTAATGGGCGTTCGAGGGTGATTGATGCGTTGACCGCAACAGTCAGGTCCTCGGTCGCGACGTAGCTGTCGGTTCCGCTGAATTTCATCGTATTTTTCCGGGGATGGCCAGGACTGTTCGCACCAAGCCTAGCGCGGGCATCAAAATGCCGCAAGCCGCGCCTTGGCCTAGTGACATCGCCGATGGCTTGGGCTAATGGAGCGCGCGAGGAGTGCCGGATGACGATGAGCCTGTCGAATTCTCGTTCCGGACCGCAGGAGGACGCCAAGATGAAGTCCGAGGTCTTTCTTCCCGACGACTATCGTCCGGCCGAAAGCGAACCGTTCATGAGCGAACGCCAGCTTGAATACTTCCGCCGCAAGTTGCTGATGTGGAAGGAAGAGCTGCTGGAACAATCGGCCGAGACGCTGGAAGGCCTGCAAGACAGCGGCCGCAATGTTCCCGATATCGCCGACCGCGCCAGCGAAGAGACCGACCGCGCGCTGGAACTGCGCACCCGCGACCGGCAGCGCAAGCTGGTCACCAAGATCGACGCGGCGCTGCGCCGGATCGACAATGGCGAATACGGCTATTGCGAGATGACCGGCGAGCCGATCTCGCTCAAGCGGCTCGACGCTCGGCCGATCGCGACGATGACGCTGGAGGCGCAGGAACGCCACGAGCGGCGCGAGCGCGTGCATCGCGACGACTGAGCCCGGCGCCGCCGAAGGGCGGCCGGTCAGGACGGCCCGGCGCCGCCGAAGGGCGGCCAGTCAGGGTGATGGTCCGTTTCGCAATGCCGGGGCCGGACCGCCCCGGCATTCGCGTTCCGGGCCCGCCCGGCAAGTCCGGCAAGCGGCGGGTGCCGGGCGGCGGCGAGAAGGGGAGGCGCAATGCTGAAGGATCGCGCGGTGACCGTGCTTGGCGCCGGGGTGGCGGGGCTGGCGGTCGCGCGGGCGCTCGGCTTGCGCGGGGCAAGGGTGACGGTGCTGGAACAGGCGCCGGCGATCCGCGAGGTCGGCGCCGGGTTGCAGATATCGCCCAATGGCGGGCGGGTGTTGCAGGCGCTGGGCCTTGGCGAGGCGCTTGCGGCGGCAAGCCAGCGGTCGGCGGCGGTGGCGCTGATCGACGGCCAGACCGGGGCGCCGGTGCTGCGGCTGCCGCTGGACGGCGGGGCAGGGCGGTCCGGGCCGGCCGGCGAGGGGTTCCGGCTGATCCACCGCGCCGACCTGATCGCGATGCTGGCCGAGGGTGCGCGTGCCGCCGGCGCCGAGATCCGCCTGGATACGCGGGTCGAGGCGGTCGGCCTTGGCGATCATCCGCCGCGGCTGACCCTGGCCGGGGGCGAAATCACCGAGGCGGCGCTGCTGATCGGCGCCGACGGGCTGCACAGCCCGGTGCGCAGGGCGCTGAACGGCACGGTGGCGCCCTTCTTCACCCATCAGGTCGCCTGGCGCGCGACCCTGCCGGCCGACCCCGGCATCGCGGCCGAGGCGCGGGTCTACCTCGGCCCCGGCCGCCATGTCGTCACCTATCCGCTGCGCGGCGGCAGCCTGCGCAACCTCGTCGCGGTCGAGGAGCGCCGCAACTGGGCCGAGGAAAGCTGGTCGCTGACCGACGATCCCTTGGCGCTGCGCATCGCCTTTCAGGATTTCCTGCCCGAGGTCAGGGGCTGGCTCGACCGGATCGAGCGGCCGAACCTCTGGGGGCTTTTCCGCCATCCGGTGGCGCGGCGCTGGCACGGGCAGGGTGCCGCGATCCTCGGCGATGCCGCCCATCCGACGCTGCCCTTCCTGGCGCAGGGCGCCAACATGGCGCTCGAGGATGCCTGGGTGCTGGCCGCCGCCCTCGATGCCGGGCCGCCCGCCGAGGCCTTCGCGGCCTATCAAGAGCGGCGCGAGGCCCGGGCCGCGCGGATCGTCGCCGCCGCCAATGCCAATGCGCGCAACTACCACCTGACCGGGATCCGGCGCGACATCGCCCATGCCGGGCTTCGCCTGGCCGGGCGGCTGGCGCCGGAACGGATGCTGGCGCGCTTCGACTGGCTTTACCGGCATGACGTGACGGCGGACCGGGGCTGAGGCCGGCTGGCCGACGGCCGCGATCCGCCGGGTGCGGCCGGGGCATTCTTTGGCTGGCCTCGGGCCGCCGGACCGCATATTGAGGCCGGGATCGGCGAGGGAAGGTGGGGCAATTGGCAGCGGGCAGGACGGTGCCCTTCGCGGGCTTCGAATTCATGATCGCCTGGCGCTATCTGCGGGCGCGACGGGCCGAGGGCGGGGTCAGCGTGATGACCTGGATCAGCCTGGTCGGGGTGACGCTGGGGGTGATGGCGCTGGTCGCGACCCTGGCGGTGCGCGCCGGCTTTCGCGCCGAGTTCGTCGACACGATCCTTGGCGCCAATGCCCATGTCTCGGTCAGCCTGGCGAGCTATATCGACGACAGCGGCGTGCCAAGCCGGATGATCCGCGACTATGAGGCGATGGCGGCGCGGATCGCCGCGGTGCCGGGGGTGACGCGGGCCGCCCCCCTGGTGCGCGGTCAGGCGATGATCAGCTACGGCGACCGCTCGAACGTCGCCGAGGTCTACGGGATTGCCGCTGCCGATCTGGCGACGATCCCGCGGGTCGCCGGCTCGGTCGAGGCGCTGGGCGACATCGGCCGGTTCGGCGAGGGTATCGCCGTCGGTTCCGGCATTGCGCGCGATCTGGGGCTGCGGGTCGGCGACCGGGTGCGGCTGATCTCGCCCAATGGCGCGCGTACCGCCTTCGGGGTCAGCCCGCGGGTCAACGCCTACGAGGTGGTCTATGTCTTCACCGCCGGGCGCTATGACATCGACCGCACCCGCATCTACATGCCCTTGGCCGAGGCGCAGAGCTATTTCAACCGCGACGGCGCGGCCGACGAGATCGAGGTCTATGTCGCCGATCCCGAAGCAGTCGATGCGCTGGCGCCGGCGCTTTATGCCGCGGCCGGCGCCGGCGCGCTTCTGTGGACCTGGCGCGATGCCTCGGGCGCCTTCCTGTCGGCGCTGGCGATCGAGGATGACGTGATGTTCGTGATCCTGTCGGTGCTGGTGCTGATCGCGGCGATGAACATCACCTCGGGCCTGGTCATGCTGGTCAAGAACAAGGGCCGCGACATCGGCATCCTGCGCACCATGGGGCTGGGCGAGGGCTCGATCCTGCGCATCTTCTTTCTGTGCGGCGCCTTCACCGGGGTGATCGGCACCCTGGCCGGGCTGGCGCTGGGCGCGCTGATCGCGGTCTATGTCGATCCGATCATGGCGGCGGTGAACTGGCTGAGCGGCGGCGGCGCCTGGGATCCGTCGATCCGCGGCCTCTACCGGCTGCCGGCCAAGCTGCAACTGTGGGATGTCGGGCGCGCGGCGGGGCTGTCGCTGGCGCTGTCCTTCGTGGTCACGATCTTTCCGGCCCGGCGCGCCGCGCGGATGAACCCGGTCGAGGCCTTGCGCTATGAATAGGCCGGCGCTGGTGCTCGGTGGCATCGCCAAGGCCTATCTGCGCGGGCAGGCCGGCGAGGTCCGGGTGCTGGACGGGCTGGACCTGAGCGTGGCGCGCGGCGAGGTGGTCGGGCTGATGGCGCCTTCGGGGGCGGGCAAGTCGACGCTTCTGCATATCGCCGGGCTTCTGGATCAGCCCGACGCCGGGCAGGTCGAGATCGACGGAAAGCCGATGGCCGGGCTGGGCGACCGGCCGCGGACCGCGGCGCGGCGGCGCGATATCGGCTTTGTCTATCAGTTCCACCATCTTCTGCCCGAGTTCACCGCGGCCGAGAACGTCATCCTGCCGCAACTGGCCAATGGCATCGGCCGGGCAGCGGCGGCGGCGCGGGCGGCGGCACTTCTTGACCGGCTTGGCCTTGCCCCGCGCGCCGCGCACCGGCCGGCGGCGCTGTCGGGCGGCGAGCAGCAGCGCGTCGCCTTTGCCCGGGCGCTGGCCAATGCGCCGAAGCTCTTGCTGGCCGACGAGCCGACCGGCAATCTTGATCCGGCCACCGCCGATCAGGTCTTCGGCCTCCTGATGGAGGTGGTGCGCGAGACCGGGCTTTCGGCGCTGATCGCGACCCACAACCCCGATCTTGCCGCCCGCATGGACCGGGTGGTGCGGCTGGAAGGCGGGCGGATCATCTGAAGGCGGACGCACGCGCCGCCGACCGGATCAGGGTCATGCCGGGGCACATGGGTCGGGTTCCGGCGGCGGTCGGATGCCTGGTTCCCTGCCAGAAGGGGCGCTCAGCCGCGCTGGATCATCAGAAGTCCCGCCGCCATCACCGCGATGCCGGTGCCGCGCAGCGCGCTCAGCGGGCGCAGCTGCGCACCGATCAGGCCGAAATGGTCGATCGTCGCGGCGGCGATCATCTGGCCCAGCAGCACCACGAAGATCGCATTGCCGATGCCGAAGCGCGGCGCCACCCAGGTGATCGACAGCACATAGAAGGCGACCAGCAGCCCGGCCGCGAAAAGATGCGGCGGCTGGCGCGGCAGAAGGATCAGCCCGCCGGTGCCGCGGGTCAGCAGCATCACCGCCAGCGCCCCGGCGAAGGCGACGACGAACAGCACCGCCGCCGCCGCGGCCGGCGAGCCGATCCGCGCGCCAAGCTGGGCATTCAGCGCCGCCAGAACCGGAATGCCGATGCCGGCGGCCAGCATCACCGCGCCGTGGCGCAGGGTCTCGGGGATCATCGGCGCCTCCGTTCGCGACATTGCCTTCGCCGCTCATGCAGATCAAACTGGGCGCAGCGGCGCAAGGGCGAAGATCACGCCGGCGGCGGCGACAGACGAGCGAAAAAAAGGGGGCAGCGATGATGCGGGCAGGATGGACGGGGGCGGTGGCGGGGCTGGCGGGGCTGGTCGCCTGCACGCCGGCACCCGAGGTGACCGGGCGGGCACTTTATCAGGACTTCTGCGTCAGTTGCCACGGCGCCTCGGGGCAGGGCGACGGGCCGGCGGCGGCGGGGCTGGCGCACCGGCCCGCCGATCTGACCGCGATCGCGGCGCGCAACGGCGGGGTCTTTCCGATGGTCCGGGTGATGTCGGTGATCGACGGCTACACGCGGCGCGGCGACCGGGCCAGTTCCATGCCGGAACTGGGGGCGGCGCTGCAGGAAGGCCCGCTGGTCCTGGTCGAGACCGGCGACGGCGTGATGACCCCGACGCCGTCCAATCTGGTGGCGCTGGCCGAATACCTGCGCGGCCTGCAGCGCTGATCAGGCGATGGCGCGGCGGTGCGGCGGCGCGCCGATATCGGCCGAGCGCAGCGAGGCGAGCGCGGTTCCGCCCAGAAGGACGGCCGAGCCGAGCACCGACCACAGGGCGATCCCGGCCCAGACCGGGGTGCCAAGGACGATGACCGCGAAAAGGGCGGATAGGATGCCGGCCAGCGTGCCGACCGCGAGCAATGCGAAGATCATGGCCTTCTCCCGACAATACTCCCACCCGCCGCTCCATTAACCAAGGTTAACATGGCGGAAACGTGGTGCCGGTGGGGAAAGACTGTGTGCGGGGTGCGGCTCAGGGCCGCCAGGCGAGGAAATCGGCGATCAGCCGCAGCCCGGTCGCCTGGCTCTTTTCGGGGTGGAACTGCACGCCAAGGACGGTGCCGCGCCCGACGATGGCGGTGACCGGCCCGCCGTAATCGACATGGGCGAGGCAATCGGCCGGGTCACGGGTGCAAAACTGGTAGGAATGGACGAAATAGGCGTGATCGCCGGTCCGGACCCCGGCCAGCACCGGATGCGGGTGGTCGATCACCAGATCGTTCCAGCCCATGTGCGGCACCTTCAGCCCGGCCTGCCCGGGTTCGATCCGCACCACCTCGCCGCCGATCCAGCCGAAGCCCGGCGTCTCGCCATCCTCCAGCCCGCGGTCGGCCAGAAGCTGCATGCCGATGCAGATGCCGAGGAACGGCCGGCCGCGGACCTGCACCGCCTCGTGGATCGCCGGTTCCAGCCCGGCGATCCCGGCCAGCGCCGCGCGCCCCGCGGCAAAGGCGCCGTCGCCGGGCAGCACCAGATGATCGGCGCGCGCCACATCCTCGGGCCGGGACGAGACGATGACCCGGCCGGCGCCGGTTTCGGCCGCGACCCGCTCGAAGGCCTTGGCGGCCGAATGCAGGTTGCCCGATTCGTAGTCGACGATGACCGTCAGCATCCCACGGTGTTCCCTAACAGGTTGCTGAAAAAGCACTTCGGGCAGTGTCGGGCGGGGTAACATTTCCTGTCCCGCCATCCGATCCTGGCGCCGAGGGACGCGCCCGACCCTGGGTGGGCGCCTTGCCACGCCGGGGCTGTGCCGCTTTATCGCAGCCAGGCCACTCCAACCGTCGAGCAATTTGTGACAGTGCCATGCGCCCTCCCGGGGGGGAGGGTCGGGCGCGGCCCGGGCTGGTCGCCCGGGCCAAAGCTTGTGGGGAGCGTGGCGAGGCATAGTTTTGCGATTCTGTGATGGAAACCGGGTGGGCGCGTGACTTTTTCAGCAGCCTGCTAAAGCGCGCCCTTGGTCGAGGGCAGCGCGCCGCCGATCCGCGGGTCGGGCTCGACCGCGGCACGCAAGGCCCGCGCCACCGCCTTGAAGGCGGCCTCGGCGAGGTGGTGGCTGTTGACGCCGTGGACCCGGTCGAGATGCAGGGTGATGCCGCCATGGGTCGCGAGCGCCTGAAAGAACTCGCGCACCAGTTCGGTGTCGAATTGGCCGATCTTCGCGGTCGGGAAATCCAGGTTCCAGACCAGGAAGGGCCGCCCCGACAGATCAAGCGCGCAGGCGATCTGCGCGTCATCCATGGCGAGCGTAAAATGGCCGTAGCGGCGGATGCCGCGCTTGTCGCCAAGCGCCTCTGCCAGCGCCTGACCAAGCGCGATGCCGCAATCCTCGACGGTGTGGTGATCGTCGATATGCAGATCGCCGGTCGCCTCGACCGCGATGTCGATCAGCGAATGGCGCGCCAGCTGGTCAAGCATGTGGTCGAAGAACCCGACCCCGGTGGCGCCGGAAAACCGGCCCTGGCCGTCAAGGTCGATGACGACGCTGATCGCGGTCTCGCTGGTCTTGCGGGTGATCGTGGCCTTGCGCATCGCGCCCTCCGGATGACGGTTCCGCGCGCCTTATAGGCCGGGGCGCGGCGCTGTCAAAGGCCCGGTTTCGCCGGGCACCCCGGCAATGCCCTGCGCGGGGGGCGCTTGACAGAGTGCCGTAGGTGTGTAAAAAATTACATCAACTGCAAAATACTTCAAAACGACTCTGGCCACCAGAGCTTGCCCAGGGGGGACCGATGGCCCGGACCGTGATGCGGCGTGACAGTGACGACGGGCTGGCGATCCGCGCCGCCTGGCTGCACTATGCCGGCGGGCTGACCCAGGCCGAGGTTGCCGCGCGGCTGGGCGTCACCAATGTCAAGGCGCATCGGCTGATCACCCGGGCCAACCAGGACGGCGCGGTCAAGGTCACCATCGACGGCGACATCGCCGAATGCGTGCTGCTGGAAACCCGGATCGCCGAGCGTTACGGGCTTCAGTATTGCGAGGTGGTGCCCGATCTCGGCGAAGAGGGGCTGCCGCTGCGCGCCCTCGGCATCGCCGGCGCCGCCTTCCTGCAGCGCGAGATCGAGGCCAATGCCGGCGGCGTCATCGGCATCGGCCATGGCCGCACCCTGGCGGCGACGGTGGCGCAGATGCCGCGCACCCCGGCGCGCGGCGTGCGCTTCGTCTCGCTTCTCGGTGGGCTGACCCGCAATTTCGCCGCCAACCCGCATGACGTGATGCACCGGCTGGCCGAAAAGACCGGTGCGGCGGCCTTCGTCATGCCGGTGCCGTTCTTTGCCAATTCGCCCGAGGACCGCGAGGTGCTTTTGTCGCAGCGCGGGGTCGGCGAGGTCTTTGCGCTGGCGGCGCGCTCCGACCTGATGATCGCCGGCATCGGCACGGCGGAACCCGAGGCGCAGCTGGTCTCGTCGCAGATGATCGAGCCGGCCGAGATCCGCGAAGTCAAGGCGCTGGGCGGGATCGGCGAGATGCTGGGCCATTTCTTCAATGCCGGGGGCCGCGCGATCGAGACATCGCTGGCCGCCCGCACCCTGTCGCTGGGGCTCGATGCCCTGGCCGGCAGACGGATCGTCGCCATCGCCGGCGGCGCCGAAAAGACCTGTGCGATCAGGTCTGTCCTGATGAGCGGCTGCCTCGGCGGGCTCATCACCGATGAGCGCACGGCACTTGCGCTTGCCAAGGAGCAACCGTCCTGAGCCAGGGACACGAGGGAGGAGACGACACGATGTATGAAAAGGAAAAGGGTCTGGTCGACGCGTTCATGCGCGGTCAGATGAGTCGCCGCGGCCTGATCCGCGGCCTTGGCGCGCTGGGCGTCAGCACGGCGACGGCCGGGGTGCTTGTCAACCTCGCTGCAACGAGGGCACTGGCCGCCGATTTCGACTGGAAGAAGCACGCCGGAACCACGGTCAAACTGCTGCTCAACAAGCACCCCTATACCGACGCCATGATAGCGAACCTTGAAAACTTCAAGGAACTGACGGGTATGGACGTGCAATACGACGTTTTCCCCGAGGATGTCTACTTTGACAAGGTCACCGCGGCGCTGTCGTCGGGGTCGACCGAATATGACGCCTTCATGACCGGCGCCTACATGACCTGGACCTACGGGCCGGCGGGCTGGGCCGAGGACCTGAACCAGTGGATCCACGACCCCGAGAAGACCAACCCGCTTTACGCCTGGGAGGACATGCTGCCGGGGGTGCGCAAGTCCTGTGCCTGGAACGGCGTGCCGGGCGGCGCGCTGGGGTCGGACGACGCCAAGCAGTGGTGCATCCCCTGGGGCTACGAGCAGAACAACCTGACCTACAACAAGCGGGTCTTCGATGCCAACGGCCTGTCGGTTCCGACCGATCTTGACGGGCTGGTCGAGACCGCGGCCAGGGCCAAGGCGGCGATGGGCAGCGGCTACGGCGTCGGCGTGCGCGGCTCGCGCAGTTGGGCGACGATCCATCCGGGCTTCCTGTCGGGCTATGCCAGCTTCGATCAGAAAGACCTGACCGTCGGCGCCGACGGCAAGCTGGCGGCGGCGATGAACACCGACGTCTCGAAGGAGTTCCACCGCAAATGGGTGCAGATGATCCAGGATTCCGGCGCGCCGGACTGGTCCACCCATACCTGGTATCAGGTCGGCACCGATCTGGGCGCGGGCAAGTCGGCGATGATCTTCGACGCCGATATCCTCGGCTACTTCATGAACGGTCCGGGCAATGCCGAGGCCGGCAACCTCGCCTTCGCGCCGTTCAAGGCCAACCCGGCGGCCGCGGCGCCGACGCCGAACATCTGGATCTGGTCGCTGGCGATGTCGTCCTTCTCGACCCGCAAGGACGCGGCCTGGCACTTCCTGCAATGGGCCTCGGGGCCCGAGCACGGGCTGTTCGGCGCCACCGCGATGGACTTCGTCAACCCGGTCCGCGCCTCGGTCTGGGCGGATGGCGCCTTCCGCGACAAGCTGTCGAAGAGCTATTCGGGCTATGTCGAGATGCATGATGTCTCGGCGCCGGGCGCCTCGATCAAGTTCACCCCGCAGCCGCTGTTCTTCGACCTGACCACCGAATGGGCGGCGACGCTGCAGAAGATGGTGGCGCGCGAAGTGCCGGTCGACGAGGGGCTGGACCGGCTGGCCGAAAGCGTCAACGGACAGCTCAAGGAAGCCGGCCTCGGCTGAGCGCCGGTGACCGCGGCGCGCGGCCCCGCTCCCGGGCCGCGCGCCACCCTTCCGACCCGCCCGACCAGACAGCGACCCAACCGCCCCGACGCGCATCGCCGGGGCCGCCGGAGCGATCATGCCATGACCACGACCCATACCCAGAGCCTGCCGCCCGGCCCGCGCCGCCACCGCTTCCGGGTCAGCCGCCGCATGCTGCCCTATCTGCTCAGCCTGCCGGCGCTCCTGACCTGTATCGGCATCCTCATTCCGTTCCTGACCGCGGTGGCCTATTCGCTGCAGCGTTACCGGCTGTCGCAGCCCTGGGCGCGGCAATGGAACTGGGGGCAGAACTACCTCAATTTCCTCTCCGACCCGGCCTTCTGGAACACGCTCAAGGTCTCGGTGACCTATGCGCTGGTCACCGTGGTGGTGGAGTTGCTGCTCGGCCTCGGCATCGCGCTTCTGCTGCAACGCCGCTCGCGGCTGAACAACTTCGTCTCGATCATGCTGCTGATGCCCCTGATGACCGCGCCGGCGCTGGCAGCGCTGATGTGGAAGCTGATGACCAACCCCGGCTTCGGCATCCTCAGCTATCTGGCCGGCCTGATCGGGCTCGGCGATTTCCGCTGGGCCTCGGACCCGCAGACCGCGATGCTGACCGTGGTGATCGTCGATGTCTGGGTCTACACGCCCTTCATCATGATCCTGCTGCTGGCCGGGTTGCGCAGCCTGCCGCAGCAGCCCTTCGAGGCGGCCGCGCTGGACGGGGTGCCGCGGCTTTTCGTCTTCTGGCGCATCACCCTGCCGATGCTGACGCCCTTCCTGCTGACCGCGACGCTGTTTCGGGTGATCGAATCGATCCAGCAGTTCGACATCATCTACGCGATGACCCAGGGCGGGCCCGGCGACCGGCTGACGGTGTTCCAGGTCGAGGCTTACCTCAACTTCTTCCAGTCGACCAATGTCGGGCGCTCGGCCGCGCTGCTGATGATCCTCTGGGCGATCACCTATGCGCTGTCGAACGTCTTCATCAAGAACTGGCTGCGGCTGCGCGAAAGAAGCCGCGGCAACGCCTGAGAGGAGCCCGACCATGCACGCCACCCCGACCATCGAGCGGATCCTGCGCGGCACCGCGATCGCGCTGGTCTGCCTGTTCTTCATGTTCCCGATCGCCTGGATCATGCTGATGAGCATCCAGACCAACGAGACGATCCTGCGGGTGCCGCCCTCGGTCGTCTTCGCGCCGACCTTCGAGAACTATCAGGCGCTGATCACCGGCAAGCTGGAAACCGCCGCCGGCACGCTCGAGATCAACTTCATGCGCAATCTGTGGAACTCGCTCCTGCTGTCGACCAGTTCGGTGGCGCTGGGGCTGGTCCTCGGGGTGCCGGCGGCCTATGCCTTCGCCCGGCTGAAGTTCCGCGGTTCCGAGGACATCGCCTTCACCCTGCTCAGCTTCCGCTTCGCGCCGCCGCTTCTGGTCCTGTTGCCGCTGACCATCTATTTCCAGCAGCTTGGCCTGGCCAATACCTATGGCGGGCTGATCTGGGTCTATCAGTTGATCGTGCTGCCGCTGATCCTGTGGATCGTGCGCGGCTATTTCGAGGATATCCCGGCCGATATCGAATATGCCTACCGCATCGCCGGCCACGGCTTCTGGGCGACCTTCCGGCGCATCGCGCTGCCGCTGGCCGGTCCGGGGATCGCGGCGGCGGGGCTTCTGGCCTTCATCTTCGCCTGGAACAACTTCGTCTTCGCGCTGGTGCTGGCCTCGGCCGACAAGCAGCCGGTGACGGTGGGCGCGCTGGCCTTCGTCACCGCCAGCGGCATCCAGTATGGCCAGGTCGCGGCCGGGATCGTGCTGTCGATCGCGCCGACCTTCGCGCTGGCGCTTTACGCGCAACGCTATCTGGTCGAGGGCCTGTCGCTTGGCGCCGTGAAAGGATGAGCCATGTCGCTTGAACTGAGAAACATCGAGAAGGCCTTCGGCAAGGACACCGTGCTTGACGGCGTGTCGCTGACGGTCGCGCGTGGCGAGACGCTGGTGCTTTTCGGCCCCTCGGGGGCGGGCAAGACGGTTCTTCTGCGCCTGATCGCCGGGGTGATCGAGCCGGACGCCGGCGCCATCACCATCGGCGGCCGGGACATGGACGGGGTCGAGCCCGAGGACCGCGGCATCGGCATGGCCTTCCAGAACTTCGCGCTGTTTCCGCATATGGATGCCTTCGCAAATATCGCCGCCCCCCTGACCGCGCGGCACCAGACGAAATCGGCGATGCGCGAGACGGTCGGCGCGGTGGCGCGGCTTCTCAAGATCGACCATGTGCTGCACCACCGCCCGAAAGAGCTGTCGAACGGGCAGAAACAGCGCACCGCGCTGGCCCGGGCGCTGGCCGGCCAACCTTCGGTGCTGCTGCTCGATGATCCGCTGCGCAACGTCGATGCCAAGCTGCGCTTCGAGATGCGGCTGGAACTGCCGCGGCTTTTGAAGGACCAGGGCGCCACCGTCATCTATGTCACCCAGGACTACAAGGAGGCGATGGCGCTCGGCCACCGCATCGCGGTGATGGCGGGCGGGCGGATCCGCCAGATCGGCACACCGGCCGAGATCTACCTGAGCCCGGCCGACATCGAGATCGCCCGGCTGTTCGGCGATCCGGTGATCAACCTTCTCGACGTGCGCCCCGAGCGCGGGTCGCAGGGCGTGCAGGTCCGGCTGTCGGATCAGGCGCTGGCGATCGACGCCGGCTTTGCCGCGGCGATCGGGCGCGACTGCGTGCTTGGCCTGCGTCCCGAGGCGCTGCGCTTCGTCGCCGAGGGCAGCCCCGGCGCGATCCCGGTCGAGGTCGAGACCGAGACGCCGCTGAATGAGAAGACCGTGACGCTGGCGCTGACGCTGCGCGGCCGCGAGATCATGGTCTCGCGCCCCGCCGGAACCCCCGGCCCCGATCACGGTCGCGCCCATGTCGCGGTCGATGCCGGCCATGCGCTGCTCTTCGACCGGGCCAGCGGCGCGCGGATCGACCCCGCCGCCCCGGTCACGCCGTCACGCAAGGAGGCCGTCGCATGAGCGAGGCAATGCTGCGGCTCGATGCCGTCGACAAGTTCTATGGCCCGATCGACGAGGGGGTGCATGCGGTCCGCGCCGTGTCGATGACGGTCGAGAAGGGCGAGATCATCGCACTTCTCGGCTCGTCCGGCTGCGGCAAGACCTCGACCCTGCGCATGGTGGCGGGCTTCGAGGCGGTGTCGCGCGGCCGCATCCACCTGGCCGGGCGCGAGGTCCAGTCGCTGGCGCCGGTCCGGCGCAATGTCGCGATGGCCTTCGAGGGCTATTCGCTTTACCCCACGGTCAGCGTGCGCGACAACATCGCCTTCGCGCTGAAGGCCGCCCGTCTGGCCGAGGCCGAGGTGGCGCGCCGGGTCGGCGCGGTCGCCGAAATGCTCGAGATCACCGATATCCTCGATCGGTTCCCGCATTCGATCTCGGGCGGCCAGCAGCAGCGCGCCAGCCTGGCCCGCGCCCTGATCCGCAAGGCCGACCTGCATCTGCTCGATGAACCGATGGGCCAGCTGGAGCCGCAGCTGCGCACGCTGTTGCGCGGCCGGATCAAGCATTTCATCAAGGAACGCGGGCTGACCGCCATTCTGGTGACCCATGACCAGACCGAGGCCAATGCGCTGGCCGACCGGATCGCGGTGATGGAGGGCGGCGTCCTGCAACAATATGCCAGCCCGGCCGAGATCAAGGAACGCCCGGCCAATCTCTTCACCGGCACCTTCGTCGGCGAGCCGCCGATGAACGTCTTTCCCGCCTCGGTCGCCGAGGCCGGCGGGCGGCTGCACATCGACCTGCAGGGCGGGCTTGACCTGGTCTATGACCTGGCCGATTTCGCCGCCCCGGTGCGCGAGCGGATGCTGGCGGCGCGCGATGTGGTGATCGGGGTGCGCCCCCATGCGGTGCGCCGCGCCGCCACCGGCGCGCCGGCGACGGTGGTCGCCAACCAGTGGCTGGGCGACCAGAGCCATATCGCCGCCCGGTTCGCCGGCGGGGCGATCGTTCTGGTGGAGCACGACCGCGCGGCCCTGGCCGAGGGTGCGCCGATCACGGTGGCGATCCGCCCCGAGGACCTGCATCTTTTCGACGCCGCGACCGGCCAGGCGATCAGCCACGGCCAGGCGCTGGCCGGATGACGGGGCGGGGCGGATGAAGGGGCGGGGCCGGATGAAAGGGCGGGGCCGGATGAAAGGGCGGGGCGGATGAGCGGACAGGCGGGGACAGCGGCGATGCGCGACATCGTGATCGGCATCGACGCCGGCACCTCGGTGATCAAGTCGGTGGCCTTCGATACCGCCGGCCGCCAGATCGCCAGTGCCGCGCGGCCCAACCGCTACACCACCCGCGCCGGCGATGGCGCGGCCTTCCAGCCGATGGCGCAGACCTGGGACGATTGCGCCGCGACGCTGCGCGCGCTCGGCGACCAGGTCGATGGGCTGGCGGCGCGCTGTGCCGCACTCGCCGTCACCGCCCAGGGCGACGGCACCTGGCTGGTCGGGGCCGGCAACCGGCCGGTTGGCGACGGCTGGCTCTGGCTGGATGCGCGCGCTGCGGACATCGTGCGCCAGCTGCGCGCCGGCGCCGGCGACGCAGAGCGTTTCGCCATCACCGGCACCGGGCTCAATGCCTGCCAGATGGGCGCGCAGCTTGCGCATATGGCCGCGCATGACCCCGATCTGCTTGATGCCGCCGAGGTTGCGCTGCACCCCAAGGACTGGCTTTACCTGAACCTGACCGGGCTGCGCGCCACCGATCCCTCCGAGGGGCTCTTTACCTTCGGCGATTTTCGCAGCCGGCGCTATGACGACCGGGTGATCGAGGCGCTGGGCCTCGGTTCGCGCCGCCACCTGCTGCCCGGGATGATCGACGGCAGCCAGACCACCCACCCGCTGACGCCCGAGGCCGCCGCCCTGACCGGCCTGCTGGCCGGCACCCCGGTCAGCCTTGGCTATGTCGATGTCGTCTGCACCGCGATGGGGGCGGGGATCCTTGCCGGGGGCCCGGGGGCCTGCTCGATCATCGGCTCGACCGGGATGCACATGCGCGCCGGCCGCGCCGCCGACCTGCGACCGGGCCCGGCGCGCACCGGCTATGTCATGGTCCTGCCGGTGCCGGGGATGGCCGCGCAGATGCAGTCGAACATGGCCGCGACGCTGAACATCGACTGGATTCTCGGGCTTGCCGCCGATCTGGCGGGCGAGTTGGGCGCGCCGGTCAGTCGGGCCGACCTGATCGGCCGGATCGAGGGCTGGCTGGCCGCAAGCCGGCCCGGCGCGCTCATCTATCACCCCTATATCTCGGAGGCGGGCGAGCGTGGCCCCTTCGTCAACAGCCGGGCGCGGGCCGGGTTCACCGGGCTGTCGGCTGGCCACGGCTTTGCCGACCTCCTGCGCGCGGTGGTCGAGGGGCTGGGGATGGCGGCGCGCGACTGCTACGGCGCGATGGGGCCGATGCCGGCCGAACTCAGGCTGAGCGGCGGCGCGGCGCGCTCGCCCGGCCTGCGCGCGATCCTCGGGGCGGCGACCGGCGCGGCGGCGGCATCGGC
>PHEC01000068.1 GCA_002841115.1 Alphaproteobacteria bacterium HGW-Alphaproteobacteria-6 | reverse complement strand
GGCCGGCGCCTCTGGCGCCAACTCCTCCACCGGGGCATCAGATGCCGCCTCCGCGGCGGGGCCCATCGCATCGATCGGGATCTCGATATGGGCCGGACCGGGCCGCGCCCCGGCCAGCGCCGCGTCGATCCGCGCCAGCGCCGCATCCAGCCCGGCGGCCGAGGTCACATGATCCGACGACAGCGCCACCCCCGCCGCCAGCGCCTGCTGGTCGGGCAGCTCATGCAGATACCCGAGGCCGCGGCCAAGGCCGGCGCGCGCACCGGCGCCCGAGATCACCAGCATCGGCACGCTGTCGGCCCGCGCCTGGGCCATCGGCGTCAGAATATTGGTCAGCCCCGGCCCGGTGATGACGAAGGCGACACCCGGCCGCCCCGAGACCCGGGCATAGCCGTCGGCCATGAAGCCCGCACCCTGTTCGTGGCGCGGCGTCACATGGCGGATGCCCGATCCCGCCAGCCCGCGGTAAAGCTCGACCGTATGGACGCCGGGGATGCCGAAGACGGTATCGACCCCGCGCCGCACCAGCGCCCTGACCAGATGCTCGCCCAGATGCTCGCCCAGCGTTGTCATCACGCGGCACCCCGCGCCGCAATCGCGCCGGCATGGGCGATGATCCGGTCGCAGGCCCGCGCCAGCGTGGCGTCATCGACCGTCAGCGCGACCCGCACCCAGCCCTCCAGCGTCGCACCGAAGGACGCCCCCGGCATCACCGCCACCCCCTCGCGCTCGAGCAGGTCCAGCGCATAGCCCAGCCCGTCCAGCCCGGTCGCCGCGACATCGATCATCGCGAACATCCCGGCCTCGGGGCGGTGAACGCCAAGCACCGACCCTTTCAGCCGGCCGGCAAGGTAATCCGCCCGCCGCGCAAAACGGGTCCGCATCCCGGCCGCGACCGCCGAGGGTTTGGCGACCGCCGCCGCCGTCATGTCGGCGATGAAGGGCTGGTTGCCGAACAGCATGGTCTCGCTGAGATCCTGCACCCGGTCGGTGAACCCGGCCGGACCGATGCACCAGCCGCTGCGAAAGCCGGGTGCGGCATGGGATTTCGAGATCGACGAGACCACCACCACCCGGTCGGCGAGATCGGCGAAGGACAACGCCGAGGTGAACAAGGTGCCGTCGAAGACCAGTTCCTCATAGACCTCGTCGACGACAAGCCACAGCTCATGCGCCCGCGCCAGCGCGCCGATCGCGGCGATATCCCCGGCGCGCAGCACCGCGCCGGTCGGGTTGTGCGGGCTGTTGAGCAGGATCACCCGCGATCGGGGGGTGATCCTTGTCGCGATATCCTCGGCGCGGATGCGAAAGCCGGCCTCGGGGCGCAAGGGCACCGGCACCAGCGCCGCGCCGCTGGCCGCGACGATGCCCTCGTAGGTCGCATACATCGGATCGCCCGCCAGCACTTCGCAGCCGGGCTCGGCCAGCCCCATGATCACCGCGTAAAGTGCTGTCTGGGTGCCGGGAAAGCACAGCACGTTGGCGGCGGTGACCGGCCGGCCGCTGCTGGCCGAATAGCGCCGCGCCAGCGCGGCGACCAGGTTTTCCTCGCCCCTTCCGTTGGAATACTGGGTGCGCCCGCGCGCCATCGCCGCGGTTGCAGTTTCGATCAGGTCGGGCGGGGTCGGCACGTCGGGGTTGCCGATCGTCAGCGCGATGATGTCGCGGCCCGCCTCGCGCAGGGCAAGGGCGCGCAGGTGGACATCCCATTTGGCGCTGCCAAGGCCGGCAAGGCGGTCGGTGACGGATGCGTATCTCATGCGGTGCCTGCTTTGGTTGAAGGCGCGCCTGCGGCGGCCAGGTCAAGGTCGAGGATCGCCGCGACCGCAGTCAGGCCGATCCCGGTCAACTCGCCCGGGCCGAAGGCCTCGGGCAGCGCGCAACCCTCCAGCCAGAGCCCGTCGAGGACCGCGTTGCAGGCGATCGCGTGGCGCCGGGCCAGGGCGGGCGGCGCCGGGCGGCCGGCCTCGCGCAGCGCCGCGTCGATCAGGTCCTGCAAGCGGTCGCGGAAATGGCGGTAGGTGCGCTCGTGCACCGCCCGCATCCGCGGGTCGCGCAGCACCATGTGGATGAACCCGGCCCAGAGCGACATCGCCTGCGCGTCGATCACCGGAGGGGTCAGCGCCGCGGCGACAAAGCGCGCCAGCTGTTGCCGGGCGCTGCCCCCGACCGGCCCGGCGGCGGCGTCGGTCGCCCCGGTCAATCCGCGCATGTGCCATTCATAGGCGGCGCCGATCAGGTCTTCCTTGGTCTGGAAATAGTGGCGGATCATGCCTTGCGAGATGCCCGCCCGCTCGGCGATGGCACGCACCGTCGCCGCCGCCGGGCCGACCTCGGCCATCAGCGCCAGCGTTGCCCGGATCAGCGCCTCGCGGCGCTCACCGGCCGGGGCGCGGGTGAAGGTCTTGCGGGTTTCGGTCATCACGATTCGGATCCAGCCGGTTGCAGCAGAAATTATACGCTTGCATGATTGCGCAGTCTGGGGGTTACTACAACCACAATCCCGGAGACGATCACGGATGACAGAGATCGCGGAACACCCTGCCCGACGGCCCGGCGCCGCAACGGATGAGGCGATTCGCGTCGAGACCCTGCACAAGAGCTTCGGTGCGCTCGAAGTGCTGAAGGGCGTGTCGCTGACCGCCCACAAGGGCGACGTGGTGGCGATCATCGGCGGCAGCGGCTCGGGCAAGTCGACCTGCCTGCGCTGCATCAACTTTCTTGAAACCCCGACCTCGGGCCGCATCGTCATCGCCGGCGAGGAGGTGGCGCTGCGCCCCGACGGCACCCCCGCCAGCCGCCGCCAGATCGAGCGGCTGCGCTCGCGTCTCGGGATGGTGTTCCAGGCCTTCAATCTCTGGACCCACCGCACGCTTCTGGAAAACGTCATCGAGGTGCCGGTCCATGTCCTTGGCGTGCCGCGCGCCGAGGCGGTGGATCGCGCGCGCGGGCTTCTGGCCCGGGTCGGCCTGTCGGAAAAGGCCGATACCTATCCCGCCTTCCTGTCCGGCGGCCAGCAGCAGCGCGCCGCCATCGCCCGGGCGCTGGCGATCGAGCCGAGCGCGATGCTGTTTGACGAACCGACCAGCGCGCTTGATCCCGAACTGGTGGGCGAGGTGCTGGGCGTGATCCGCGACCTGGCGTCCGAGGGGCGCACGATGATCCTGGTGACGCATGAGATGAAATTCGCCCGCGAGGTCGCCGACCATGTCATCTACCTGCACAACGGCCTGATCGAGGAAGAGGGCCCGCCAGAGGCATTGTTCGGGGCACCACGCTCTGACCGGCTGCGGCAATTCCTGAAGTCGGTCGGATGACCGGCACCCGCCAACAACCAAGAAACCGCCAACAGCAGAGAGGAAGACCCATGAAGAAGACCATCCTGAGCCTCGCCGCCGCAATCGCCCTCGCCACGCCGGCGCTGGCCGAGACCGTCAAGGTCGGCATCGCCGCCGAACCCTATCCGCCCTTCGCCACGCCCAATTCCTACGGCAAGTGGCTGGGCTGGGAGATCGACCTGATCAACGCGGTCTGCGCCGCCGCCGAACTCGACTGCGCGATCACCCCGGTCGCCTGGGACGGCATCATCCCGTCGCTGACCGGTGGCCAGATCGACGCGATCATGGCCTCGATGTCGATCACCGAGGAGCGGATGCAGGCGATCGACTTTTCCGACAAGTATTACAACACCCCGACCGTGATCATCGGGCCGAAGGGCATGGCGATGACGCCGGATGCCGAAGGGCTGAAGGGCAAGATCATCGGGGTGCAGGTCTCGACCGTGCACGAGAACTACGTCAACGCGCATTTCGCCGAGGCCGCCGCCGAGATCAAGCTTTACCAGACCCAGGACGAGGCCAACCAGGACCTTGCGGCCGGCCGGATCGACGCGACCCAGGCCGACAGCATCGCCATGGATTCCTTCCTGCTGACTGATGCCGGTGCCGCCTGTTGCGAAAGCAAGGGGGCGGTGGCCGACGATCCGGCGATCCTCGGGCTTGGCGTCGGGGTCGGCCTGCGCAAGGGTGAGGACGCGCTGAAGGCGAAGTTCAACGAAGGCATCGCCAAGGTGATCGCCGACGGCACCTACGACAAGATCTCGGAACCCTATTTCGCATCGTCGATCTACGGCAACTGAGGGGCGGGCCGTGCCGGCGCTGGCCTTCGCGCTCGATCTGGCCACGTCGCTTGATCTTCTGGCCTATTCGCCCCCCGGCTGGGGGGCGAACCTTTTGCGCGGGCTGGCCAATTCGCTGAAGATCGCCTTCGGCGCCTTCGGGCTTGGCCTTTTGATCGGGATCGCCGGCGCCTACGGCAAGCTTTACGGCGGGCCGGTGCTGCGCGACCTCCTGGCGGTCTATACCACGGTGGTCCGGGCGGTGCCGGAACTGGTGCTGATCCTGATCCTTTACTTTGCCGTCACCGATGCGGTGAACCAGTTGCTGGTCGCCCTCGGCCAGCCCCGCATCCAGCTTTCCGGGCTGGTGGCGGGGATCGCGGTTCTCGGCGTGGTGCAGGGCGCCTATGCGACCGAGGTGCTGCGCGGCGCGATACAGGCGGTGCCGCCCGGCCAGATCGAGGCGGCGCGCGCCTATGGCATGCCGCCGGTGATGCTGGCGCGCCGCGTCACCCTGCCGGCGATGCTGCCCTTCGCCATTCCGGGGCTGGCCAACCTGTGGCTGATCGCCACCAAGGATACCGCCCTTCTGGCGATCGTCGGCTTTGGCGAACTGACCCAGGAAACCCGGCAGGCGGCGGGCACCACCAAGGCCTATTTCACCTTCTACCTTGCGGCCGGTGCACTTTACCTGATGGTCACGCTGATCTCGGGCACGCTTTTCCGGCGGCTGGAAGGCTGGGCGCGGCGCGGCCAGCCGTCGCTGCGCGGGACCGCGTCATGACCGGCCGTCCGGCATGGCTGGCGCCGCACCGGATCGTGATGATCCTGGCGCTGGCCGCCTTCGTCGCCTGGAGCGCGGCATCCCTGCGCTGGAGCTGGCTGCCGAAATATGCCCCGCTGGCGGTCGAGGGGATCTGGCGCACCCTGTGGATCCTCGCCGTCACCTCGGTCCTGGGCTTCCTGCTGGCGGTGCCGCTTGGCCTCGCGCAGGCGGTGGGGCCCTGGTATCTGGCCGCCCCGGCCCATGCCTTCTGCACGGTGATCCGCGGCACGCCGCTTCTGCTGCAGATCTGGCTGCTCTACTACGGGCTCGGCTCGCTTTTTCCGCAGTTCCCGGCGATCCGCAACAGCGAGCTCTGGCCCTATCTGCGCCAGGCCTGGCCCTATGCGGTGCTGGCGCTGACGCTGTCATACGCGGGCTACGAGGGCGAGGTGATGCGCGGCGCCTTCGCCGGGGTGGCGCGCGGCCAGATCGAGGCGGCGACCGCCTTCGGCATGCCGCGCCTCACCCTGTTCCGCCGCATCTGGCTGCCGCAGGCGGTGCGCAACGTGCTGCCGACGCTGGGCGGCGAGACGATCCTGCAACTGAAGGCGACGCCGCTTGTGGCGACGATCACCATCGTCGATATCTATGCGGTGGCGACCCGGGTCCGGCAGGATACCTTCATCGTCTATGAACCGCTCCTGCTTTTGGCGCTGGTCTACATGGCGATCGCCGGGGTGATCGCGCTGGTGTTTCGCCGGTTCGAGGCGCGGGTGCCGCAGCGGCGCGGCTGAGGCGGCGCGCAGAATGGGGGATGCGATGAAGAATACCGATACCTTGTGGGACATGGTCGAGGCGCGGCGCGCGGATTACGTGGCCCTTGCCGACCGGGTCTTTGACACGCCCGAGGTCGCCTATACCGAAACCCGCTCGGCCGCGGCGCATCTCGATCAGCTTGCCGCCGAGGGCGCACGGATCAGCCGCGACCTTGCCGGCATCCCGACCGCGGTGAAGGGCGAATGGGGCGCGGGCGGGCCGGTGATCGCCATCCTCGGCGAATATGACGCGCTGCCGGAACTGGGCCAGGAACCGGGGCTGGCCGAGGAGCGCCCGCTCGGCAAGGCCGGCCACGGCTGCGGCCACAACCTGCTCGGCTCGGCGGCGATGCTGGCGGCGGTGGCCTTGCGCGACTGGCTGGCCGCGACCGGAACCCCGGGGCGGGTGCGCTATTACGGCTGCCCGGCCGAAGAGGGGGGGGCGGCCAAGACCTTCATGGTCCGGGCCGGGCTTTTCGCCGATGTCGATGCCGCGATCAGCTGGCATCCGGCCGATTATACCGGCGTGTTCGAGGCCAATTCGCTGGCCAACACCCGGATCGACTTCACCTTCCACGGCCGCGCCGCCCATGCCGCCGGATCGCCCGAACTGGGCCGCTCGGCGCTCGATGCGGTCGAGCTGATGAATGTCGGCGTCAACTACCTGCGCGAACACATGCCCGACGATGCGCGGGTGCATTACGCCTATCTCGACGCCGGCGGCAGCGCGCCCAACGTGGTGCCGGCCAGGGCGACGGTGCGGCAACTGATCCGCACCCGCCGGCTGGCCGACCTGAACGGCCTGGTCGAGCGGGTCCGCGCCATCGCCGACGGCGCGGCGCTGATGACCGGGACGCGGGTCGTCTCGGCGGTGGTCTCGGCGGTGTCGGACCTTCTCGGCAACCGGGTGCTGGACGAAGCCATGCAGGCCAATCTCGAACGGCTCGGCCCGCCCGATTTCGATGCCGCCGACCTGCCCTTCGCGCAGGCGATCCGCGCCACGCTGACGCCCGAGCACATCGCCGACACCTTCCGCCGCGCCGCAAGGCCGGTCGACCGGGATCTGGCGCTGTGCGATTTCATCGCCCCCCTCGGGGTGTCGTCGGGGGTGGCGATGGGCTCGACCGATGTCGGCGATGTCAGCTGGGCGGTGCCGACGGTGCAGGCCTGGGTTGCGACCTGCGCGATCGGCACGCCGTTTCATTCCTGGCAACTGACCGCACAGGGCAAGGCGCCGGCCGCGCACAAGGGCATGATCCATGCCGCCAAGGCGATGGCGATGACCGGGCGCGACCTGATCACGCGGCCCGACCTGCTGGCCGCGGCCAGGGCCGAACATGCCGCCCATCTGGCGCGCGAACCCTACCGCTGCCCGATGCCGCCCGAGGTCATGCCGCCGATCCCGCCGCGGGCCTGAGCGGCGCGGTCAGAGGCCCAGCACATCGGCCATGTCGTATTCGCCGGGCTTGCGGTCGAGCCCCCAAAGCGCCGCCTTCAGCGCGCCGCGGGCATAGATCGCCCGGTCGGTCGCGACATGGCGCAGCACGATCCGCTCGCCGGGCGCGGCGAAGATCACCTCGTGCTCGCCGACGATGTCGCCGCCGCGGATCGACGAAAAGCCGATGGCGCCGGCCGGCCGCGCGCCGGTGATGCCGTCGCGGGCCGCGACGCGCGCCTGGCCAAGGCCGATGCCGCGCCCCTCCGCCGCCGCCTCGCCCAGCATCAGCGCGGTGCCCGAGGGCGCATCGACCTTCATGCGGTGATGGGCCTCGACCACCTCGATGTCCCAGTCGGCGTCAAGCGCCGCCGCGACCTTGCCGACCAGCCCGACCAGCAGGTTGACGCCAAGGCTCATGTTGCCGGCACGGATGATCACCGCGTGGCGCGCGGCCGCCTTGATGCGCGCGAGATGCGCAGGCTCGAACCCGGTGGTGCCGATGACATGGACGGCGCGGGCCTGTGCGGCGAGGCCGGCGAAGCCGACCGAGGCCTCGGGCCGGGTGAAGTCGATCACCGCCTGCGCCCGGGCAAAGGCCGCGACCGGATCATCGCTGACTGTGATGCCGTTGGCCGCACCCCCCATCGCCTCGCCAAGGTCGCGGCCGATCCAGTCGTGACCTTCGCGCTCCAGCGCCCCAGCCAGCCGGACGCGTCCCGACGCAAGGACCGTCGCCACCAGCATCCGGCCCATCCGGCCCGAGACGCCGGTGACGACGATCCCGGGGGCCTCAACCGCTTCACTCATCGCATCTCTCCCGCCGCCTTGCCGGCCCTGCTTTAGCCGCTGGCCGGCGTCTTGGCAAAGCCCCGTTGCGGGGCGGGCCGGCATGGCCTACATCGGCATCATGGCACAGAAACGCTTTTCCTCCGGGCGCGGCCCGTCGCAACGCCAGCTTCGCGTCGGCGAGCTGATCCGGCGCACGCTGTCGGATGTGCTGGCGCGCGGCGATGTGCATGACCCCGATCTGGCGCGGATGTCGATCACCGTCGGCGAGGTCAGCACCTCGCCCGATCTCAAGGTCGCCACCGCCTATGTGCTGCCGCTCGGCGGGCAGGATGCCGAGGTGGCGCTGGCCGCGCTGCGCCGCCACCGCGGCGAGTTGCGCCATCTGGTGGCCAAGGTGCTGACGCTGAAATTCGCGCCGGAGCTGCGCTTTGCCGTCGACCAGACCTTTGACCGGCTGGACCAGACGCGGCGGATGTTCGCCGACGAGACGGTGCAGCGCGACATCGCCCGGCGCGACGACAGCGAGGACGGGGATGGGGATGACGACCTTGGCCGGGATCCGTCCTAGGGCGCTGGCCCTCGCACTGGCGCTGGCCTGCGGCGCCCCGGCGGCGGCAGCCGGGGGGCCCTGCCGGGCGCTCGATTTCGAAGGGCGCGGCCATGTCGTCTGCGAGGTCGCGGCCGGCGATGACCTGCGGCTTTTCCTGACAGCAAGGGACGGCGCGCCGCTCGGCACCTTCGATCGGCTGCGCGGCATGGTCGCGGATCAGGGCCTGACACTTCTCTTCGCGATGAATGCCGGGATGTATCACCCCGACCGCCGCCCGGTCGGGCTTTATCTGGAAGCGGGGCGGGAGGTCGCACCCCTGGTCCGCGCCGCCGGGCCGGGCAATTTCGGGATGCGCCCGAACGGGGTCTTCTGCATCCGCGAGGACGGCTTTTCAGTGACCGAGACCCTGGAATTCGACGCGAGCCCCCCGGCCTGCCGTGATGCCAGCCAATCGGGGCCGATGCTGGTGATCGGCGGGGCGCTGCATCCGCGCTTTCTGGCCGATGCCACCTCGCGCCATATCCGCAACGGTGTCGGGGTCAGCGCCGATGGGCAACGGGCGTTCTTCGCGATCTCGGATGCGCCGGTCACCTTCCACGAATTCGCCCGGCTGTTTCGCGACCGGCTCGGCACGCCCGATGCGCTTTACCTCGATGGCCGGATCTCGCGGCTTTACGCGCCGGACCTCGGGCGCGACGATTTCGGCTTTCCGATGGGGCCGATGGTCGGGTTGGTGGCGCGCCCCGACTGAACCGACTGAGCGCCCCGGCGGCGGCGCGCATTGACGCGGCCGGGCGCATTGGATAGCTGACGGGCTTTCGTCGGGAAGGACACGGGAAAATGGCACGCAAGAAGGGCCGCGACCTGTCGGGCTGGGTGGTGGTCGACAAGCCGGCGGGCATCACCTCGACCGCGGTGGTGAACAAGCTGCGCTGGGCCTTCGATGCGAAGAAGGCCGGCCATGCCGGCACGCTTGATCCGCAGGCGACCGGGGTTCTGGCGGTGGCGCTGGGCGAGGCGACCAAGACCGTGCCCTATATCACCGACGCGCTGAAATGCTACCGCTTCACCATCCGCTTCGGCGCCGCGACCGATACCGACGACGCCGAGGGCACGGTCATCGCCACCTCGGACCTGCGCCCCTCGGACGATGCGATCCGCGCCGCGCTGCCGGCCCTCAGCGGCCAGATCATGCAGGTGCCGCCGCAGTTCTCGGCGGTCAAGGTCGAGGGCGAGCGCGCCTATGCCCTGGCCCGCGAGGGCGAGGTGATGGATCTCGCCGCGCGCCCGCTCTGGGTCGAGAGCCTTGATCTGACCGGCCGGCCCGACGCCGATCACGCCGAACTGGAGATGGTCTGCGGCAAGGGCGGCTATGTCCGCGCCATCGCCCGCGACCTTGGCCGGGCACTGGGCTGTCTGGCCCATGTCACGGTCCTGCGCCGCGAATGGTCGGGGCCGTTCGAGGCGAAGGATGGCGTCAGTCTGGCGCGGATCGAGGAACTGGCGCGCAGCCCCGAGATCGACGCACTGCTGCTGCCGCTGGAGGTCGGGCTGGCCGATCTGCCCGAGGTCCGCGCGACACCCGAGGGCGCGGCACGGCTGCGCAACGGCAACCCCGGCATGGTGATCGCCGAAGGCGTCGAATACGGCGAACCGGCCTGGGCCAGCGACAAGGGCCGGGCGGTGGCGGTCGGCATCTACCGCGCCGGGGAATTGCACCCGGCCCGGGTCTTCAACCTGCCCGCGCCGGCGGCACGCTGAGCGGCCATGTCTTGCACGCGGGTGGCTTTTCGGGCTTGATCGCCCGAAAGGCGAAAGGCGGGGCATGGCGGTATCGGCGCGCAAGCGGATCTGGGGCTGGTATTTCTTCGACTGGGCCAGCCAGCCTTACAACACCCTGCTGCTGACCTTCATCTTCGCCCCCTATTTCGGCGAGGTCGCGCGGGCGCATTTTGCAGCACTCGGCATGGGCGCCGAGGCCGCCGGGGCGGCGGCGCAGGCCTATTGGGGCACCGGGCTGACCATCGCCGGCGTCCTCATCGCCGTCCTCGCCCCGATCCTCGGCGCGATCGCCGACCAGAGCGGGCGGCGCATGGTCTGGATCTGGTTCTTCTCGGCCTGCTATGTCGCCGGCGCCTGGGGGCTGTGGTTCCTGCTGCCGGAGGCGGGCGGGCTGTTCTGGCCGGTTGCCTTCTTCGGGCTCGGCCTGATCGGCATGGAATTCGCGACGATCTTCACCAATGCGCTGCTGCCCGCGCTCGGCAACCATGACGAGATCGGCGGCATATCGGGGTCGGGCTTTGCCTTCGGCTATCTTGGCGGGGTGGTGGCGCTGGTCCTGATGCTGACGCTCTTGGCCGAAAGCGGGGCGGGCGGGCGGACGCTGATCGGGATCGCGCCGCTTTTCGGGCTTGACCCGGTGTTGCGCGAGGGGACGCGGGCGGTCGGCCCCTTCAGTGCGATCTGGTATGCGGTCTTCATGGTGCCGTTCTTTTTGTGGGTGCGCGAGCCGAAGGTCGCGCGACGGCGGCTTGATATCGGCGCGGCGCTGGGTGATCTGAGGCGGCTTTTGCGCAGCCTGCTGCACCGGCCAAGCCTTGCCGCCTACCTCGGCTCGGCGATGCTATACCGCGACGCGTTGAACGGGCTGTTCGGCTTTGGCGGCATCTATGCCGGCGGGGTGCTGGGCTGGAGCATCCTGCAGATCGGCGTCTTCGGCATCATCGGCGCGGTGGCGGCGATGGTGGCAAGCTGGATCGGCGGGCGGGCCGACCGGGCCTATGGGCCGAAGCCGGTGATCGTCGTCTCGATCCTGGTGCTGATCGCGGTTTGCGTGATCATCGTCGGGCTGACCCGTGGCGGCCTCTGGGGCATCGGCTTTGCCGAAGGCTCGGCGCTGCCCGACCGGATCTTCTATCTCTGCGGTGCGCTGATCGGCGGCGCCGGTGGCTCGCTTCAGGCATCGAGCCGGACGATGATGGTGCGCCATACCTCGCCCGATCGCGCGACCGAGGCCTTCGGGCTTTACGCGCTGTCGGGCAAGGCCACCGCCTTTCTGGCGCCGGCGATGATCGCGCTGGTGACGGCGCTGACCGGCAACCAGCGCTGGGGGGTATCACCCCTGATCGTGCTTTTCGGCATCGGGCTGGTGCTGATGATCCGGGTCAGGGCGGAAGGAGAGCGGGAAGGATGATCATTCGCATCACCGGACTTTTCGGGCTGTGCCTGGCGCTGGCCGCCCCGGTGGCGGCAGAGCCCCTGGCCAACCAGCTCTTCGGGGCCAGGCGGCAGGCCTCGGCCCAGCCGCCCGAGGCGATCGGCAGCTATGCGAAAGGCTGCGGTGCCGGGATGGTGCAACTGCCCGAGACCGGGCCGGGCTGGCAGGCGATGCGGCTCTCGCGCAACCGCAACTGGGGCCAGCCGGAGCTGATCGCCTTCATCGCCGATCTCGGGGCGGCGGCGCAAAGGCTCGGCTGGGCCGGGATCTATGTCGGCGACATGAGCCAGCCGCGCGGCGGGCCGATGACCAGCGGCCATGCCAGCCACCAGATCGGGCTGGATGCCGATATCTGGATGCTGCCGCCGAGGCGCCTGACCCTGAACCGGGCCGAGCGCGAGGCGATCAGTTCGGTCTCGGTCCGCACCGAGGACCAGACCAGAATCAACGGCAACTGGACCCCGGCGCATCAGCGGCTGATGCAGGCGGCGGCGTCCGATCCGCGGGTCGAGCGGATCTTTGTCGCCGCCGCGGTCAAGGTCGCGATGTGTCAGGGCGCGCGGCGCGCCGACAAGCGCTGGTTGCAGAAGATCCGCCCACTTTACGGCCACAACACCCATTTCCATGTCCGGCTGAAATGCCCCAGAGGGTCGCGCCATTGTCAGACCCAGACCCCGACCGTGGCCGAGTTGTCGAAGGGCGGGGACGGCTGCGACGAGACGCTCAACTGGTGGGTGACGACCTATCTGGACGAGTTGCGCAACCCGCCAAAGGACCGCCCGGCACAGCCCCGCCCGAGGGGGCCGCGCGACTACACCATGGCCGACCTGCCTGCCCGATGCGCCGCGGTCCTGGCCTCGGACTGACCCTCGCCGCGGTGCTGGCGGTGCCGGCGGCGGCGGGCGAGGTGCAGTTTCTCGGGCGGTTCGACTGGCAGGGCGAGGGCGCCATTTTCGGCGGCTTTTCCGGGCTTGAGGTGACGCCGGACGGGGCCGGATTTCTGGCGCTGTCGGATTCGGGGGCGACCCTGGCCGGGCGTCTGGTGCGCGACGGCGCCGGGCGGATCGTCGCGATCGAGGCGGATCGGCCGGTGATGCTGCACGATTCGGCCGGGCGGGTGGTGCGCGACCCGCTCGACGATGCCGAAGGGCTGACCTGGGCGCCGGGCGGCGGCTTCTTCGTGTCCTTCGAACTGGAGCACCGGATCGCCTTCTACCCGTCGCGCGATGCTGCCGCCCGGGGCCTGGTCGCGCCGCGCGCGTTCCGCGACCTTGCCCCGAACGGCGGCATCGAGGCGCTGGCGCTGGCGCCGGATGGCGCACTTCTGGCCTTTCCCGAGGTGGGGGCCGGCGTGATCGCGGTCCACCGCTATCGGGGCGGGGCCTGGGATCGGCCCTTCGATCTCGGCCGCGACCGGGTCTGGCGGCCGGTCGGTGCCGATTTTGGCCCCGACGGGCGGCTTTACCTGCTGGAGCGCGATTTCTGGGGCCTCATCGGCTTCAGGAGCCGGGTGCGGCGCATCACCCTGGCGGGCGAGCGGGTGGTGGCCGACGAGGTGCTGCTGGCGACCCGCGCCGGGCGGCATGACAACCTTGAAGGGATCGCGGTCTGGCGCGACGCGGCCGGGGCGATTCGCCTGACGATGATCGCCGACGACAATTTCCGGGCGTTGCAGCGCAGCGAGATCGTCGAATACCGGGTGGAGGATTGAGTGCTGCGGCTTGACCGGTCGGTCGGGCCAGGCTATGCGGCGCCTGCCCGCGGACATCCTCCGCGGGCCAAGTCTCCGCCACCTTGTCAAAACGGACATGACATGACCCCGAACCCGACATTCGCCCGGCTGGTGCCGGCTATTCTTGCGATGGCCGCCGTGGTGCTGGCCTCGAACATCCTGGTGCAGTTCCTGTTCGGCCAATGGCTGACCTGGGGGGCCTTCACCTATCCCTTCGCCTTCCTCGTCACCGATCTGACCAACCGGATCCACGGCCCCGCCGCGGCGCGCCGCGTGGTCATGGCCGGCTTTGTCGTCGGGGTCGCGGCCTCGGCTCTCGGCACGCAGATCGAGGGCGAATTCGGCCTGCTGGTAAGCTGGCGCATAGCACTCGGCTCGGGCACCGCCTTTCTGGTGGCGCAGATGGTCGATGTGCAGATCTTCGACCGGCTGCGGCGCGCGCGTTGGTGGCGCGCGCCGCTGGTCTCGACCCTGGTCGGGGCGACGCTGGACACCGCGATCTTCTTCACCATCGCCTTTTCCGCCGGGCTGAGCATGATCGCGCCGGGGGTCGACGTGGCCTGGGCGAACGAGGCGCTGCCGGTGCTGGGCGTCGGGCCGGTGGCGCCCTTGTGGCAGTCGCTGGCGCTGGCCGACTGGGCGGTGAAACTGGCGCTGGCGCTGGTGGCGCTGGTGCCATTCCGGATGATTGTTTCAAGATTGACAGAAAAGGTTGCGTAAAACCTTTTGACAAACACAAAATATGTGGCAGCCTTTGATCAACGGCAACGCAGTGAAAGGAGGTGGTCCAGTGTCGAGAGTGATGTTGGAGAGAGGTGTCGGGACAGTCGGGAGGGATGCGGCCTGAGGGCAGACCCGAAGGTTTCAGGACCCTGACTGGGCCTTGCTGGCAACAGCACCCTAACTGGCCCATCTCCGAAGAACTCGGAGGGCCGCCCCGGATCGGGCGGCCCTTTCCGTTAGAGCAGGTCGCGCAAAAGTCGGAACCGGTTTCGAGCTTCTCGAAGATGCGAAATCAATGCCCCGGGGCGGGGCGGCGATGGCCGCGCCGGGGGTTTCACACCCCCGAACCCCCGTGAGGTATTTCCGAACAGAAGACGGTGACGGATTTCGGATTTCCCTGCGAGGGGCTATGGTCGGGGCATGTTGCGGATCAGCGATACCATCGTGCTTGCCGACTGGGAGTTGAGCGAGAGTTTCAGCCGGTCGCAGGGACCGGGCGGGCAGAATGTCAACAAGGTCGAGACCGCGGTCGAATTGCGCTTCGAGGCGGCGCGCAGCCCGCATCTGGGCGAGGCGGTCAAGGCGCGGCTGAAGCGGCTGGCGGGGCGGCGCTGGACCCAGGACGGGGCGATCGTGATCCGTGCCGAGGAGACCCGCAGCCAGGCGCGCAACCGCGAGATGGCGCGCGAGCGGCTGGCCGAACTGGTGCGCGCGGCGCTGGTGGCGCCGAAGCGCCGGGTGGCGACGCGCCCCACCCTGGGCAGCCAGCGGCGCCGGCTGGCGGCCAAGGCCGGGCGTGGCGTGATCAAGGCGCTGCGGGGGCCGGTGGAGGATGAGTGACCTGATCGCGCGCCGGGTGCGGCTGCTGGGGCCCGGGGTGCCGACCTTCTACGGCGAGCCGGTCGAGATCGTGCGCGGCGAGGGGGTCTGGCTTTGGGATGCGGCGGGGCGGCGTTATCTTGATTGCTACAACAACGTCGCCCATGTCGGGCATTGCCACCCGAAGGTGGTGGAGGCGATCGCGGCGCAGGCCGGGGTCCTGAACACCCATAGCCGCTATCTGCACCGCGGGATTCTCGATTATGCCGAGCGGCTGGTGGCGCGCTTCGGCCACGGGCTGCGCCAGGTGATCATGGTCTGCACCGGGTCGGAGGCCAATGACATCGCGTTGCGCATGGCCGAGGCGGCGACCGGGCGGACCGGGATCATCGCCACCGACAACACCTATCACGGCAATACCGCCGCGGTGGCGCGGCTGTCGACCCGCCGTCCGCCGATCGGCGGCTATCCCGGTCATGTCCGGCTGGTGCCGGCGCCGGACCGGCCGGACGGCGCGGCCTTTGCCGCCCATGTCGCGCGGGCGATTGCCGAGCTGGAGGCGGCGGGGCACGGGTTTGCCGGGCTGATGCTGTGTCCGGTCTTTGCCAACGAGGGGTTGCCGGAGGTGGCGCCGGGGTTTCTCGATGCCACGGTCGCGCTGGTGCGCCGGGCCGGCGGGCTGATCCTGTGCGACGAGGTGCAGCCGGGGTTCGGGCGGCTGGGCAGCCATTGGTGGGGCCATGACTGGCTGGGTTTCGCGCCCGATGTGGTGAGCCTCGGCAAGCCGATGGGCGATGGTCATCCGGTCGCCGCGGTGGTGGCGCGGCCCGAGGTGATGGCGGCCTTTCGCGGATCGTTCGGCTATTTCAACACCTTCGGCGGCAATCCGGTGTCCTGTGCCGCGGCGATGGCGGTTCTGGAGGTGATCGAGCAGGAGGGTCTGATGGCGCGGGCCCTGGACAGTGGCGCGCATATGCTGGGCCTCCTGCGGTCGCTGGATCATCCGCTGATCGCCCGGGTCACCGGGCGCGGGCTGTTCCTTGCGGTGGAACTGATGCGCGAGGGCCGGCCGGCGCCGGATGCGGCGGAAGCTGCGCCCGCCGATGCCGTTTTCGCGCGAGAACGGCGATCTGGCCGCCAGCGTTCTGGCCGAGGCGCTGGACCGGATCGGGGCATGACCGGGCGGGCCGAGGCGGGGGCCCTGGCGCGGGTCGCGCTGGCGGGTTGGGGCGGGGCCATGATGCCGCCGCGGCTGGTGCAGATCCGCGAGAATGCGGTGTTCGAGGTGGTGCTGGCGAAAGGTGTGCGGGTGGCGCTCAGGCTGCATCGGCCGGGCTATCAGGGGCGCCGGGCGATCCTGGCCGAACTTGACTTCATGCGCGCGCTGGCGAGCGCCGGGTTGCCGGTGCCGCAGCCCTGGCCGATGGCGGATGGCGGGCTGATCGGCGAGGCCGGCGGGCGGCTTGCCAGTTGCGTCACCTGGATCGGGGGCCGGGCGATCGGCGCGGCCGGGGTGCCGCTGGCGGGCGGGGTGGCAGAGCAGGAGGCGCTGTTCGCCGCGATCGGCGGGCTTCTGGCGCGGCTTCATGACGCGGCCGATGGCTGGGCCGGGGCGGCCGGGCTGGCGCGCCGGCACTGGGACGCGGCGGGGCTATTGGGAGAGGCACCGCACTGGGGGCGGTTCTGGGAGAACCCGGCGCTGTCGCGGCAGGATAGCGACCTTGTGCAGGATGCCGCCGCGCTGGCGCGGGGCCGGCTTGGCCGGATCCGCCGCGCGGCCCCTGATTACGGGCTGATCCATGCCGATGTCTACCGTGAGAATGTGCTGTGCGGCGGTTCCGGGCTGGCGCTGATCGACTTTGACGACTGCGGCCATGGCTACCGGCTTTACGATCTGGCGACGGCTTTGGTGCAGAGCCTCGACGAGCCGCATCTGGCGCGGATCGTGCCGGCACTTCTGGCCGGCTACCGGGCGGTGCGGTCGCTGCCGGCCGAGGCTGCACGGGATCTGGCGCTTTTCGTGATGCTGCGCGCCTTCGCCTCGGCGGGGTGGATCATGACGCGGGCGGGCGCCGATGACCCGCGCCAGCGCGCCTTTGCCGACCGTGCGGTTTGGATGGCGCGGACCGTCCTGAAGGGTGACGCGCCCTGGCATGGGGCGGGGTGAAGCCGCCGGCGATTCCCGGCCGCACGGATCAATCCGCGTCCAGATCACCACTGGTTCGAAATCGGGGACAATGCGCGCGCCAGAACCGGAAAGTTCGCCTTGTCGGCGATGATCCGCCGAAGCGGCAATCGGGAAAGGTTCGAGGTATTTCCCACCCGGGCCGGCGGATCCGCCATGCTATGCGGTGAGCGGGGCTTGCGACGATGGTCATTTGCACGCAAGACATGGCCCAGGATGCGGGCGGCAGGCACAGAACCGGGATCATGCTGAAGAAAGCCATTCTGCTGGTTTCGGGAAATGCGCTTGGCTCGGCCCTGCTGCTTTTGCGCAACCTGATCGTGGCGCGGCTGATCAGCCCCGAGGACTACGGCATCGCCGCGACCTTCGCCATCGCCATGTCGGTGGTCGAGATGCTGTCCTATTTCGGGCTGAACCAGATGATCGTCGTCGACCGCGACGGTGACGAGCCGGATTTCCAGGCGGCGATGCAGGGCTTTCAGGTGCTGCGCGGGCTGTTTTCCAGCCTGGTCCTTTTTGCGATCGCCCATCCCTATGCGCGGTTCCTCGGCATCGAGCAGGTCGCCTGGGCCTATCAGGTGATTGCCGCGATCCCGCTGATCAACGGCTTGCAGCATTTCGACATGCACCGGCTGAAGCGGCACATGCGCTTTGCCCCCTCGGTCATTGCCAATGTGGTGCCGGCGCTGGTGTCGGTGCTGGCGGTCTGGCCGCTGGCGGTGCTTTACGGCGATTACCGGATCATGCTGGTGGCGCTGATGATCCAGGCTGCGGCGATGGTGGTGCTGTCGCACTGGACCGCCGAGCGGCGCTACCGCTTGCGGCTGGATTTCGCGCTGATGCGGCGGGCGACGGTGTTCGGCTGGCCGCTTCTGTTGAACGGAGCACTTCTTTTCGGGGTCTTCAACGGCGAGCGGCTGATCGTCGGGCGCGAGATGGGGATGGCGCAACTGGCGGTCTTCTCGATGGCGATGACGCTGACATTGACGCCGACGCTGGTTCTGGCAGGCTCGTGCCAGTCGTTCTTCCTGCCGCAGCTGAGCGCACTGCGCGACCGGGCCGAGGCCTTCCAGCGGCTTGGCATCGCGGCGATCGAGGCGGGACTGGTGATCGGCCTCATGCTGATCCTCGGCGCCTCGCTTCTGGGCGGTCCGGTCGTGCATCTGCTTCTGGGCGCCAAGTTCGACGGCATCCTGCCGATCCTGGTGCCGATCGCTGTCTTGCAGGCGGTGCGCGTGGCCAAGACCGGCGGCTCGCTCGTCGCCCTGGCGCGGGAACGATCGGGCAATGCCGTCATTGCCAATCTGTTCCGCATCGCCTCGCTGCCGCTGTCCTGGCTGGTGGCGATCCGCACCGGCGACATGCTGGCGATCATCTGGATCGCCACGGCGGCCGAGGTCATGGGCTTCCTGGCCGGTCTCTGGCTGACCCGCGGCCGGGTCGGGATGCGACTTGCTCCGCTGATGCTTCCCGCGGTGCTGTCGGCGCTGGCCTGTGTGGTCGTGGTGATCGATGCCGGCCTTCATCCGCCGCAGCCCGGACTGGCGGCGCATCTGCACCCGCTGCACTGGATCGTCGGGCTGAGTGTTCTGGCCGCCCTTGCGGCGATGGGGGGGCTGCGCGGGTATCTCTGGCGGCGACTGTCATGAGCTTTAGAGTGGATCGCGTTCATTCGCATTCACGCGACCCACTCCAACCTTTTGATTTCGCATGTCCGAGTAGCGCAAAACCGGTTCCCACTTTTGCGCGACATGCTCTAGCCCAGAGTTTCAGGGACGTAACCGCCACATGTCGATTGTGGTGCCCATCCCGCCCAATTGCTAACACCTTTCCCCATTACCGCTTGAACGAGCTTCAATCCCCATGTCGCGAAAGATGCACCAGTTCCGAACCGATAGCCCGATCGGCGCCGTCATCGTCGCCTTCAATTCCGCCGATGTCATCCTTGGCTGCCTCGACAGCCTGATGGCGCTTGACGGCGGGGCACCGGGTATCGTGGTCATCGACAATGCCTCGGCCGACGACACGGTGACCGTGCTGAGGGATTGGGCACGGGCCGGGGGCGTGGATCTGGTCGAGGTCGCCGAAGGGGCGCCGCTGGGTCGGGCCGGGGCCGATGTCGTGCTGATCCGTTCGGCGGTGAACCGCGGCTTTGCCGGCGGGGTCAATATCGGCCTGGCGGCGCTGGCCGGCCTGCCCGCGATCGCGCATTTCTGGGTGCTGAACCCCGATGCCTATGCCGATCCGGGTGCGGGCCGGGCGATTCTGGCGATGGCGGCGCAGGTGCCCGGCTATGGGCTGATGGGCGGGCGGGTGCGCTATGCCGAACCGCCGCAGCGGGTGCAGATCGACGGCGGGCGGATCAACCGCTGGACCGGGGTGACCGGCAATGTCAATCTCGGTCGCGAGGCCGATGCCGCGCCTCTGCCCGACGGTGCCGGGATCGATTTCGTCACCGGCGCCAACATGATCGCGTCGCGGCGGTTCTACGAGGCCGTCGGGCCGATGCGCGAGGATTACTTCCTTTACTACGAAGAGGCCGACTGGGCGCTTCGTCGCGGCGATCTGCCGCTGGTCGTGGCGCCGGGCCTGGTGGTCTTTCACCATGCCGGCACCGCGATCGGCTCGCCGACGCTCGAGCGGCTCGCCTCGCCGTTTTCCTTCTGGTTCAAGTATCGCGGCCGGATGCTGTTCATGCGCCGCTTCAACCCGGCCGGGCTGCCGGTGGCGATGCTTTATGCCACCGCGAAGGCGCTGCAACTGGCGCTGGCCGGGGCCTGGCCGCAGGCGACGACGATCCTGCGGGCGGTCTGGGGCCTGCCGGCACCGCGATCGGTGCGCGAGCGGCTGTCGCCCGAAGCGGCGCGGATTGCCTTTGCCCGCCCGCGCCGATAACCGCCGCCCCATGGCGCGGCAGGCAGCCTGGCTGGCGCTGGTCGGATGGCTTCTGTCTTGCGCCGCCGCGACCGGCGCCGAACTGATCGAGCGTAGCCGCCATGTCTGGACCGGACCGGGCACCGATTTCGGCGGGTTTTCGGCACTGGCGGTGACCGGTTCCGGTGCCGGCCTCTGGGCGCTCAGTGATCGCGGCGTGCTTTTTCGGGCCGCCGTGGCCCGCGACGGCAACGGACGGATCACCGCGATCGAGACCCTCTCGCAACTGCATCTGAAGGACAATCACGGCAAGCCGGTCAGCGGCTTCACCGCTGATGCCGAGGCGATGGCGCTGGCGCCCGATGGCAGCATCACCATTGGCTTCGAGGGCTATGTGCGCATCGCCCGCTTTCGCCCGCCCGACCCGATGCCGGAGCATCTCAGCGACTGGGACCGGTTTCGCGACCTCTGGGGCAACGAGGCGATCGAGGCGCTGGCGTTCAGCCCGACGGGCGGCCTTCTGGCGATCCTCGAGGTCGCCGGCCCGGACGGCAGCTATGCGACGCTGACCGGCGCCGGGGACGGCGACATGCTGTGGCGGCCCGGCCCGCCGGTCCCGGCCGGCACCGGCGGCTTCGCCGCGGTCGATGCCACCTTCGACGGCGCCGGACGGCTTTATCTACTGGAGCGCCGCCACAGCTTTCTGTCCGGGTTTGCCACCCGGGTCAGGCGCATTGCCTTCGCCGCCGGCAGGTTTGGCGCGTCCGAGACGCTGCTGCTGACCGCGCCCGGTGAGTTGGACAACATGGAAGGGATCAGCCTGTGGACCGATCCCGATGGTCAACCGATGGTCACGCTGATCGCCGACGATAACTTTCGCGCGTTTCAGAAAACACTGATCATCGACTATGCGTTGCGGGAATGAGCCGCGCCGGGGCGCCCTGCCCGGCGAGCGCCGGCAAAGAGACTTGTGCATGCCCGGTGGCTGGGGCATTTTCCGCGCGCACCGGGCAGCTTGCCCGCGGCAAGGCGCATTGGCCGGAGTGAGAGTATGAAGGTTGCCATTTTCGGGCTGGGCTATGTCGGCTTCACCGCCGCCTGCTGCATCGCCAGCCAGGGCCACGAGGTCGTCGGCGTCGATGTCAGCGACGCCAAGATCGCCGATGTCAATGCCGGAAGGCCGCCCTTCGAGGAACCCGGACTGGCCGAGATGATGGCCGCGCAACTGGCCGCCGGCCGGTTGTCGGCAACCAGTTCCGTTGCCGATGCGATCGCCGGCGCCACCGTCGCGGTGGTCTGTGTCGGCACGCCCAGCGGCATCGACGGCGCCCATGACATGCGCTACATCGTCGATGTCTCGCGCCAGATCGCCTCGGCGCTGGCCGGCGGGGGGGCTGCGGGGCCGCGGCTGACGGTGGCCTACCGCTCGACGATGCGGCCCGGATCGATCCGCAAGCTGATCGCGCCGATCTTCCGGGCGCAGATCGGCGAGGGCTGGCAGGCGCGGGCCGAGCTGGTCTACAACCCCGAGTTCCTGCGCGAGGCGCAGGCGATCCAGGATTATTTCCAGCCCTCGAAGATTGTCGTCGGCACCGTCGATGGCCAGCCCTGCGCCGCGATGGAGGCGCTGCACGAGGGGATCGAGGCGCCGGTCTTCGTCACCGGCTATGAAGAGGCCGAACTGACCAAGTTCGTCGACAATTCCTGGCACGCGGTCAAGGTCGCCTTCGCCAACGAGATCGGTCGGGTCTGCGAAAGGCTGGATGTCTCGGCGCGGATGATCCACCAGATCTTCGTCGCCGATACCAAGCTGAACATCTCGCCCTATTACACCCGGCCGGGCGGCGCCTTCGGCGGATCCTGCCTGCCCAAGGATGTGCGCGCATTGCAGCATATCGCCACCGATGCCGGCGCCAATGCCCATCTGATCGACAGCCTCCTGCGCTCGAACGAGGCGCACAAGAACCACCAGTTCCAGCAGATCGTCGCCGGCCTTGCCCCCGGCGCGCGGGTTCTGATCGCCGGCCTGGCGTTCAAGGCCGGCACCGACGATCTGCGCGAAAGCCCCAATGTCGACATCGCGCGCAAGCTGATCGAGGCGGGCTTTGCGGTGTCGATCTTCGATCCGGGGCTGCAACCGGCCAAGCTGCGCGGCCAGAACCTTGGCTATGCCTATACCCACCTGCCGTCGATCGACACGCTTCTGGTCGATCAGGCGGTCGCGCAGGCCGGTCCCTGGGATCTGGTCGTGGCCTCGAACGCCACCGCGCGGCTTCTGGACCTGACCGGCCGGCGGGTGATCGAGACCCACACGATCCGCTAGCAGGCTGCTGAAAAGGGGCTTCGGGCAGTGTCTGGCGGGGAAACCTTTCCTGTTCCGCCATCTGATCCTGGAACGGAGGGCCGCGCCCGACCCTGGGTGGGCGCTTTGCCACGCTGGGGTTGCGGCGCTTTATGGCAGCCAGATCATTCCAGCCGTCGAGCAATTTGCGACGTTGCAAGGCGCC
This sequence comes from Alphaproteobacteria bacterium HGW-Alphaproteobacteria-6, assembly GCA_002841115.1. GTDB lineage: Bacteria > Pseudomonadota > Alphaproteobacteria > Rhodobacterales > Rhodobacteraceae > Albidovulum. The sequence goes on along the minus strand of PHEC01000068.1, from coordinate 10,655 downwards.
CTCCCGCCGGGAGGGTCGGGCGCGGCCCGGGCTGGTCGCCCGGGCCAGTGCTTGTGGGGAGCGTGGCGAGGAACTGTTTTCCGGTCTCAAGGTTGAAAACGGCTGGGTGCGTGACTTTTTCAGCAGCCTGTCAGAGCATGTTGCGCAAAAGTGGGAACCGGTTTTGCGCGTCCAGGACATGCAAAATCAAAAGGTTGGAGCGGGTCGCGTGACTGCGGATGCAGGCGACCCACTCCAGGCTGCGACCGTCAGGACCGCGCACCCCGGCGGCCGCGGCGCGACCGGGCGAAGGCGCGCTCATAGGCACCGATCAGCGCGCCGACCTGATGCGGCCAGGCAAAAAGCCTGACCACGCGGTCATAGCCCTCGGCGCCCATCGCGGCGCGGCGTTGCGGATCGGCCAGCAGCTCGGCGATGCGGTCGGCGAAATCCGCGGTGTCGTCGGCGCGGGCATAAAGCGATGCGCCGGCCGCCGAAAACCGCCCCTCGGTCACCTCGAACTGCACGATCGGCTTGGAAAACGCCATGTATTCCAGGATCTTGTTCATCGTCGACTTGTCGTTCATCGGGTTGACCCGGTCGGGGTTGACGCACAGATCCGCGGTCGACAGAACCTCGAACAGGGTCTGGTCGGGCGCCCGTCCGGTGAAGGTGACGTGATCGGAGAGATCGAGGTCATCGGCCAGCCCACGCAGGCTGTCCAGCGACGGGCCGCCGCCGACCAGAACGAACTGGATATCCTGGCGCCCGCGCCGATGGACCAGATCGGCGACCGCGGCCAGAAGCAGGTCGATGCCTTCCTGATCGCCCATCACCCCGACGTAGCCGACCAGAAAGCGCCGGCCGTTCTTCCAGTGTTCGGCCGGCGCCACCGGCCTGACCCGCGACAGGTCGGGGCCGGAGCGGACGACGAAGACATCGGCCTCGGGCATCCGCCCGCGCTCCAGCGCGATCCGCCGGTAGCTTTCGTTGGTCGCGATCGAGACCGAGGCACTGGCGAAGGTCAGCCGTTCGAACAGCACCATCAGCCGCCAGAAAAAGCCGCGCTTGCCGAACTTGGCCTCGTAAAGTTCGGGGTTGATGTCGTGGTGGTCGAAGATGAAGCGCCGGCCCAGAAGGCGGAATTGCAGCGCCACCAGAAAGATCAGGTCGGGCGGATTGCAGCCGTGGATCACGTCGAAGCCGTGGCGGAAGAACACCTTCCACGCCAGCCAGCTTTCCCAAAGCAGCGCCGCGCCGTATTCGGCGAGGTATCCCAGCGCGCCGCTGGCATCGAGCGGCAGCGGATGGCGATAGATGTGGATGCCCTCGAGCACCTCGTAGCGGGCGTCAAAGCCCTTGCCGGTCGGGCAGATCACCGCAACCTCGGCGCCGGCGGCCTTCAGGGTGCGCGCCTCAAGCCAGACCCGGCGGTCGAAGGGAACCGGCAGGTTCTCGACGATGATCAGGATCTTGCGGCCTGCCAGGGCGCCGGAATGGCCGGCCCCGATCGGGGAGGTCAGACTGTCTGCGGTACCGTCCGCCATCTCTCGTATTTCCGCTACCGGTTTGCACATGCCCTCCCCCAAGGGTCGCGCGCACCTTAGCGATCAGGGCCGGTGAGGCAAGTGGCATCGCCGTCCGGGTGCGGCCTGCGCGCGAAGACGCTTGAAGCCGGGCGCGCCCAGGCAATACCCTGTGGCGCGACGATCATGGCGCAAGGGATGATCCATGGCCCCGAAATTCGGCACCAGCGGCCTGCGTGGCCTTGTCACCGACCTGACGCCGGCACTGGTCGGCGATCATGTCGCGGCCTTCGTGGCGGCCTGCCCGACCGGGGCCGGGCTTTACCTCGGGCGCGACCTGCGCCCCTCGTCGCCGGCCATCGCCGACGCGGTGATGCGCGCCGCACGGGATGCGGGCCTTGCGGTGACCGATTGCGGCGCCTTGCCGACGCCGGCGCTGGCGCTGGCGGCGATGACGGCGGGGGCGGCGGCGGTGATGGTGACCGGCAGCCACATTCCCGCCGACCGCAACGGGCTGAAGTTCTACACCCCCGCGGGCGAGATCACCAAGGCGCAAGAGCAGGCGATCCTTGCAGTCCTTGGCCGGAGGCCAGATGCCGCAATGCCCGGCCCGGCGCCTCGCAAAGCACCCGGTGCGGCGGCGGCCTATGTCGCGCGTTACCGGGATGCCTTTGGCGCGGGGGCGCTGGCGGGGCTGCGGATCGGGCTTTATGCCCATAGTTCGGTCGGCCGCGGGGCGATGGCCGAGGCGCTGGCGGTGCTGGGCGCCGAGGTCGTCACGCTTGGATGGTCCGAGGCCTTCATCCCGGTCGATACCGAGGCGGTGGACGCGGCAACCCGGGCCATGCTTTGCGACTGGGCCAGGGCCGGGCAGCTTGACGCCATCGCCTCGGCCGATGGCGATGCCGACCGCCCGCTTCTGACCGATGCCACCGGCGCGGTGATCGCGGGCGACATCCTGGGCCAGATCACCGCCGCGGCGCTCGGCGCCGACATCGTGGTGACGCCGGTGTCGTCGAACGGCGGGGCCGAGCTTGGCGGCCGTTTCGCGCGGGTCCTGCGCACCCGGATCGGATCGCCCCATGTCATCGCGGCGATGGAAGAGGCGGGCGGCCGGGTCGCGGGATACGAGGCCAACGGCGGCTTTCTTCTGGGTTTCGCCGCCGAGGGGCCGGCGGGCGGGCTTGCCCCGCTGATGACGCGTGACTGCCTGCTGCCGATCATCGCCACGCTGTGGCAGGCGCGGGGCCGCGGCCTGGCCGACCTGGTCGCGGCCGAACCGGCGCGCTTTACCGCGGCCGACCGGCTGCAGGATGTGCCGACCGACCGGGCCGGCGCGCTGGTCGCCGCGATGGCAGATGGGCCGGCGGCGCGGCGCGGCTTTCTTGGCAGGCTTGGCCTGGCCGAGGCCGCGGCCGATCAGACCGACGGCCTGCGGATCACCGCGCAAGGCGGGCGCGTCGTCCATGTCCGCCCCTCGGGCAACGCGCCCGAACTCAGGCTTTACGCCGAGGCCGAAAGCCCGGCGGCGGCGGCGGCGCTGCTGGCGGCGGGTCTGGCAGAGCTTCGGCGCGCGCTGGATCACTTCGGCGACTTGCCAATTACGGCCAGTGATCTACTGTCTGGTCAGGCCCGGTCGTGACCCGTGCCGGCAGCCAGCGGATGAATAGCCAGTGATGAAACCCATTGTTCCCGTTCTGCTTTGTGGCGGCTCAGGCACCCGGCTCTGGCCGCTGTCGCGCAAAAGCTTTCCCAAGCAGTTCGCCGCGCTGACCGGCGACGGCTCGTTGTTTCAGGCCGCGGCGCGGCGCCTGTCGGGGCCGGATTTCGCCGCCCCGGTGGTGATCACCAATTCGGATTTCCGCTTCATCGTCACCGAACAGCTGGCCGGCGCCGGGATCGACCCCGGCGCGATCCTAATCGAGCCGGAGGGGCGCAACACCGCGCCGGCGATCCTGGCGGCGGCGCTGCATCTGGCCGCCGGCGATGATGATGCGCTGATGCTGGTGGCGCCTTCGGACCATGTCGTGCCCGATGCGGCCGCCTTCCGCGCCGCCGTTGCGGCGGCCCGTCCGGCGGCCGAGGCCGGGCGGCTGGTGACCTTCGGCATCCGTCCGGACCGGGCCGAGACCGGCTATGGCTGGCTTGAACTGGTGCCCGGCGCGCGGGGCGACAGTGCCGAGCCGATCGGCCTGGCCCGGTTCGTCGAGAAGCCCGATGCCGAAACCGCCGCGCAGATGCTGGCGGCGGGCAATTACCTGTGGAACGCCGGCATCTTCCTGTTCTCGGCCCGCGCGATCCTGGCCGCCTTCGAGGCGCATGTGCCGGCGATGCTGGCCCCGGTGCGGGCCGCTCTGGCCGAGGCCCGGGCCGATCTCGGCTTCCTGCGGCTCGCCTCCGGCCCCTGGTCGGGTGCCGAGGCGATCTCGATCGATTACGCGGTGATGGAGCGGGCGGCCAACCTGTCGGTCATGCCCTATGGCGGCGGCTGGTCGGATCTGGGCGACTGGGCCGCGGTCTGGCGCGAGACGCCGCCGGCCGCGGATGGCAATGCGACCGCCGGCAATGTCACCGCGATCGACTGCGAGGGCAGCCTGCTGCGCTCGGAGTCCGAGGGCCTGAAACTGGTCGGCATCGGGCTTCGCGACATGGTCGCGGTGGCGATGGCCGATGCGGTCATCGTCGCCCCCAAGGACCGCGCGCAGGAGGTCAAGATCGCCGTTGCCGCGATGAAGGCCGAGGGCGCGCTGCAGGCCGAGACCTTTCCGCGCGACCACCGGCCCTGGGGCTGGTTCGAGACGCTGATCCTGGCCGACCGCTTTCAGGTCAAGCGGATCGTCGTGCATCCGGGGGCCGCGCTCAGCCTGCAAAGCCATCACCACCGTTCCGAACACTGGATTGTGGTCAGCGGCACCGCCCGGGTGACGGTGGATGACACGGTGCAGCTTCTGACCGAGAACCAGTCGGTCTATATCCCGCTCGGCGCCCGCCACCGCATGGAAAACCCCGGCAAGGTGCCGATGGTCCTGATCGAGGTCCAGACCGGCACCTATCTTGGCGAGGATGACATCATCCGCTACGACGATATCTATGCGCGGGGCGAAGGCGCCAAGGGCTGATCCGGACTCAGCCCCGGCGGCGGCGCCAGGGTCCGGTCGCCATCGCCCATCCGGCGACAAAGCCGCCAAGATGGGTCTGCCAGGCCAACGCGCCGGACATCGCCCACCACAGCACGAGGTTCAGCGCCGCCAGCAAGGCCAGCACCCGCAGCACCGGCCAGAGCGGGCGGCGGGCGGCGCGACGGTCCGACCATTCCCAGCCGAGATAGCCGCCCGCCAGCCCGAAAAGCGCCCCTGACGCGCCGACCATCGGTGCGGCGACCGGCCCGAGGGCGGCAAACACCGCCGCCCCGCCCGGCAGCGACAGCGCGTAGAGCAGCACCAGACGCCTTGCGCCAACCCGCGCGATGATCGGCGGGGCCAGCGACAGCAGGGTGATCATGTTGACGGTGAAATGCACCGGACCGGCATGCAGAAAGCCGTAGCTGAAAAACATCGCAAGGGGTTGAAGCCGGTAGTTCGGCTGCCAGTTGGCCAGCAGGCCACCCCAGAAGGCGCCGTATTCATAGGCGATCAGCCGCCAGCGCACCGACCCCCAAAGCCCGGTATCCGCCCCCCAGAGGATGACCTCCGGCAGGGCCGAGGCAAGGATGATCGCCAGAACCGCCGCGTGAACACCCAGGCGCCGGCCGGGCAGTCGCCCACTGCTGTCATCGCGAAACCTGTCGATCATGGCCGCGATACTGCCCGAAGCATGGCGCCGTTCAAGCGAAAGCCGCGGGCGCTCAGAATGGCACGAAGCGCGGCAACGGCGCCAGGCTGAGCCGCATGAAGGCGACCAGCCGCGCCTCGGCTTCGGCATCGGTCTCGTCCGGGCCGATCGGGGTGACAAAGCGCACCAGCGCGCCGTCAGTGCGGCCGATGGTCAGGCTGTCGGACAGCACCGACAGCTTGGCGCGGAAATCGTTGGCGACGCGCTTGCCGCGGCCCTCGAACCAGTAATAGACGATCTGCCGCGACAGCCCCTTCTGGATCACCGCCCGATTGGCGTTGAAGCGGCCATAGCCCTCGGCCTGCAGATCAAGCGGCACCTCTTCAAGGCTGAACACCTCCCAGCCGCCGGTCGGCAGGCAGACCTCGGGCGAATGAATGCCCTGACCCTCGGTCTGCTTGGCATACCAGGCCACGAAGAAGCTGACATAATCGCCGGTTTCGGGCGACCGGTAGAAGGCGTTCAGATAGTCGTCGGCACCCAGCACCCGCTCGACATCGGGCTCCAGCGCCGCGGTATAGCCGCGCCAGCCGGCAATATCGCGCGGGAACAGCACCAGCGGATCGCGCGCGACCGCCACGGCCTGCGGCGTCGGCAGGGCCAGCCAGGCCAGCGACACGCCGCCGGTCAGCGCCAGCGCCAGCGCCAGCGCGACACTGGCGCGGATCGCCAGGACGCGCCCGAGAATGCCGCCGAAGCCCTCGAAATCAAGGTCGATCGCCTCGGCCAGCGGCATCGGCCGCGGCGTCAGCCGTTGCAGCGCGATCGCCATCACGAACAGCACCGCGACACAGATCAGAAAGATCACCCAGCCTTCGAAGAAATGCAGGAACCCCTCGGCCTGATCGATGCCGTAGCGGTCCACCAGAACCCCGATGATGCCGATCCGGAAGGAGTTCATCAGGACGGTGATCGGGGCGGCCGCCAGCAGCAGCACCGCCTTGTGCCAGAACGGGCCGCGGTAGAGGATGGCAAAGAGATAGGAAAAGCTGAGGATCGGGAAGAGATAGCGCAGCCCCGAGCAGGCCTCGGCGACCTGAAGCTTGTAGACCCCGAGGTCGATCACGTTGCCTTCGAGATAGACCGCGACGCCGGCGAGGCTGACGAACCAGACCCCGATCGCCGACGAGAGGTATTGCAGGAAGATCGTCAGCTTCCAGTAAAGGATCTGCGGCAACGGCAGCATGAAGACCAGATGCAGCACCGGCAGTTGATGATGCCGGCCACGCTGCCAGCCGAAGATCGTCAGCACCACGCCGCCGACCCAGAGGATGAAGGCATAGGTGACGATATCGGCGACCCGCATCAGGTTGCCGAGGACCGCGATGCCGAGGGCCGCGGCGATGACCAAAATCCCGGGCCAGCGCGCCCCGGCCTCGGCCGTGGTCGGCGGCCAGCGGCGCTGTTCGCGCAGGAAAAGATAAAGCGAGATCACCGGGATCAGCGGGCCATGGCTGTATTCCGCGGTCGACCAGGCCTGGGCCAGCGAGACGAAACCGATCCAGAACACCGGCAGCGAACCAAGCAGCACCAGCACGAACAGCCCAAGCCCCAGCGGGTTGATCCCGAGGCGAAGCGGACCGATGGGCCGTTCCGGGCTGGTTGAAAGGGTCATGCCGGTCCTGTTCCGCACAGTATCGTTCTGCCCGGGGACACTAGGTGAATTCGCGGCATTTGGCGACTGGTTTCCCGGCACGGGGCGCCATTCGGCACCGGGATTGCGCCGCGATTGGTGCGGCTTTGGAAACGGTCGGCACCGTCGCGGGCAACCGGGTCAGGGACGGAAACTGAAGTTGCGCCCCAGGGTCACGAAGACCGCGTTGGAATTGGCCTCGCCGCCCGCGGTCGGGTCGTCCTGATAGCGCAGGAGAATGCCGCCGGTCATGTCCCAGTCCGAGGTCAGCGTGCGGGTATAGGTCGCCGACAGGTTCGCCCGGTCGATGGTCGGCGCGCCACCGGTGCCCGAGCTTTCCGACCGGCCGAGGTTGGCGATCACATCAAAGCGCGACAGGCTGTCGATGACATGGCCGTAACCCAGCGCGATGCGGGTATCGATGATGTCCTGGCTGGTGTTGTTGGTCGAGGGGATCCGGTCGACCGAGATCGAGAAGTCATCGGTGCCGATCTGACGCAGATAGTTCAGCGAGACGATCGGCTTGCTGCTGCCGCCCGAGCCGTCGGTGAAGCCGATGCTGCCCGAAAGGCTGCCGTTGGGCAGGGCCAGGCTGCGGCCGAGACGGAAGGTCGCGCGCGATCCGTTCTCGTTGCGGGTAAGCACGCCATTGGCGAACAGGCTGCCGGTCGGCAGGGTCTGGGTCAGGGTGAAGGCGCCGGTGCCGCCGCTGCGGTTCTGGGTGCCGCCGGTGGTGTCGGTCTCGACCTCGGTGTAGCCGATCTGGGCATCGAGAACGAGGGTCGGGTTGATGTTCTGCACCACCCCGACAGCGTAGTCGGTGGTCAGACGCTCGGTCTGCGGGATGTCCTCGGCCTCGTAATCGGTCAGTCCGAACGAGGTGCGAAGCTGCGTCACCGGCGATATCCGCCCGGTCAGCGTGGCGATGCCGCTGTTGGTCTCGACGTCGAAAAGCCGCGGAATGAAGGTGTCGATGTAGTTGGTGTTGCTGTGCTGCCCGGCCAGGGTAAAGCCGATCGGGCTGGCCATGCCGGTCTGCCAGGTCGCGCCGATATTGCGCGAGCGGACCGAACCGCCGTTGGCAAAGAGACCCGAGCTTGCCTGCTCCTCGCGCTCGACCTCGAAGGGATCGAGAAAGTCGCGGTCGACATCGCGGTAGCGGCCGGTCACCGTCAGCCGGCTGTTCAGGCTCGACGTCGAATAGTTCAGGCGGACCGTCGGATCCTCGAACCCGGTTTCGGTGCGGCCGGGGATATTGGCATAGCGAAAGACCCCGGTGCCGGTCAGGTTGAAGTTGTGCACCGAGGTGATGCTGCTCAGCCCGACCGACAGGTTGGTGTCGAAGATCGAGGTGTTGCCACCGTCATTCGGCACCAGCTCGAAGTTGTCATCGAACCGCAGCGTCGAGCCGACACCGATATCGACCTGGGTGCCGCCGGTGTTGCGCGTGCTGCGCGCCGCCCGGGTCGGCGTGACCCCGGTGGTCAGCCGCTGCGACACCCCCTGCTGAACGCTCTGTGTCAGGGCGCTTTCAGGAAGGATCACCGATAGTGCCGCGATTGCCGCGATCTTTGTCTTGCTCGTCCCCACCACGCTCGTTCCGCCTTGTTGTTATTCGAAAAGTCGGCGCTCCGGCACAACGATGACATCACCTTCGCGCAACGTGATCACCGGGGCCTTCGCCCCGTTCTGCACGGCCTTGTAGTTGTAGTGGAACACCGTCTCGGTGCCGGTCTTGCGATCGGTGCGGCGCAGTTGCACGCGCTTGGTCGCGGCGAACTGGGTCATGCCGCCCGATTGTGCGAGAAACTGCAAAAGCGTCGTGCCGCGCTCGACATCGATGCGCCCCTGGTTGGCGACCTGGCCGAGGGCGTAGACCGCGACCAGATCGGTCGACCCGCCGGCGGCGGCCGCCGCGGCCTGGGCGCTGGTCACCGCGGTGGTGACCGGGTTGAGCTGGTTGATCGACAGGAACACGGTCGGCGGCGAGGCGAAGTTCGGCGCCAGAGCCGTCGAGATCGCGCTGCGCAGGCCATCGACGCTTTTCCCGGTCGCGCTGACCGTGCCGACCAGCGGCAGGCTGACGCTGCCGTCGGGCAGGACCAGAAGGCTGCGGTTCAGGCTCGGGTCTTCCAGAACCTCCATCTGCAGGACATCGCCGGCCTGGATGCGATAGGAGCTTTGCGCAAAAGCCGCCGGGGCAAGGATCACGGCCAGAAAAAGGCCGAGCAGGGTTCTGAACATCTGGACACCCGATTGAATACGAATCGAACTGACATTACGGCCAAGCCGCGCTTTTTCAAAACCTTAACTGCGCTTGCCCGGTCAGATTAAGGCATTCACGCCCCACTGAGTGCCCCGGCGGCAACACTGATGCCGCGCGCGAAACAACCCTCAGTTGCCGGCGCCGGCCGCAGCGGATTCGATCCGGGCAATCTCGTCGCGTGCCGCCTTGACCGAAGGATGCCCGCTGTCCGACCCGCCCCGCTCGGCCAGCGGGCGCAGCCGGGCCAGCGCCTCGTCCTCGCGACCCGATGCCAGCAACGCCATGCCAAGGTGATATTGCACCGTCGGATCGTCGGGAAGACCGGCCGCGGCCTTTTCAAGTTCGGCCAGCGCATCGGCATGGCGACCGCGCAGATGCGCGATCCAGCCATAGGTATCCTGATAGGCGGGGACGGTGCTGCCACGCAGTCGCCGGGCGATGATCTCGGCCCGCGCCAGACTCTCGTCGTCGCTGCGATGGCTCGACAAGAGGCTGGCAAGGTTGTTGGCAACGATCGGATTGGCACTGTTCTCGCGATAGAGCACCTCGTAGACCGCGATCGCGCCATCGAAGTCGCCGGCGCGTTCCAAAAGCCCGGCCCTGGCCCAGCGCAATTCACCGGCGGCCGGATTGGCGGCAAGGGCCGCGTCGATCAGCGACATCGCCTCGGCGGTGCGGGACGGATCGGCGGCGACCAGCCGGAACAGCGCCATCCAGACCGCGACCCGGCCCGGATCGACCTCGACCAGGGTCCGGTAATCGGCCTCGGCGGTCGCGGCGTCGCCGGTCAGCGCGCGAACCGACGCCTCGATGAAGCGGATATCGGGGTTTTCGGGGTCTTCGGCACGCAGGGCCGCCGCATAGCTCAGCGCCTTGTCATTCTGGCCATTGGCCAGATGCGAGCGGATGATGGCAACCTTGGCGTTCAGCCCGCCTTCGCCCCGGTCGACCAGCGCCTGCAGATAGCCGATCGCCTCGTCGGTCTGCTGGCGGCCGCCGAAGATCGCCGCGCGCAGGCCGGTGGCCGCGGCGGTCGCGGCCGGATCGTCGAGCGCCTCGAGCGCGGCTGCGACGGTTTCGGCGCGGGGCCAGTCCTGCAATGTCAGGTAAAGCTCGCCGAGCGGCACCAGGATCATCGGATTGCCCGGGGCAATTCGCAGGCTGTCGATCAGGACCGATTCCGCCGTCAGGGTCTTGCCTTCGGAGATCAGAAGCTGGGCATAGCGCAGCGACTCGGCCGGTCCGCGGTTCGAGGCAACCACCGCCTGGGACAGCATTTCGCGCAAGAGCTCGCGGTTGCCGTCACGCTCGTAGGCCTGGGCCATCAGCGTCATCGCCGCGGCATCGCGCGGGTTGTTGTCCAGCGCCCGGCGCAGGGTGGCGATGGCGTCGCCGACCTGATCGTCGAGGATCAGCCAGG
>PHEC01000239.1 GCA_002841115.1 Alphaproteobacteria bacterium HGW-Alphaproteobacteria-6 | reverse complement strand
GATCCCGATCGCCGGGGCCAAGAACGCCTGCCTGACGCTGATGCCGGCAACGCTGCTCAGCGACGCGCCGCTGACGCTGACCAACGCGCCGCGGCTATCCGACATCGCGACGATGACCCAGCTTCTGCGCTCGCTCGGGGTCGAGGTGACCTCGCTGCAGGGCGGGCAGGTGCTGGCGCTGTCGAGCCATGATCTGACCAACCTGACCGCCGACTACGACATCGTGCGCAAGATGCGCGCCTCGGTGCTGGTGCTGGGCCCGCTTCTGGCGCGGGCCGGGCGGGCGGTGGTGTCGCTGCCCGGCGGCTGCGCGATCGGGGCGCGGCCGGTCGACCTGCATCTGAGCGCGCTGGCGGCGATGGGCGCCGATCTTGACCTGCGCGACGGCTATATCCATGCCAGGGCGCCGGCCGGCGGGCTGAAGGGTGCGGTGATCGACTTTGCCACCGTCTCGGTCGGGGCGACGGAAAACACCCTGATGGCGGCGGTTCTGGCCAGGGGCTCCACCGTCCTGAAGAACGCCGCGCGCGAGCCCGAGATCGTCGATCTGGCCGCCTGCCTGACCCGGATGGGCGCGCGGATCGAAGGCGCGGGCAGCGACACCATCACCGTCGAGGGGGTCGACCGGCTGGACGGCGCCACCCATCCGGTGGTCACCGACCGGATCGAGCTTGGCACCTACATGCTGGCCCCGGCGATCTGCGGCGGCGAGGTCGAATGCCTCGGCGGGCGGATCGACCTGGTCGGCGCCTTCTGCGAAAGGCTCGACGCCGCCGGGATCAGCGTCGAGGAAACGCCGCGCGGGCTGAAGGTGGCGCGCCGCAATGGCCGGGTCAGGGCGGTCGATGTGGTGACCGCGCCCTTCCCGGGCTTTCCGACCGACCTTCAGGCGCAGATGATGGCGCTGATGTGCACCGCCGAGGGGGTCAGCGTGCTCGAGGAACGGATCTTCGAGAACCGTTTCATGCATGCGCCCGAACTGATGCGGATGGGGGCGCGGATCGAGGTTCATGGCGGCCATGCGACGGTCACCGGGGTCGAGCGGCTGAAAGGCGCGCCGGTGATGGCCACCGACCTGCGCGCCAGCGTGTCGCTGATCCTCGCCGGGCTGGCCGCCGAGGGCGAGACCGTGGTCAGCCGGGTCTATCACCTTGACCGCGGCTATGAGAGGGTCGAGGAGAAGCTGTCGGCGGTCGGCGCGCGGATCGAGCGGGTTGCGGCCGGCTGAGTCAGAAAGCGGCTGAGTCAGAAAGCGGCTGGGGCAGGCAACGGATGGGGCGGGGAAAGCGATGAGCGACAGGCCGGACGGCAGCGACACGGGCGGCGATGCGCGCTTCGCCGAAGGGGCGGAAACCGCGCTCAGGCTTTGCGCCGACGACGCCGAGGGGCTCGCGGTGATCTCGGCGCTGGTCCAGGATGCGGTGCTGTCGATCACCGATATCCGGCTTGACCGCAAGCGGCGCCGGCTGGTCATGCTGGTCAACCGCTTCCGCTGGGAGGACCGCGAGGCCGCCGAGCGGCGCGGGCGGGGCTATGAGCGGGTGCGCGCGCTTCTGGTGATCGACCAGGTCCTGCGGGTGGCAAGCCAGGGTATCGACCGGCATGAGGCGGACATGGTCCTGTCGGTGCTGGCGCTTGACTGGCAGCCGGGCGCCGAGGGGGCCGGGCGGCTGGTGGTGACGCTGGCCGGCGATGGTGCGATCGCCGCCGAGGTGGAATGCCTCGATGTGCTGTTGCGCGACGTGACGCGGCCCTATCTGGCGCCGACGGGCCATGTCCCCGAACACCGGGAATGACCGGCCGCGCCGATGTGTCGCAACGGGTGACGGCCCGGAGGGCGATGCGGCTGCAGGGCGGGCGGCGATGATCGGCGGGCGGCGATGATCATCCGGCGGGTCGGCCCGTCAGCGGCGGCGCAGTGGCGGGTGATCCGGCTCGAGGCGCTGGCGCTGGCACCCGAGGCCTTCGCGCCGGGCGAGGACGCATTTGCCAACTGGCCGCTTGAGGCCTACGCCGCCGATATCGCGGCGCGGGCGGTCTTGCTGGCGCTGGCCGGCGGCGAGCCGGCGGGCTGCATCGTCTGGACCCGCGACGACGATCCGGCCTGGTCGCGGCGCCGCGGCTGGATCGCCGGGCTTTACGTCACGCCGCGCAGTCGCGGGCTGGGTCTCGGCGGCCGGCTGATCGCGGCGGCGCTCGATGATGCGGCCGCGGCCGGGCTGGGGGCGCTGTGTCTCGAGGTGGCGCCGGCCAACCGCGCGGCGATCGCAGCCTATGCGCGGGCGGGGTTTCGCGAGGTCGCCGCCGGCTGTGCGACGGGCGGCGGGCCAGTCGGCGGGACGGGGACGGCGGGCGCGATGGCGATGCGCCGCGGGCTGCTCGGCCTGCGGATACTGGGTATTTTCACACGAAGAAACCGCAAGCTGGCGCCGCTGTCCGGCGATGATCCGGGCTGAGGCCGGCCCCGGTTCGCGGCGGCCGGTGGCAGAGCTTTCGCCGGCCTCAGGGGCAGCAAGGCGGTCGCGAAAATCCGGTTTCCAAGTCCCGGCGACATGTTCTAAGGGAAAGGGCAAGCGAGGAGTGCCGCCGATGCCTGTCTTCCTGTCCAGCGCCGAGCCCGGCTTTGAGGCGGCGTTCGCCGCCCTTCTCGGCGCCAGACGCGCGGCGGAGGAGAGCGTCGATCAGGCGGTGGCGGCGATCATCGACGAGGTCAGGGCCGGGGGCGATGCGGCGCTGATCGCGCTGA
>PHEC01000238.1 GCA_002841115.1 Alphaproteobacteria bacterium HGW-Alphaproteobacteria-6 | reverse complement strand
CAGCCCGGGGCCGCAGGCGGCGCGTTCAAGTGCGGCGACGGCAATGTCCACGGTGCTGGCATCGCCATCGGCTTCGATCATCAGCAGCGCACCGGCCGCGGGAATATCGGCGCCGCCGATCTCGCGCGCCAGACGCACGCACTCGCCATCCATAAACTCCAGCATCGATGGGGTGTGTGCTTGCGCCATCAGCCGGGCAACGGCGGCGGCGGCGGATTCGACATCGGCATACAGCGCGCGCAGTGCGCGGCGTGCGTCAGGCAACGGGCGCAGTGCGAGGGTGGCTTCGACGATCAACGCCAGCGTGCCTTCGGAGCCGACGATGAAACGGGTGAAGTCGTAGCCCGATGCGGCTTTGCTGGTGGCACCGCCGCAGCGGATCAGGTCACCGGCACCAGTGACGGCGGCGAGGCCGAGCACATTGTCGCGGCAGGCGCCGTATTTCACTGCGCGTGGGCCGCCGGCATTGCAGGCGATGTTGCCGCCGACACTGCTGTAGGCGGCGCTGGTCGGGTCGGGTGGCCAGAACAGGGCGTGTGGCTTGGCGGCCTGTTGCAGGTCGCCGTTGAGCAGGCCCGGTTCGACCACCGCGAGTCGGTCTTCGGGTGCCATGCGCAGCAATCGGTTCATGCGCTCGAAACTGACCACCACGCCACCGTGCAGCGGCACCGTGGCGCCAGTGGTGTTGGTGCCGCGACCTCGGGCGATGATCGGTATGCCGTGGGCGCGACAGGCGCGCACCAGTTCCAGTACCTGAGCGGTTTCATGCGGCAACAGCACGGCGGCCGGCATCGCGAACTGGCGCGAGTTGTCGTAACCGTAGCTCAGCCGCTGCGCTGGCGACAGCAGCAGGGCGTTGGCGTCGAAACACCGTGCCAATTGTTTGCGCAGAGCGTCGGGCAGGGTGTCGTGCGGGTTGCAGGTCAGTGACATGTCTCACTCGCACACGATGATTTGCCGTGTTCGCCCTTACCCTCACCCCAACTTCTCTCCCGGCGGGAGAGGGGCTGCAAACGCTTGCGTCGAATCGGCAGGTACGGATTTCGCATCAGCGGATGTCATCCAGGGTAAAGGCATCGCGGATCCATTCGATCTGCACGTTGGCATCACGGCCAGACAATGCCAGCACATCAAATCGACACGGTGCCTTGGCCAGTGCCGGATTGCTGACCAACCATGCGCTGGCGGCGCGAGCGATACGTCCGCACTTGCGTCGATCCACCGATGCGGCAGCACCGCCGAAGCGATCGCTGCGTCGTTGCCGCACTTCAACAAACACGATGGTCGCGCCATCGCGCACGATCAGATCGATCTCGCCGAATGCGAATGCTACATTGCGCGCCAACGGCTGCAAGCCGCGTTCGCGCAACCAGGCAAGGGCCGCATCTTCGCCGGCGGCGCCAATGGTGCGGCGTGAGGTGGGTTTACCAGGTGCCGTCACCGGATTCCATGGCCTGCGGTTGCAGCGAGGTTTCGATGGCGGCGCGGGTGCGGCCACCGCTGAAAACTGCCCACGATGGCGCACGCAACACGTTACCGAACATGTCCATGCGCAGTTGGCCACTGGTGCCAGCCAGCCAGGCGCCAGGGTGGCTTTGCAGGTAATCCTGATAGGCACTGAGACGATAGCCGTCAGCGCCAAGGCCAAACAGGCGGGCACTGGCGCCACGTGTACTGGGCAGGGTGCGTGCCAGATGCTCGGCGCTGGGCAGGGCATCACTTTCGCCCAACAGCCACGGGAACTCGGGGAACTCGATTCCTTCCAGCTCCAGGTCCAGACGCAGATCGCCGCTGCCCGATACGATCAACGCGGTGGCGAAGATTGGCTTCTTTGCAAAACCCACGGACGCCAGTTGCGGTACCAGCAGCCGTGCCTGCGGTGCCTTGAGTGCGATGAACACGGCGTCGTGCGCGGCGGCCAGTTCGGTCCTGTCGGCCTTTACCCTGGTTGGATCTTTGATCACCCGACCACCGGCCGCGCTAAACAGTGGTTTCAGTACGTCGCTGAAGTTGGCCGCGTATTCGGGGATCTCGGCGCTGGCCAACAATTCGCCGCCGCGCTGGGTGAAGTGTTCGACAAACGCGGCAATCGCGCGCCGGCTTTGTTCGTCGCTGCTGCCGACGGCTATGGCTTTCAAAAGGCCCTTGCCGAGCATGCGTTCGGCGGCAGCAACGGCTTCGTCCTCGGGCGACAGCGTATAACTGGCGCTGCCCGGCGGTGGCGGCAGCCCGCTGCGATTGAGGGCAAGGATCGGCAGCGGGTGCTGTTCCAGGGTGAACACCGCGCTTACAGCATCGCGATCCAGTGGCCCCAGCACGCGCTGCGCACCCGCATCGAATGCCTGTTGATATGCTGCGACCGCTGCATCGGCACTGCCGGCGGTGTCGATCACCAGCAGACGAGGGCGCTCGCCGGCCTGTTCAAAATGCGCAGCTAAGACGCCATCGAGCACGGCGTGGCCGGCACCCGATAGCGGGCCGCTCAGTGGCAGCAACACTGCCAGCGACCGGCTTGGCTGGTAGCCTTCGGCGCCAACCTGATACGGCGTAACCGGCAGGTTCCAGTCGGCTGTTGACTGGTTGCTGTCGGCACCGCGCGGAATCGGGCTGAGGCCACGCTCGGCCAGTGCGCGATTGATGAAGCCACGCAATGGCGAGGCAGGTGGGGCTGATTGCCCCTGCGCATATAGCGCGGCACTGTCAACCTGCGCCAGCAGGGCTTCGATCTGACGGCGGTTTTGCGGGCGAT